>NZ_JBHVJC010000047.1:0-7536 GCF_042799315.1 Streptomyces sp. NPDC057702 | reverse complement strand
TGCTTTTTGTTGGCCGCGCCAGCGAGATGCCCGCGTGGTGGTGGGGCCCCGGGAATCTCCGGGGCACCCACCACCTCGTTCGTGTGGGGGGCGAGGGGCCGGGCGAGCTCACCGCCGCGCGCCACCGCCCGTACGGGCCCCACGGCGCCGCCAGGACGCCGAGCCGGCCCGTGACCGTCCATGGCGACCGGTCCTGGCACGTCCGTTGCCGACGAAGTCGTCGGTTCCGCCGTTCCTCGGTTCCGTGAAACCACCTCGCCCGTGGCATATCCCACGTTTGAGGCCGCGATATCACCCTTCATTTCCACTTTCGGCCTTTCCCGGTGAGAAGTAGTCATTCAGCGCGCACATCCTCCGATAAGCAGACGCACTCGCTAAAATTGAACCGAACAGTTCGACCGCACCCTCGACCGCAATCGAGAGAGGTAACTGTGTTCAGAAGCGCCGCAATCGGGAGAACCCTTTCCACCGTGATGGCGAGTGTCGCCGTCGCGTCGGCATTCATCGCGACGGGAGCCGGAGAGGCGACAGCGGCCCCCCGGGCGGGCTGCCTCAACGCCGTGGACCGGCAGGGCGTCGAGCTCTATTTCAACTCCAATCCGAACAGCGCGTCCCAGGGGTTCACGGACAACCAACCGACATTCGCTGATGACTACTTCATGTGTCGCGGAAACGGCAACGGCTACACCCAGGTGGTGAAGAACAACGCCGCCTACGTCACGAACTGGAACTCCCACAACCGCTACCGGATCTACTACAACACCAACTACGACGGCCCCTCCCAGACGTTCACCTGGGCGACCAGCGGGCCGCTGAACGACGAGCTGAAGAACAACAACGCGTCCGGAAAGTACGTGTGACCTGAGTTCGGAGCACTCTGACGCAGCGGGGAGTCGCGCGGTGGTGCGCGGCTCCCCGCCCCACCCCCGATGTCAGGAGGCACCTACCGTGCTGGCGCTCAGGAGGGCTCGGCGTGGATCAGCCGGGCGCCGGATCGTCGTGGCCGCCGTCGCGTGTCTAGCCGTCTCGTGCGGCACCGGCGGGACCGACGCGGGCCCGCCACGACGCGTGGAGCCGTCCACGACGGCGTTGCCCGACAACGCCGACCCACGTCGGCTTCGTCTGCCGCTCGACCGCTACACCCTCGACGACGCCTCCTTCCGACTGGTCGCCCGCGCCGCGGAACAGCTCAAGCGCGCGTGCATGGCACAGCACGGATTCCGGTACCTGCCGGAACCACCTCAGCCGCAGACAGGTCCGGTCGGAAACGAACGCCGCTACGGAATAGCGGTCCCGGAAAGCGCGGCCAGGTACGGATACGGTTTCCCGCCCGGGCGCGACCCGAAAAAAGTCGGTTCGACATCCGTGAACAACGGACTGTCGCGTGCGGCCAGGAAAGCGTTGCTGGGATTCGTACCCGCCGAGATACGCGACCTGAGCGAGGTGAAGACGGCCCGCAAAGGCGGCTGCGTCCACTCGGCGGAGGAAGAACTGGCCGCCGGCGCTCCGCCTGTGAACAACGAGATGCTGGTCGACGAACTCGGACGGGACACGTACGAGTCGTCACGCGCGGACAGCCGAGTGACGGAAGCGGTGCGCATGTGGTCCGCGTGTATGCGGGCACGCGGATTCCACTACGCCGCGCCGTGGGAGGCGACACGGGACCCGGCGATCGTCGGCGCCCCCTCGGGACCGGAGGCGGTCGAGGTGGCCTCGGCCGATGTGGTGTGCAAGACGACCTCGCGTCTCGTACCGACCTGGTTCGCGGTGGAGAGCGCCCATCAACAGCGGGCGATCAGACAGCACGAACGGGAGCTCCAGCGGATCGAGAGGCGCCATGCGACCGTACTCGCCCATGCGCGGGCGGCGGAAAGTAGATAGTTCCTAATAGGGACATGGCGTATGCCATACGACAGAGCATTTCAATGCGGTGATTTTTCGACAGGACCTCCTTCGAACCGCATCTGGTTTCATAACATCGCGATCTCAGTGCGGCACAGACTTGTACCGTTACGGCTCTTGCCGCTGTCCCGCCTCGGGAGAACCTCACTCGACAGGTACCGTAGGCGCGAGCAGCGCACGCCGGGCCCCCAACCGGTGAGACCGTAAGAGACGGAACAGGGCTGGAGCAGACATGGAAGAGCCGCGTCGCCTCGGCGGCCGGTACGAGCTGGGCTCGGTGCTCGGCCGCGGTGGCATGGCGGAGGTCTACCTCGCCCATGACACGCGCCTGGGCCGCACCGTCGCTGTGAAGACGCTACGGGTCGACCTCGCGCGCGACCCGTCCTTCCAGGCCCGGTTCCGCCGTGAGGCCCAGTCGGCCGCCTCGCTCAACCATCCCGCGATCGTCGCGGTCTACGACACCGGCGAGGACTACGTCGACGGCGTCTCGATCCCGTACATCGTGATGGAGTACGTCGACGGCTCGACCCTTCGTGAACTGCTGCACTCCGGGCGCAAGTTGCTGCCCGAGCGGTCGATGGAGATGACCGTCGGCATCCTGCAGGCGCTGGAGTACTCGCACCGCAACCAGATCGTCCACCGCGACATCAAGCCGGCCAACGTCATGCTGACGCGCACCGGCCAGGTCAAGGTGATGGACTTCGGCATCGCGCGCGCGATGGGCGAGTCCGGCATGACGATGACGCAGACCGCGGCCGTCATCGGCACCGCGCAGTACCTCTCGCCCGAGCAAGCCAAGGGCGAGCAGGTGGACGCGCGCAGCGACCTCTACTCCACCGGCTGCCTGCTGTACGAACTGCTCACGGTGCGGCCCCCGTTCGTCGGCGACTCCCCCGTGGCCGTCGCCTACCAGCACGTACGCGAGGAGCCGCAGCCGCCGAGCGCGTACGACCCCGAGATCACGCCCGAGATGGACGCGATCGTGCTGCGGGCGCTGGTGAAGGACCCGGACTACCGCTACCAGTCGGCCGACGAGATGCGCGCCGACATCGAGGCCGCGCTCGACGGCCAGCCGGTGGCGGCCACGGCCGCGCTCGGCGCGGCCGGTTACGGCGACGACCAGCCGACGGCCATGCTCCGGCCGCAGGACGCGGCGGCGCAGACGACCATGCTGCCGCCCACCCGCGACGACGACGGGGGCTTCGGCTACGACGAGCGGGGCGACCGGCACCGGGGCGAGAAGAAGAACCACACTTCCACGATCCTGCTGGTGCTCGCCGCGGTCCTGGTGCTGGTGGGTGCGATCTTCATCGGCAAGGCGCTGATGGGCGGCGGCAAGAACGACGACATGGTCGACGTGCCCAACCTCGTCGGCAAGACCCTCGCCGAGGCCCAGAAGACCGCCGAGAACGGTGACTTCACGGTCGAGGAGGGGGAGACGAAGTTCTGCAAGGAGCCCAAGGGCACCGTCTGCGAGCAGATCCCCGCCTTCGGCCCGGACGCCGAGATCAAGCGGAACGGCACCGTCCAGCTCACGATGTCCAAGGGCCTGGCCGTCACCAAGGTCGAGGTGCCCGACGTCACCGAGAAGCAGGTCGACAACGCCAAGAAGCTCCTTGAGGACAAGGAGTTCACGGTCAACGTCCAGCAGACCGAGTCCGAGGAGGAGCCGGGCAAGGTCCTGAGCCAGACCCCGGACGGCGGCACCAAGGTCCGCAAGGGCAGCGAGGTCACGCTGACGGTGGCCAAGAAGAAGGAGCAGGTCACCGTCCTGGACGTGCTGGGCAAGTCCGCCGACGAGGCCAAGCAGCTCCTGACGGGCCAGGGCCTGAAGGTCGAGACGCAGGAGCAGGAGAGCGCGGACAAGCCGGCGGGCACGGTCATCACCCAGACGCCGACCGGCGGCACCCCGGTGGTGCCGGACTCCGTGGTCACCCTGACCATCGCCAAGGCGCCCGCCGGAGGTGACGAGGGCGGCGAGGAGGGTGGCAACGACGGTGACGACACCGCCGCCCCGGTCCAGGTGCCCGCGCTCACCCAGCAGAAGCTCGGCGACGCCCGCACCACGCTGGCCGACCTCGGTCTCACCGTCGGCAACATCACCGGCCCGCAGGACGACAACGCCATCGTGCTGATCTCCCAGCCCGGGGCGGGCAGCCAGGTCCCGCCGAACACGGCGGTGAACCTCACCACGATCGCCGGCCGCCCCTCGGGCGGCGACAACGGCAACGGGGACGAGGGCGGCCACGGCGGCTGGTTCGGCTGATCCCCGATCCCGGACCGGGCGGCGCCAGCTGACCCCAACGGCCCGTCGTACGCGCTGGAAGGCGCGTACGACGGGCCGTTCTCATGTGGTCGCGGGGTACGCCGGGCGCTCGCGTACGGCGGGAACGTCGGTAGGGGACGGCGGCACGGGGCGGCGGTACGGGACGTCAGCACGGGGCCGCGGTACCGGGTCGCGGTCGGACCGGGGCGCTCAGGCGCGCTGTGGGCGACTCGGAGCGGAGGCGGGCGCTTCGGGCGGTCGGGCGGGCCGGGGGCGCTGAGGCGGCGTGCTACGGGCGGGATGGGGGTGGTCAGCGCAGTTCGGCGGGTTCGGTGCGGTGCTCGTCGACCTTCTCCGTGCGCTCCAGCTCGGCCCACACGATGTAGCGGTGCCGCGAGGTGTAGACGGGGGTACAGGTGGAGAGCGTGAGGTAGCGGCCGGGGCGCTTCTTGCCGGACTCCCGGGGCACCGGGTCCAGGACGTCCACGTTGAACTTGGAGGTCTCCGGGAGCTTGGCGTAGACCCGGTAGACGTACCAGACGTCGCGGGTCTCGAAGACGATCGGGTCGCCCTCGTCCAGCTTGTCGATGTTGTGGAACTTCGCGCCGTGCCCGTCGCGGTGGGCCGCCAGCGTGAAGTTGCCCGTCTCGTCCCAGGGCATCGCCGACTTGACCGGCTTGGTGTAGAAGCCGGCGACGCCGTCGTTGAGGGTTCTGGTCGCGGTGCCCTTCTTGACGAGTATGTCGCCCTCCTTGAGCGCGGGGGCGCGCAGGAAGCCGATGCCGTCCCGGGTGTCGAGCGCGCCCGGGCCCTTGGCCCAGTTCTCGCGCACCTTGTCGCTCTGCTTCTTCGCCTCCCGGTCGGCGAGCACGTTCGTCCACCACAGCGAGTAGACGACGAACAGCGCGAGCAGCACACCCACCGTGATCAGCAGCTCGCCGAAGACCCCCACGGCGGTCGCGACGCGGCTTCGGGTACGGCTGCCTCGCGGCGGTGCGGCGCCCGGCTCGCCCCGCTCGTCCTCGTCGGTCCGTACCACCGGTCCTACCTCGTTCCCTCGTCTTCGTCGAAGCGCCCTCGCACTCCGGCCGAACGCCCCTGGTCCCGGGCGGTCACCGGCCGCTCACTTCACCAGCGGGTCCGGTTTGCCCTGAGAGCGGGGG
Organism: Streptomyces sp. NPDC057702; assembly: GCF_042799315.1. Classification (NCBI taxonomy): domain Bacteria; kingdom Bacillati; phylum Actinomycetota; class Actinomycetes; order Kitasatosporales; family Streptomycetaceae; genus Streptomyces; species Streptomyces sp. NPDC057702. Next base: position 2,205 of record NZ_JBHVJC010000047.1, on the reverse strand, counting down.
CGCTCTTCAACCATCTTGCCCCACACGATCATTCGATACTTACTGGTGAATTCCGGTGTGCACGTCGTCATCGTGAGATAGCGCCCCGGCCCGGTGAATCCGGAGCCGGGTGGTACAGGGCCGATCACACCGATGTTGGACGGCGAGGTCTGCGGGAGGACGGCGGCCATCTCGTACGTGTAGTACGCGTCCTGGGTCTCCACGACGATGGGGTCGCCGGGCTGGAGCTGGTTGATGTAGCGGAAGGGTTCACCGTGGGTGTTGCGGTGACCGGCGAGGGCGAAGTTGCCCCGCCTGTCCGCCGGCATGGCGGTCCTGAGCGCTCCGGTGCCGTAGTGGCCGACCATGCCACGGTCGAGTACGTCGCGCTTGTCGACGCCCTCGGCCACCGGGGCCACCACGTCGAGCTTGGGGATGTAGAGGATCGCGAACCCCTCACCGGGTTCGAAGTCGCCGGGCGCGCGCTTGTCGTCCTGCGCCCACTGCTTCTGTAACTTCTCCTTCTCCTGCGCCGCCTGCCGGTGCGCGATGATGTTCGTCCACCAGAGCTGGTACGCCACGAACAGCAGCATCAGCACCCCGATGGTGATGAACAGTTCGCCGAGCCCCCGGCTGACCCGGGTGGCCACGCCGGGTCTGCGCGCCCGCTCGGCCCGCCGCGCCGCCAGCCGTGTCGTGGGCGGCCCCGTGGCGGCGGCGACCGCGCCGGCCGGCGTCGTGCCGGGGCCGGGGCCGTCCGCGCGCCGGGCGGGGGCCCGTCCGCCGGTCCGGCCCGCGGCCTTGCGGGCGGCCTTGCGCCGCGCGGCCCGGCCTCCGGGCGCGGCGTGGTCGGCCTCGGTGACCGGTTGCTCGGGGGGTAACGGGAGAGGGGCGTACGCCGGTGGCTCCGCCCGGCGCAGCGTCATCGTCTCGGCATCGACCAGCGGCGGCATGGGTCCGGGCCCGGGGGCGCCCCGGCGCTCCGGGGCGGGCAGGCGCAGGCCCACCGTCTCCTCGTGGCGGGGCGGGCCGCTCACGCCCCGGCCGGCCGCGCTGGCACCGCCGCCACCAGCGGCGCCCTCGCCGGTGTCGGGCGCGGCGGCCACGCCGTCGGGGCGCGGTGGGGTCACGCCCCGACCTTGCCGACCACCGGCGCCAGCCCCACCGCCCGCTCCAGCGCGCCCGCGTCGCCGCACCGGGTCAGCCAGTTCGCCAGCATGAGGTGGCCCCACTCGGTGAGGACGGACTCCGGGTGGAACTGCACGCCCTCGACGGGCAGCTCCCGGTGGCGCAGGCCCATCACGATGCGATCCGCCCCGCCCGCCGGGCCCTCGGCCCAGGCGGTGGCCGTCAGCTCGGCGGGGAGGGTGCCGTTCGCGACGGACAGCGAGTGGTAGCGGGTCGCGGTGAACGGCGAGGGCAGCGAGGTGAAGACGCCGGTCCCGTCGTGGGTGACGGGGGAGGTCTTGCCGTGCAGCAGTTCGGGCGCGCGGTCCACGACGCCGCCGTAGGCCACGGCCATCGACTGCATGCCCAGGCACACGCCGAACACGGGCAGCGCGGTGCTCGCGCAGTGCCGCACCATGTCCACGCAGACCCCGGCCTGCTCCGGGGTGCCGGGGCCGGGGGAGAGCAGGACGCCGTCGAAGCCGTCGTCGGCGTGCGCGGGCTCCACCTCGTCGTTGCGCACCACCTCGCACACGGCGTCGAGTTGGTAGAGGTACTGGACGAGGTTGAACACGAAGCTGTCGTAGTTGTCCACGACGAGAATGCGCGCGGTCATCGGATGCCTGCCGTTCCTGCCATATCGGTTCCTGCCGTCGCCACGGTCACTCATCAAGCGTTACGTCGTTGAACGGCAGCAGCGGCTCCGCCCACGGGAACACGTACTGGAAGAGCACGTAGACGACAGCGAGCACGAGCAGCAGGGAGATCAGTGCCCGCACCCACGCGTTGCCCGGCAGGTGCCGCCAGATCCAGCCGTACATGCTGCCCCTACTTGCCGATGAGCCGATGGATGAGTCGCTTGCGCAACCAGAGTAAGGGGCCGGGTGGCGGGGTCGGGGGCCAGCCGGGCAAGAGGTGGACGACGCTCCGCACCGGGCGCGACCGGGGCCACGGCGGGCGGGCGGCGCGGCGCCGACGGACGGGCCTGGCCGTGGGGGCGGGGGCGGGGGGCCGGGCGCCGGCGGCCACGCTCGGCGGGCCGACGCGCGGCCGTCCCCG
>NZ_JBHVJC010000046.1:0-59163 GCF_042799315.1 Streptomyces sp. NPDC057702 | reverse complement strand
CCGCCGCGCACGACGCGGCGCGGACGGCCGCCAAGGGCCCGGCCGGGCGGGTGCCCGGTGCCCCGCGCGCCACCCGGCCGCTGGTGCCCCGGGCCCCCGTCCCCCGGGCCCGCCCCGGCCGCCTGGCCATTCCCACGCTGCGGGTGGACGCGCCGCTCGTCGGCCTCGGCCTCGACCGACGGGGCCGGCTGACGACGCCGGCCATGAACACCCCCGGGGTGGCGGGCTGGTACGAGCGGGGGCCGAGTCCCGGCGAGCGCGGCACCGCCGTGATCGTCGGCCACCGCGACACCCGCCGTGGGCCCGCGGTCTTCCTCGAACTGCCGGCGCTCCGGCGGGGCGACCTGGTCGACGTGGCCCGCCACGACGGCCGGACGGCCGTGTTCGCCGTGGACGCGGTACGGACCTACCCGCGCTCGCGTTTCCCCGACCGCGAGGTCTACGGCGATCAGGGCCGCCCCGAACTGCGGCTGCTGACCTGCGGCGGAGCCTTCGAGCCCGGCCGTGGCTACCGTTCCAACATCGTCGTCTTCGCCCACCTGCACGACGTCCGCGACACGCCCCGACCCCGCTGACCCGGCGCCCTCCCGCCTCCCCCGACCGCCCGCCTCCGTCCCCGCGCGCCCCCGCGCACACGACCCCCAGCCCGAACACCCCCTGCCCGGCTGCACCGTGCGCGGTGGGCCGACCGGGCCCCGGGCCGGACGCCGGTCCAAGGCCAGCGGCGGCGGCCGGGGCGCGGCCTTCGATAAGGCGGCGGGGCGGCGCCGGGGCCGGCCCACCCCTGGTCGCGCGCCCCGACCCACCCCCGGGCGTACGCCCACGGCGGCGCCCGCCGGGGACCCCGCGCGCCCGCGGGGCGGCCGTAAACCGTCGGCGTCGGGGTGATCGGCCGGTGGGTGGGTGTGACGGGGCGACCGCCGGGCAGCGTGTAGGGGACGGAGATCGGGCCCGCGTTTCTCCGCCCGTTCGCCTGGGCCGTACCCGGCCGCCGGCGCCGCGCGTCGGGGTGCGGCCATCTGGCCGGCGATGGCCGGTAGTTGACGTGGGGTCAGGGCTGAGGTGCGGGCGACGCGCAGGGCGTGGGCGGTGGCGGGCACGTGATCGAGGGCACGTGGCGGCCCCTGGCGTCCGAAAACTACCGTCGTTAGTTTGGTCGGGTACGACGGGCCGGAGCGGTGTGCTGGAGGGCGAACGACGTGAAGTCGCATGACGGGATGTACATCGACGGCGCCTGGCGGCCCGCGGCCGGCACGGACACGATCGAGGTCGTGAACCCGGCCGACGAGCGCGTCATCGGCACGGTGCCCGCCGGTACCGCGCTCGACGTCGACACCGCCGTACGGGCCGCGCGCGCCGCCCTGCCCGGCTGGTCGGCCATCGCGCCGGCCGAGCGTGGCGGGTACCTGGCGGCGCTGCGCGACGGGCTCGCCGCGCGGCGCGAGGAGATCGCCGAGACCGTGGCCGACGAGCTCGGCGCCCCGATCGGCTTCTCCCGGGTCGTCCACGCCGACCTGCCGATCGCCGTCGCGGACAGCTACGCCGAGCTGGCCAAGACGTACGCGTTCGAGGAGCGGATCGCCAACTCCACGGTGCTGCGTGAGCCGGTGGGCGTCGTCGGCGCCATCACGCCCTGGAACTACCCGCTGCACCAGATCGTCGCCAAGGTCGCCCCCGCGCTCGCCGCCGGCTGCACCGTGGTCGTCAAGCCCGCCGAGAACACCCCGCTGGTGGCCCGGCTCCTGGCCGAGGTGGTGGCCGCCGCGCGGCTGCCCGCCGGAGTCTTCAACCTGGTCACCGGCGTGGGCGCGGTCGCCGGGCAGGCGCTGGCCGAGCACCCGGGCGTGGACCTGGTCTCCTTCACCGGCTCCACCGCCGTCGGCCGGCGGATCGGCGCGAGCGCCGGCGCCGCCGTCAAGCGCGTCGCCCTCGAACTGGGCGGCAAATCGGCCAACGTCATCCTGCCCGGCGCCGATCTGACGCGCGCGGTGAAGGTCGGCGTGGGCAACGTGATCGCCAACGCGGGCCAGACCTGTAGCGCCTGGACGCGCATGCTGGTCCACACCGACCAGTACGAGGAGGCGGTGGCGCTGGCCGCTGCCGCCGCCGCGAGGTACGAACCGGCCGACCCGCGTCACCCGGACACCCGACTCGGGCCGGTGGTCAGCGCCCGGCAGCGGGACCGGGTGCGCGGCTACATCGACCAGGGCGTCGCCGAGGGCGCCCGCCTGGTGGCCGGCGGAACGGAGGCACCGGAGGGGCGGGAGCGGGGCTACTACGTGCGCCCCACCGTCTTCGCCGACGTCACGCCCGAGATGACGATCGCCCAGGAGGAGATCTTCGGCCCGGTGCTCACGATCCTGCGGTACGCCGACGTGGACGACGCCGTGCGGATCGCCAACGACTCGGCCTACGGGCTGGCCGGCGCCGTCTGGGCCGCCGACGAGGCCACGGCGGTCGCCGTCGCGCGCCGCCTGGACACCGGACAGGTGGACATCAACGGCGGCCGGTTCAACCCGCTCGCCCCCTTCGGCGGCTACAAGCACTCCGGCGTCGGCCGCGAACTCGGCGTCCACGGACTGACCGAGTACCTGCAGACGAAGTCGCTGCAACTCTGAGACGCGCCGACACCCCGACGCGCCGGCCCCCACACCTCGATCGCGGCCCCCCGGACACGGCCGCCCGCGCGCGCCGGCGCCCGACGCTGTGTTCGAGCGACCCGGCCCCCGCCCCCGCCGCACCGCACCGCGTCATCCCCCGGGCCCGGACCGGCCCGGGCCGACCGGCCCGCCCCGGCCGGGAGCCGCCCCGGACGCCGCGCGCCCGGGGGCCGGAAGCCGCCCGCCGGGTACGGCCGAGCGCACGCTGTGCTCGGCCGCCGCACCGCCGTACGATCCGCACCGTCGTGTTGCTCGAACCGGCGTACGTACCCGCGTACGCCGGGGCACTCCGCCCGTCCGCCCGCCCCGACGGCGCCGGCCACCGGCCCGGCGGCGACGAGGCCGGGCCAACCCCCCCCACCCCCACACCGTGTCTGTGCCCCTAGGAGAAGCCGTGGTTCGCGCCGCTGTACTGACCGCAGTCAACGCTCCGCTGGAGATCGCCGAGATCGACCTCCCCAAGCCCGGCCCCGGACAGGTCCGGGTCAAGCTCACCGCCGCCGGGGTGTGCCACTCCGACCTGTCGCTGTCCAACGGCACGCTGCGCCAGATCGCGCCGGCGGTACTCGGACACGAGGGGGCCGGTGTCGTCAGCGCCGTGGGCGAGGGCGTGACGGAGGTCGCCACCGGCGACCGCGTCGTGCTGAACTGGGCGCCCTCCTGCGGCAACTGCCACTTCTGCGCGCTGGACGAGCCCTGGCTGTGTGTGCACGCGGGCGCCGCCGCCGAGACCCCGTACGCCACTCTGGCGGCCGACTCCACCGCCCTGTACCCGGGCCTGGGCACCGCCGCCTTCGCCGAGGAGACCGTGGTGCCCGCGCACGCGGTGCTGCCGCTGCCGGACGGCGTGCCGCTCGCGGACGCCGCGCTGCTGGGCTGCGCCGTGCTGACCGGGTATGGCGCGATCTTCCACGCGGCCCGGGTCGTGGAGGGCGAGTCGGTCGTGGTCTACGGCGTCGGCGGGGTGGGCCTGGCGGTGCTCCAGTGCGCGCGGATCGCCGGCGCGGGGCCGCTGATCGCCGTGGATGTCTCGCCGGAGAAGGAGAAGCTGGCCAGAGCCGCCGGCGCCACCGACTTCCTGATAGCGGGCGAGGACACGGCCAAGCGGGTGCGCGCGCTCACCGAGGGGTACGGCGCCGACGTGGCCATCGAGTGCGTGGGCCGCGCGGACACCATCCGCGCCGCCTGGACGAGCACCCGGCGCGGCGGTCGCACCACCGTCGTGGGCATCGGCGGCACGGACCAGCAGGTGACGTTCTCCGCGCTGGAGTTGTTCTACTTCGGCCGCACCCTCTCCGGCTGCGTCTTCGGCAACAGCGACCCGGTGCGCGACCTGCCGGTCATCGCCGAACACGTACGCGCGGGGCGCCTCGACCTGTCGGCCCTGGTCACCGACCGGATCGGGCTGGAGGACATCCCCGCGGCCTTCGAGGCCATGATGGCGGGCCGGGGCGGCCGGGCGCTCATCGTCTTCTGATCCCACACCGTGCCGGGCCCGCGCACGGGTGCTGTCCCCCGCTCCAAGGTGGGGGACAGCACCAGTGAGCGGGCACCGACCCACGGCCTAGCGTGCTGGCATGTACGCGATCATGAAGCCGGTGGCGGCGACTCTGGCGCTCGCCGCCTGTCTGGCCACCGCGCCCCTGTCGGCCCCGTCGGCCGTGGCCCACGAGAGCCCGCCCGCCGCGCTGTCCGGCGCCCCCTCCCAGACGCTCGCCCGCTACTACGACCAGCACCCGCGGTGGAAGAGCTGCGTGCTCGGCCCGGACGACGAGGACGGCAGGGAGTTGGCCAAGGCCGGCGCCCGGTGCGCCGACCTCACCGTCCCGCTGGACTACGCGCGCCCCACCGGCCGCACCATCACCATCGCCATCTCCCGGATCAAGGCCACCGACACCGCCCACCGCGTCGGCCCCATCCTCCTCAACGACGGCGGCCCAGGCGGCCCCTCGCTGACCAGCCCGCTGTACGCCCGGACGTCGATGGCGGACAACGCCGCACGGTACGACCTCGTCGGCCTCGACCCCCGCTTCGTCGGCCGCAGCACCCCGCTGGACTGCGGCTGGCCCGTGGGCTCGGCGCTGGTCTCGGCCGGCATGACCCGGGCCTCCTTCGACCGGCAGGTCACCCACCAGAAGGACCTGGCCACGCGCTGTGTCACGCGCCACGGTGACGTCCTGGCACACGTCACCACCCGCGACACGGCCCGCGACATGGACGTCGTACGCGGCGCGCTGCGCGAGCGGAAGATCTCCTACCTGGGCTACTCGTACGGCACCTACCTGGGCACCGCCTACACCCAGATGTTCCCCGGCCGCTACGACCGGGTGGTGTTCGACGGAGCCATCAACCCGCCCGCGTACCAGCCCCGCATCCTCAAGGGGCAGGAGGAGACCGGCGACCGGGTCCTGCGGGCCTGGGCGGCGTGGACCGCGCGGCACCACGCCACCTACGGCCTGGGCACCAGCGAGCGGCAGGTGATGCGCACCGTCGAGGACACCGCGCGCGCCGCGGCCGTGCGCCCGCTGGTGGTCGGCTCGGGCGCCGACGCCTACCGGGTGGACGACGCGACGGTGCCGATGGTCGCCTTCGCCGGCGCCGTCGACGACCGCGACCCGGCCCGCCACGCGCTGGCCGGTCAGCTCTCGGTGCTCGCCCGCGCGGCGCGCGGCGAACGCGTCGAACCGACACCGGAGCTGGCCCACATGCTGGACTTCGCCCTGACCGGGAAGATGTCGCCGTACGGCAGTGCCCAGGTGGCCATCCTGTGCGGGGACGCGGCGGCGCCGCGCGACCCCGAGGTGTACTGGCGTGACGTGCTGCGCAGCCGCGACCGGTATCCGCTGATGGGGCCGATGGCCAACAACGTCAACCCCTGCGCGTTCTGGCCAGAGATACCGCGCGAGGCCCCGGTCCGGGTCGAGCGCGACGTGCCCGCCCTCATCGTCGCCGCCACCGGCGACTCCCGTACCCCGTACCCGGGTAGCCAGGCCCTGCGCGCCTCGCTGCCCAGCTCCCGGTTGCTGACCCTGGAAGGCGTCAACCACCACGGGGTGTTCGGCCAGTACGGCAACGCCTGCGTGGACGCCCAGGTCAACGCCTACCTCCGCACCGGCACCCTGCCCCGCGCGGACGTCACCTGTCAGAAGTAGTCCCGGCCCGAGGCGGGTCGGGCGGCCCCACGGCCGGCCCGCCAGCACGGTGCCACGGACGGGCACCCGCGCCCCGCCCCGCGTCCGCCGCGAGGCCACCGGGCGCAAAGGCTCAGCCCAGCCGTTGGAACCGCAGCTCCAGCCCGTCGAGCAGGGCGTCCAGGCCCGTCTCGAACGCGCCCCCGTCCACCTGCCGCTGCCGCTCGGCCAGCAGGTGCGCCTGGCCGAGGTGCGGATAGGCCGCCGGGTCGTACGCCTGGGGATCGTCCACGAAGCCACGGGCGAAGGAACCGAGCGCCGAGCCGGTGACGAAGTAGCGCATCAGCGCGCCCACCCGCGTCGCCTGGGCCGGCGGCCAGCCCGCGCGCACCATCGCGCCGAACACCGCGTCCGCCATCCGCAGTCCCGTCGGCCGCCGCCCGGGGCCCCTGGCCAGCAGCGGCACGATGTGCGGGTGCGCGGTCAGCGCCGCCCGGTAGGAGCGGGCCCAGGCGCCCAGCGCCGGCCGCCAGTGGTTGGGGCCCTCGCGGCCCGTGTCGAACATCGACAGGTCGACCCCGGCGACCACGCTGTCCGCGACCGCGTCCAGGATCGCGTCCTTGGTCGGGAAGTGGTGGTACAACGACGGCCCGCTGACCCCGAGTTCGGCGGCCAGCCGGCGGGTCGAGACGGCCTCCAGCCCCTCCGCGTCGACCAGCGCGAGAGCGGCCGTGACGATTCTCTCGCGGCTGAGCAGGGGTTCGCGGGGGCGGGCCATGCGCCCCATAGTAGGGTCGCCGGCAAAAAACTAGCGCTGCTCGTTTCGTGGGGAACTCCCGAGGTGGGGACGCGGATCCGGAGCTGACGGACGAGCGGCGCGCGGCCCGCCGACCGGCCACCCACGCGTCCGGGAACCGCTGGCGGACATCGCCGTGGCCGCGGCCCGGCCGCTGACCCGACGGGCGGCCGACCGCGTCGAGCACGGGCCGCCGTTCCCGACCGGGGCGTCGGTGGACCCGGCTCCACGCCGGCGAGGGCGGCCCCACGGTGCGCTGACGACGCGCTCCAGGTCTTCGGCGGCTACGGCTTCGTGGACGCGTGCCCGGTCGGCGGGCTGCCGCGAGACACGCGGGTGACGACCCCGCCCGAGGGCACCGGCCGGACCCAGCGGCTCCTGGTCGGCCGCGCCCTGCCGGGGGTCGTGCCGTTCTGAGCGCCCCCGTCTGCCACCCGTCGGGCGCCGTCTCCGCCCCGTCGGGCGGCGTCCGCCGCGCGGCCTCCGATGCGCCACCGCGACACCTAAGCGACCGCTCACCCGCGCGGTAGGGTGAGCCCTCCGACGCGGAGGGTCCGCGGCGAGCCGGCAGAGCGGGGCCTTCCATGAGCGCGCACGCGCAGCAGCCCACCCAGGAGTGGGCCGACATCGCCCCGGACGCCGCCCGACGGCTGGTCGTCGCCGCGGTGGAGGCGTTCGCCGAGCGCGGCTACCACGCCACCACCACCCGCGACATCGCCGGCCGCGCCGGCATGAGCCCGGCCGCGCTCTACATCCACTACAAGACCAAGGAAGAACTCCTCTACCAGATCAGCCTGGTCGGTCACCGACTCGCGCTCGACATCCTGGAGCGCCCCGCGCTGGCCGACGGCAGCCCGGCCGAGCGACTCGCCGACGCCGTACGCTCCTTCGTCCGCTGGCACGCCGAGCACCACACCACGGCGCGGGTGGTGCAGTACGAACTGGACGCGCTGGGCCCCGAACACCGGGCCGAGATCGTCGGCATGCGCCGGGCCATCGACGCCGCGGTGCGCGGCATCATCGAGGACGGCGTGCGCTCGGGCGACTTCGACGTGGCCGACGTGCCGGGCACCACCCTGGCCGTGCTGTCCCTGTGTATCGACGTGGCCCGCTGGTTCAGCACCGAGGGCCGGCGCGGCCCGGACGAGGTGGCCCGGTCGTACGCGGCCCTGGCCCTGCGCATGGTGGGGGCCGCGAACCCGACGGCGTGAGCGGGGTGACCCGCGCCGCACGGACCACGACGGGCCCGGCCTGCCCGTACCCGAGACGCCGGCGCGAGTGCTCAGGTCCTGGGGCGCGTGCGGCCCCTCGTCTCAGGAGTGACGCTGGTCGGCGAGCTGGTTGTTGCGGTCGATCTCCGGCATGTGCGTCTCGGCCCAGTCCCGCAGGGCGGCGAGCGGGCGCTCCAGGGACAGGCCGAGGTCGGTGAGCCGGTAGTGGACGGCGGGCGGCACGGTGGGTTCCACGCGGCGTGCGACCAGGCCATCGCGGGTCAGGGTCCGCAGGGTGACGGACAGCATCTTCTGCGAGACGCCCGGGACGCGGCGCCGGAGTTCCGCGAACCGGAGCTCGGCCGGAGCCTCCTCGGCCAGCACCTTGACCACCATCGACGTCCACTTGGTGCCGATCCGGTCGAGCAACTGGCGGGTCGGGCAGCACGGATCCAGCAGGTCGCCGCGCTCACCGGGGCGCCGCTCACGTCCGCCGGACCTCGACGTGGTCACCTGGGGCTCACCACCTGAAGGGAAAGTGCCGTCTTGGGCGGGACCAGCCTAGTTCCCTAGCGTGACCTGGTCACCAACCCTCACCCCACACCTGGAGCTCCCCCATGCCCGAGCTGCGACGCGTCCTCGCGGGCGGTGTCGAACTGAACGTCGCCCTCGACGGATCGGGCCCGGCCGTCCTGCTGCTCCACGGCTTCCCGCACACCTGGGAGCTGTGGACGGACGTCATGGCCGATCTGTCCGACCGCTACCACGTCATCGCGCCGGACCTGCGCGGGTTCGGCGCGAGCGGCCGGGCCGCCGCCGGGTACGACGCGGGCACCCTGGCCGAGGACGCCGCGGCGCTGCTCACCGCGCTCGGCGTGTCCTCGGCCGCGGTGGTGGGCATCGACGCGGGCGCCGCGCCGGCCTTCCTCCTCGCCCTGCGCCGCCCCCCGCTCGTCCGACGCCTGGTCGTCATGGAGTCCCTGCTGGGGAGGCTGCCCGGCGCCGGCGCGTTCCTCGCCGACGGGCCGCCGTGGTGGTTCGGCTTCCACGCGGCCGCGCCCGGCCTCGCCGAGACCGTGCTGGAGGGCCACGAGGCCGCCTACGTCGACTGGTTCCTGAACGCCGGGACGCTCGGCGAGGGGGTACGCCCCGCCCTCCGGGACGCCTTCGTCCGCGCGTACACCGGCCGCCAGGCGTTGCGCCGCGCGTTCTCGTACTACCGGGCCCTGCCCGAGAGCGCGCTCCAGATCGAGCGGGCGGTCGCCACCGCCCGCCTGACGGTGCCGACGATGGCGCTGGGCGCCCGCCCCGTGGGAGCCGCGCTGGAACGTCAACTCCGCCCGGTCACCGACGATCTCACCGGGCACGTCATCGAGGACTGCGGCCACATCATCCCGCTGCACCGGCCGCGTGCCCTCCTCGCGCTGCTGCGCCCGTTCCTGGCCGGCGAGGCGGCGAAGGCGGCGTGACCGGGGAGCGAGGCATGACCGGGGAGGGAACCGACAGCCGATGCGGGACCCGGCTCGATCCGCAACGCCTCGGCGTCACGCCGCCGCTCGCCGTACGCCACGCCACGGCGTCACGCGGTTCGTGCGGCGGACACCGCGAACCGGCGGCGGAAGGCGCCCCTCGTGCGGGCGGGTCGGGGGCCGCGCTAGTGGGAGAAGCGACTGACCGACTCGGCGACGCACACCGGCCGCTCACCGCCGCCCTCGCGTTCGATCGTGACGACCGTGGTGAGCTGGACGCCGCCGGTGACCTCGACGACCTCCGCGATCCGGGCGGTGGCGCGCAGGCGCGAGCCGACCGGCACCGGGGCGGGGAAGCGCACCTTGTTCACGCCGTAGTTGACGCCCATGCGGACGCCCTCGACACGTAGGAGTCGCGGCACGAAGGCGGGCAGCAGCGACAGCGTCAGATAGCCGTGCGCGATGGTCGTGCCGAACGGCCCGGACGCGGCCCGCTCCGGGTCCACGTGAATCCACTGGTGGTCGCCGGTCGCCTCGGCGAACAGGTCGATCCGCCGCTGGTCGACCTCCAGCCAGTCACTCGGCCCGATCTCGACGCCGATCGCGGACCGTAGTTCGTCCAGCGAGGTGAAGATCCGGGGCTGGGTCATCGCGGTGCCTCCCGTGCTGCCGTGCCGTGGTGGGGGCGCGCGTACCGGCACGGCGCACGCCCGCGACCCGTACGCCGTCGTCCGAGCGGCTGCTCAGCATGCTGCCCGGGGGAGGGGCTGTCAACGGGCGGCCCGGCGAGCGGCGGGACGCCGGCGCGCGCCGGCTCAGCCGTGCCTTTGGGGGCGCCGACGGGGGAGCGGTCAGCGTCGCCCGGTCGGTAGCGGCGGGCCGGCGGCGCCTGGTCGGGCCGCCGGCCAGTGCCGCGCCGTCGGGGGCGCGGCCCGGCCGGGGGCCGATCAGCGCGCGCACGCCAGCGCGGGCGCGCGGGGGGCGGTGGTCGGGCGCGGCACCACGATGCCGCAGCTCGCGCAGACGGGGCCCGGCTCCCAGGCACGGCCCGCGATGCCGTGCCAGAGCATGCGGTCCTGCCCGCACACGGGGCAGCCGGCGGCCGGCCCCTCCGATGTCTCCATGGCCGCGATGACCTGGCGCAGGACCTGCGGCAGCGGGGCGGCGGGGTGGGTCTCGGGGTCGGCGCAGCGGACGACCTCGCAGCCACCCCAGGTCAGTCGGTGCCAGTCGTCGACGGCGCCCGGTTGGCGCACGCCGTCGTGCTTCTCGCGTCGGCGCCGGGCGGCGAACTCCGCCTCGTAGGCGAGCCACACCTCCCGCGCCTCCTCCAGCTCCGTCAGCGCGGCCACCAGACGCGCGGGGTCGGGATCGCGGTCCGCGGGCCGCATCCCGGTGCGCACGCACAGATGGTGCCAGGTGGCACGGTGCCCGTACGGGGCGAAGCGCTCCAGGCACTTACGGAGCGAGGTGCGTCGCAGCGCGACACTGTTCCGTGGATCGCGAACTTCTCGTGCCAGTGCTCTGAAACCAGCCAAAGCATCCCACCTCCGACATGCGGACCAGACCCGATGCCCCATGGACGTGGCCCGCCACGATTTGGCTCCATCTTTTCCGCTCGGTCATCCACCGCGTGTCGCTCGTGGCCCCGCCCCGAACCCCGGAGCGCGGGTCGGTGGCCCTCGCCACGGACGTCACGTACACCGCCCGTGCGGCCGTGCCGTGCGCCGGAGTTCGGTGCGCGGCGCCCCGCTGGCGCGACGGCGACCCGGCCCGGCCGCTACGGCGACCTCGTCGGCGGCTACCCGCGCGCATCCCGGGCAAACCGCGCTGGTCCGGTGTGGGCGGTGGGAATCGGGCACCGGTTCGAGCCGCGACGGCGCGGGCGGTACGGGGCGGTGCCCTCGGCCGGGGCGGGCGCGGCGGCCCGTACGGCGACGCGGCGCGACGGGGTGGCGCGGGCGGGCCAGGGGTGAGCGGGGCGGCCCGAGGCGGGCGGGGGGTGAGGGTCGGCGGCGGCGGTGGGCGGGTGTGGCTCCGCCGTGCCGGCACGGTTTCGTGTGGCGGGCGGTGGGCGGCACTGGCGCGGGGTGGCGCGGGCCCGCGCGGTGCGGGCTGGTGGCGTGGCGCCGCCCGGGTGGTGGGGCCGCTTCGTCGGGTGGCGCGGTGACGCGCGTCCACGGCGGTGCGTGTCCTGTGGCGGGCGTGTCCTGTGGCGGTGCGGGCGCCACCACGTGGGTGACGCCCGCGCCGCCGGGTCCGAGCTCCGCTGGCCTGGCCGTGCGTCCCCCCGCGCGGCCGGAACGGTTCCTCCCTCGTGGACAACGCGCCCCGGGGGCCGACCGGTCGGGGCCGCCGCCCCGGCCGGTCGGATCAGCCGCGGGCCTTTACCGCCCGGCCGTACCGGCCGACCGGAGGCAGCCAGCACAAAATCACCGCGGCGAAACTCGCGACAATGGCGATAAAGCTGAGCGTGGTCACGGAATCGGGCTCGTAGTCACCGACGATCAGGAAATGCGGAATGACCGACACGAGGGCCGTGATGGTGATGAGTACGCGGGACCAGGTGGCGGCCTTTCGGGCCAGCAGTGTGACGAGCAGCGCGCAGGCGGCGAAGAACGCCACCATGCCGGCGCGGGCCACCAGCGTGTCCTGACGGTCGCTGATCAGCTCTTCCCACAGGGGGCCGGTCAGGCTCTTGAAGTCGGCCGACGAGAAGTCGGAGCCGAGCCCGAGCGTGTCCGGGTGCTCGTCGATGACGTCCTTGACGTTGGTCTCCGCCATGTCCTTGCCGCCGGTGAAGACCAGGACGGAGCCGAACAGCCCGCTCAGGGCCGCCAGCGCGGACGTCAGGAGCAGCGCGAGCAGCAGGGCCGGGCGCCGGGCCGAAACGGGGGGGCGTCGGGGATCACCGAGGGGAGGGGCGACCTGGGAATGACTCACGGACGTACGTCTCCTTGTGCTGTCGAATAACAAAAGGGAACCCTGCTGAATAGGGAAGTGGATTCCCGGCAGGGCATGGGGAGTGCGACAGCGCAAAAGCCTTCCACGGGCCGCACGGGGATAGCCACGATTCGCGGAACAAATCTGCGGAACATTACCGGTGTTCCGGTGGACAGTTTCCCGTGCGCGCTGTCGCGTCGTGGATATGTCGCCGTCGTGGGCAGGAGTCATGACGAGGCGTGAGCGATGTCCGCCGCGTCCGGTGGCGCTGTGACTCGCGCCTCCGCCGGATCGGTGCCGCGCCCTGGTCGCGGGATCGGCCGCACGCCGGGCACCGCCCGCGCTCCGCCCGAGGGCGGCCCGGCGGGTGCGAGCGACGGGCCGCGCGCGCCGCGCCCCCGCCGCGTGCGCGGGAGGTGCGCCCCGGCGAACCACCCTCCCCGTCGCGTGCGGTGGGACCCGACAGGGCCTGGCGGGCCGCGCCCTTTCGCACGACATACCGACCGGTTAGTCTGCGCTGGGCGTACGGCGGACGCGGCCGGCGGGCGAGGTACGGCACGTCGCGTACACGGCGGTCGGCTCGCGTCGGGGCCTGTGGGCGTGCCGGGCGTCCGCCATCGGTGACCGGACCGGGGAGGGGCACATCGTGGACACCATGCGGGGCGCGCGCGTGGTCGTGACCGGTGCGGGCGGCGGCATCGGCGCCGCGCTCGCCAGGGGCTTCGCCGCCCGGGGCGCCGAGGTCGCGGTCAACGACCTCGACGCGGGCAAGGCGCGGGCGGTGGCCGCCGAGGTGGGCGGGGTGGCGGTGCCCGGCGACGCCTCCGAGGTGCTGCCGGCGGCACGCGCGGCGCTCGGCGGCGACATCGACGTCTTCTGCGCCAACGCCGGCGTGGCGCCCACCGGAGGCCCGGAGGCGGACGAGGCGCTGTGGGCGGCGGCCTGGGACGTCAACGTGATGGCCCACGTCCGCGCGGCCCGCGAGCTGCTCCCCGCCTGGCTGGAGCGCGGCCACGGCCGCTTCGTCTCCACGGTCTCCGCCGCCGGCCTGCTCACCATGGTCGGCTCGGCGCCCTACAGCGTCTCCAAGCACGCCGCGTACGCCTTCGCCGAGTGGCTCTCGGCCACCTACCGGCACCGGGGCGTGCGGGTGCACGCGATCTGCCCGCAGGGCGTGCGCACCGACATGCTGGCCGGCACGGGGCCCGTCGGTGAACTCCTCCTCGCGCCCACGGCGATCGCACCGGACGCGGTCGCCGAGGCGCTCTTCGAGGGCATCGCCGAGGAGCGGTTCCTGATCCTGCCGCACCCGGAGGTCGCCGACTACTACGCCGCCCGCGCCACGACGCCCGACCGCTGGCTGGCGGGCGTCAACCACCTCCAGCGCAAGGTCGAGCGGCTGCCCGACGGGGCCGGGCGCTGACGGCACCCGCCGCCCAGTGGTGGGCGGCGGGAGACACCGCCGCGATGGTCGAAGGTGAGGAATGGGAGGATTCTCCGGCGAGGGTCGCGCGGCGGCGCAAACGAGGGCGGGTGGTGGCGATGGCCAGGGCGAACGAGGACGGCGCGCGGGCGGTACCGGTGCCGCGACGGCTCCTTGAGGCCGCCACCAGGCTGTTCGCCGAGCGCGGCTACGACCGCACCTCGGTCCAGGAGATCGTGGCGGCGGCCGGCGTCACCAAGGGCGCCCTCTACCACTACTTCGGCTCCAAGGACGACCTGCTGCACGAGGTCTACGCGCGGGTGCTGCGCCTGCAACAGGAGCGGCTGGACGCGTTCGCGGACGCCGACGCGCCCGTGGAGCGCCGGCTGCGGGACGCGGCTGCGGACGTCGTGGTGACCACCATCGAGAACCTCGACGACACGAAGATCTTCTTCCGGTCGATGCACCAACTCAGCGCCGAGAAACACCAGCAGGTACGTGCCGAGCGCCGCCGCTACCACGAGCGCTTCCGGGCGCTGGTCGAGGAGGGGCAGCGCATGGGCGTCTTCAGCGACGCCACCCCCGCCGACCTGGTGGTGGACTACCACTTCGGCTCCGTGCACCACCTGGGTACCTGGTACCGCCCCGACGGCCCCCTGACCCCGCGCCAGGTCGCCGACCACCTCGCGGACCTGCTGCTGCGCGCCCTGCGTCCCTGACCCCGTCCCGCGCCCCGGAGCCAGGGACCCGCGAGCGACCCGCCCGCGCCGGCGCGTCCGGCCCGGGCGGTGGTGTGTCGGGCCCGGATATTTCCCGTGCGGCCCGGTGGCCCCACGTGATACTCCTCCCGGCTATGGGCGAACTTGTGACAGCGCGGCTCGAACTGTGTCTGATGACCGTTGACGAGGCCGAGCGGGTGGTGGCGGGCGAACCGGGCGGCGACCCCCGATGGGCGCCCGACTACCCCACCGACGGAGACGTCTTCGCCGCCCGCCGCTTCCTGGGCGCCTGCGCGGGCGGCGGTGACCCCCGGCCGTTCGGCAACTTCGAGATCCGCCGCCGCGCGGACGGTCAGGCGATCGGCGGCGTGGGGTTCCACGGCCCTCC
The DNA here is from genome assembly GCF_042799315.1 of Streptomyces sp. NPDC057702. NCBI lineage: Bacteria > Bacillati > Actinomycetota > Actinomycetes > Kitasatosporales > Streptomycetaceae > Streptomyces > Streptomyces sp. NPDC057702. The sequence continues at coordinate 44,423 of NZ_JBHVJC010000046.1, read as the reverse complement.
GGACGAGAGCGGCGGCGTCACGATCGGCTACGGCCTCGTCCCGTCGGTGCGGGGCAAGGGGTACGCCTCCGAAGCCCTGCGCGGGCTGCTGATCTTCGCGCGCGAACACGGCGCCACCCACGTCAAGGGCGACGCCGACCACGACAACGTCGCGTCTCAGCACGTCATGACGGCGGCCGGCATGCGACCTACCGGACAGGACGCGCGCGTCAGGTACTACGAGATCGCCTGGACCCGCCCCACGCCGACCACCGACCCCCGCCCCTAGGTCGCCGCGCGCGCGGCGCTTCAGCCCTCTGCCGCGTACCGCCGCAACTCCCGCCGCGCCAGCGAGCGTTGGTGTACCTCGTCGGGGCCGTCGGCCAGCCGGAGCGTGCGGGCGGCGGCCCACAGCTCGGCCAGCGGGAAGTCCTGGCCCACGCCACCCCCGCCGTGCACCTGCACCGCCCGGTCGATGATGTCGGCCACGGTGCGCGGCGTGGCGATCTTGATGGCCTGGATCTCGGTGTGCGCGCCCCGGTTGCCCACGGTGTCCATCAGCCAGGCGGTCTTGAGCACCAGCAGCCGAAGCTGCTCCACGCTCACCCGGGCGTCCGCGATCCACGCCCCCACCTGCCCCTGGGCGGCCAGCGGCTGGCCGAAGGCCGTACGGGACAGGGCACGGCGGCACATCAGCTCGATGGCGCGTTCGGCCATGCCGATCAGCCGCATGCAGTGGTGGATACGGCCGGGGCCGAGCCGGGCCTGGGCGATGGCGAAGCCGCCACCCTCCTCGCCGACCAGGTGGTCCACCGGCACCCGCACGTGGTCGAGGACGACCTCCGCGTGCCCGCCGTGGTGGTGGTCGGCGTAGCCGTAGACGTGCAGGGCCCGGCGGACCTCGACGCCGGGTGCCTCGCGCGGCACCAGCACCATGGACTGCTGGCGGCGTACGTCGCTCGCCGCGGGGTCGGTCTTGCCCATCACGACCAGAACCCGGCAGTCGGGGTGCAGGGCACCGGAGATGTACCACTTGCGGCCGGTGATGACGTACGTGTCGCCGTCGCGCTCGATCCGGGTCTCGATGTTGGTGGCGTCCGAGGACGCCACATCCGGTTCGGTCATCGCGAACGCCGATCGGATCTCGCCCGCCAGCAGCGGCTCCAGCCAGCGCGCCCGCTGCTTCGGGGTGCCGAACTCGGCGAGCAGCTCCATGTTCCCGGTGTCCGGCGCGGCGCAGTTCAGCGCGGTGGGGGCCAGGTGCGGGCTGCGGCCGGTGATCTCCGCGAGCGGCGCGTACTGCGCGTTGGTCAGCCCGGCGCCGTGCTCGGTGCCCGGCAGGAACAGGTTCCACAGGCCCCGTCGGCGGGCCTCGCGGCGGAGTTCGGACACCACCGGCGGCTGCGCCCACGGGTCGGCCTGCGCGGCGCGCTGCTCGCGCGCGAGCGCCTCGGCCGGGTAGACGTGCTCGTCCATGAAGGCCAGCAGCCTGTCGCGGAGTTCCTCGGTGCGGGCGTCGTACCCGAAGTCCATCTCAGCCCTCCTCAAGGGTGCGCAGGCCGCTGTCCAGGAGCAGCGGGACCAGCGCGCCGATCCGGTCGAAGCCGGCGCCCACGGTCTGCCCGAGCGTGTACCGGTAGTGGATGCCCTCCGCGATCACGGCGAGCTTGAAGAACGCGAACGCCGTGTACCAGGAGACGCGGCCCACGTCGCGGCCCGAACGCGCCGCGTACCGCTCGATCAGCTCGGCGCCCGACGGGTGCCCCGGCGCGCCGCGCGTGGTGCTCAGCGGGGAGTGCGCCACCTCGGGCTGCTCGGTGTACATCGCCAGCAGCCCCAGGTCCGTCAGCGGGTCGCCGAGGGTGGACATCTCCCAGTCCAGGACGGCGCTGATGGTGCGGTCGGCGCCGACCAGCACGTTGTCCAGCCGGTAGTCGCCGTGCAGCACGGTCGGCGCGGGCGAGGCGGGCAGCCAGCGGTTCAGCCGGCCCAGCAACTCCCCGACGCCGGCCACCTCACGGCTGGTGGACTGCTCCCACTGCCGCGACCAGCGCCGCAGTTGACGTTCCAGATAGCCGTCGGGCCGGCCGAAGTCGGCCAGGCCCACCGCCGCCGGGTCCACCGCGTGCAGCTCCACCAACGTGTCCACCAGATCGAACAGCAGGTCCCGGGTGGCGCGCGGGCCCAGCGCGGCGAGCTGGGCGGCATCGCGGTACGGCGTGCCCGCGACGTGCTCCATGACGTAGAAGGGCGCGCCCGTCACCGCCGCGTCCGAGCACAGCGCCAGCGGCTCGGGCACCGGTACCGCCGTCGGGTGCAGGGCGCTGATCACGCGGTACTCGCGGCCCATGTCGTGCGCGGTGGCCAGCACGTGCCCCAGCGGCGGGCGGCGCAGCACCCAACGCCCGACGCCGTCACCCACGACGTACGTCAGGTTGGACCGGCCGCCCTCGATCAGCTCCGCGTGCAGCGGCCCGCCCGCCAGGCCGGGTCGCGCGCGATCCAGGAAGGCCCGCACCCGCGCCAGGTCGAGGCCCAGGGGAGTGGCGGCCCCGGGGCCGGTGGCGGTCGAGCTGCCGGGGGGCGGGCTGCCTGCGCTCATCGAGGGGTCCTCCGACGGGTCGGGCTCCGTGGCGGGCGCCGACGGATCCGCTCATCATGCCGACCAGTCGGTATGGCGTCCAGGGCTTCCCCGCCCGACCCCCGCCGCGCGGGCGCGCGGACCGGGCGCGGGCGGGGCGGTGGCTCAGGCGTGACAGGCGACCGGGCGACCGCCGTTGAGCTCCGTCATCTCCGCGAAGATCGTGGGCACGTCCAGCGGGGCGCCCGGCGGCAGCCCGTCGAGCTCGGCGTAGGCCCGGTGCAGGTTGGCGACCAGGCGTTCGCTCTCGCGCAGCCGCGCGAACGCGCCCAGGTCGGCCGCGCGCGCGACCTCCAGGGGCGTACGACCCGCCGCGTGGCCGTCCTCGGCGAGCTCGGCCACCAGCCGCAGATAGCCCTCGACGGTGTCGTACACCTCGGGACCGGTGACCGTCCCGTGCCCGGGGACGACCGTCTCCGCGTCCAGCGCCCGCAGCCGCTCGACGGCGCGCAGCGAGCCGGCGAGCGAGCCCATCAGGACGAACGGGGTGCCGCCGTGGAAGACCAGGTCACCGGTGTAGACGACGCGCTGCTCCGGCAGCCATACGAGGGTGTCGCCCGTGGTGTGCGCGACGCCCGGATGACACAGCCGCACCTCGATCTCGCCGACGTGCAGCGACAGCGACTCGGTGTAGGTGAGCGTCGGCGGGGCGATCTCGACGGTCCCGAAGTCCACCTCGGGCCAGATCGCGTGCAACTGGTGCCCGCTGGCCACCGTCTCCCGCCGACACGCCTCGTGCCCCACCACGGTGGACTGCGGCAGGAAGACCCAGTTGCCGTACGTGTGGTCCCCGTGGTGGTGCGTGTTGACCAGCACCTGCGGCAGCGGCGCCCCGCTGGCGAGGATCGTCTCGCGCAGCGCGCGCGCCCGCCGCTCGGTGGCCGCCGTGTCGATCACCAGCGTCGTGCGCCCGTCGCTGACGTACCCCGCGTTGTTCAGGCACCAGCCGCCGTCCGGCTGGACGTACGCGTGGACTCCCGTGGCGAGTTGGACGGAGTACGGCTCGGTGGCCGCCGCCCAGGCGACGGCGTTGGCGCTGATGTGGGACACGGTGTTCCTTCCGGAATCCAGTGGGTGGGCGCGCACAGCGTCCCAGTCCCGCCCGCCCCCCGAAACCCCGCGTTCCGCCCGGCCGGGGGCGACCACGACGCGCCCCTGACCGACCGCGCGCCCGCCCCCACGCGGCGAACGCCGCGACCGCGTACGCCCCCGCCCCGGCCTCCGGGAGGCCGGCTACCGCAGTAGCACCGCGCCCAGCGCGGCCAGCAGCGCGGCACAGCAGGTCGCGGCCAGCGCCGCGCGGGGGGACAGGGTGGGCGGCTGGGGCGTGGCCAGGGCGCGGATGCGGCGCTGGCTCACGAGCAGCAGCGCCAGCCACACCAGCGCGGCCACCGCCACCGCGAGGGCCGCCAGCGCGGGCGGCCCCGCGATCAGCGCCTGCCGGCCGGCCAGTACGCCCACCACGGCACCCGCGAGGGTCGTACGCCGCCACGCCATCCGGGTCCGCTCCGGCTGGAGGCCGGGATCGCGCGCCGCGTCGAGCACTAGCCCGCCCACCCCAGGGCGACCACCAACACCATCACCACCGACATCACACCCACCGCGAGCGCGAGCACGGTGGGGAAGCGGGAGAGGGGCAGGTCCTCGCCACGGCGCATCGCCCGCTCGCAGCGCACCCAGTGGCTGACCGCCCGCAGCGCGCACAGCGCCCCGCCCACCAGCAGCGCGATGGCCAGCACGGTACGCAGCGGCCGGCCCTGGTCCGGCAGGAACTGGTCGACCGCGAAGCCGCCGCCGACCAGCGCGAGCGCCGTGCGCAGCCAGGCGAGGAACGTGCGCTCGTTGGCGAGCGAGAACCGGTAGTCGGGTGTGCGGCCCTCAGCCCGTACCCGGGCGGGCGCCCACCACAGCCGCACCTCGGCCCACCCGCCGCGCCAGCGCCCCCGCCGGCCGGTCGGCGCGCGCCGGGCCCCGCTACCGGAGCGGCGGGCGGCGTCGGCCGGCCCGTCGCCGTCGGGACACTCGGGCTCGTCGCCGCGCTCGGCCTCGCCGGGCCCCTCCGAGGGCGCGGCCTCGCCCGCCGGGGCGGCCCCGGGGCGGTGGCCGGCCCCGTCGGTGGCCCCGTCGGCGGGCGGACGCGCGTCACGCGAGGTCATGAGTGCCGTGGATAAACGTTCATGCCGTCGAGCCTAGTGCCGCCCGAGACGGTCGGCCCCGCGAGGCCACCGGCGTTCACGACGCCGGCCCGACCGCATCCCCACCCGGCCACCTCCCCGTCACCACCCGCGCACGAGACCGGCCCCGGCGCCCACGGCTCGCCCCCACCCGCCGACCGCGCCCGACACCCCGCCGCCACCCACCGCCCCGCGAAGCCCCTCGCCCCGCCGCACAGGCCCCCTGCCGCGCGGGCACCGGCCACGGGGCCGCCCGCCCCGGTCACCCGACGCGTGGGCCGTCCCGACGCGTGGGCCCGGGCTCAGGCTTCGCCGCCCCGCCAGGCGACCAACCGCTCGTACGCCTCGGCCCCGTCCGGCACCCACTCCCACTCGGTCAGCCTGGCCGCCAGCTCCTCCTCGGTGAGGAAGGCGTGCCAGGCGACCTCCTCGACCTGGGGCCGGACCGGCAGGTCGCAGCGCACCTGGTAGACGTGGCACCACCAGGACTGGCCGGGGCGCTCGAAGAGGAAGGCGAACAGCGGCTGTGGCGCGGGCAGTCCGCTGACGCCCAACTCCTCCTCGGCCTCGCGCAGCGCGGCCTCCGCGTAGGACTCGCCCGCCCCGACGACGCCGCCCACGAACATGTCGTACAACGAGGGGAAGACCAGTTTGCTCTCCGTACGCCGGTGGACGAAGACGCGTCCGGCGGCGTCCCTGGCCAGGATGAACACGCAGCGGTGCCGCAGCCCCCGCGCGTAGACCTCGCCCCGGGGCGCCTGGCCCACCACCCGGTCGTGCTCGTCCACGACGTCCAGTACCTCGTCCGCCGCCCGGGGCGTCTCCGCAGCCATGCCGCCATCCAACCAGCCCCGTGGCGGGACGAAGAGTCCCGCCCGCGCGGTTGACGCCCATACCCATGGGTAACGAGGATCGGGCGGGCGACGGGCGCCCGGCCCGGCGCGGGTCACCGGGCCAGGCACGGCAGTCGCGGCCCCGACGAGGACGGAAACCATGGCGTACGACGCGGATGTCATCGTGGTCGGGGCGGGGCTCGCGGGGCTCGCCGCCACCGCCGAACTGGTCGACGCGGGCCGCACGGTCATCCTGCTCGACCAGGAGCCCGAAGCCTCCGTCGGCGGTCAGGCGCACTGGTCCTTCGGCGGCCTCTTCCTCGTCGACTCGCCCGAGCAGCGCCGCCTGCGCATTCGCGACAGCCACGCGCTGGCCTGGCAGGACTGGCAGGGCACGGCCGGCTTCGACCGCCCCGAGGACCGCTGGCCGCGCCGCTGGGCCAAGGCGTACGTGGACTTCGCGGCCGGCGAGAAGCGGGCCTGGCTGCGCGCGCTGGGCGTGCGGTTCTTCCCCGTCGTGGGCTGGGCCGAGCGCGGTGGCTACGACGCCACCGGGCACGGCAACTCGGTGCCCCGCTTCCACATCACCTGGGGCACCGGCCCCGGCCTGGTCGCGCCCTTCGAGCGCCGGGTGCGCGCCGGCGTGGAGCGCGGCCTGGTCCGACTCCGCTTCCGGCACCGCGTCACCGGACTCACGCGCACCGCCGGGGCCGTGGACACCGTCAGCGGCGAGATCCTCGCCCCCTCCCACGCCGAGCGCGGCGCCCCCAGCAGCCGGGAGGTCACCGGCGCCTTCGAACTGCGCGCGCAGGCGGTCATCGTGACCTCGGGCGGCATCGGCGGCAACCACGAACTGGTCCGCCGCAACTGGCCGCGCCGCCTGGGCATGCCGCCCGGCCACCTGATCTCCGGAGTGCCCGCGTACGTGGACGGGGCCATGCTGGGCGTGGCCGAGCGCGCCGGCGCGCGCCTGATCAACCGCGACCGGATGTGGCACTACACCGAGGGCATCGCCAACTGGGACCCGATCTGGCCCCAGCACGGCATCCGCATCCTGTCCGGCCCCTCGCCGCTGTGGGTGGACGCCCTCGGCAAGCGGCTGCCGGTGCCGCTCTTCCCGGGCTTCGACACCCTCGGCACGCTCGAACACATCATGCGCACCGGCTACGACTACACGTGGTTCGTGCTCACCAGGAAGATCATCGAGAAGGAGTTCACGCTCTCGGGCTCCGAGCAGAACCCCGATCTGACGGGCAAGCACCTCCGTGGTGTGCTCGGCCGGGTCGGCGGCGGCGTGCCCGGCCCCGTACAGGCGTTCCTGGACCGTGGCGAGGACTTCGTCGTCGAGGCCCACCTGACCGACCTGGTACGCCGGATGAACGAGCTCACCGAGGCCGACCCACGACGCAGGTCCGGGCGGATCGACGAGGGCGAACTCCGCCACGAACTCGCCGCCCGCGACCGCGAACTGGGCAACAGGTTCACCAAGGACCTCCAGCTCACCGCCCTGCGCGGGGCCCGTGGCTACCTCGGCGACCGGCTCATCCGCACCGCCACCCCGCACCCCCTGCTCGACCCCAAGGCCGGCCCGCTGATCGCCGTGCGCCTGAACATCCTCACCCGCAAGACCCTCGGTGGCCTGGAGACCGACCTCTCCTCGCGGGTGCTGACCGACGACGGCACGCCGCTGCCGGGCCTGTACGCGGCGGGGGAGGCGGCCGGGTTCGGCGGCGGGGGCGTCCACGGCTACCGCTCGCTGGAGGGCACCTTCCTCGGCGGCTGTCTCTTCTCCGGCCGCACGGCGGGCCGCGCGGCGGCCCAGGCGGTCGACTAGCGGCCACGTGCGCCTCCTGGCCGACCCCTGGTTGTCCGTAACACGCCCCCCGAAACACCGCGCCACGCCACCCGTGATCGATAGGGCCCACCGCGTCGCACCGCGCCCACCGCCCGCCCGACATCCGCCCCATGGCGCCCGTCCGTGCGCCGCGCGCCACCCGGCGCCGCCGCCGGGCGCGGCCCCGCCGCCCGGTCCGCCCGCCCGTCTCCCGCCCCCTCGGCACGCCTCTCAGCAGCCAGGAAGTCGCCTGCGCACGGTCATGGTTGACGTACCGTCGGTGAAAGGCGGCGCTGGAGGGGGAACCCGTGGCCGGCCCGACTCGTTCGCCTTGCGAGCGCTTCGTGGTGGGCGGAGCACGGGGGCGCTCCGCAAGGCAAGGGTCGTCTTCCGGCCTTGACGCAGAGCAGTGACTACCGGTTTGCTGTCCGTGATCATTCGCCGTCGGCGGCACTGGCCCCCCAAGCCACCGATGGGCCGGGCGCGCCCCCGCGCGAGCTGACGCCGCCGCGGGGCTGGAGGTGACAGCGTTGTGGAGGAGTTTCCCGAATGACACCTCCCCCGCGTTCCTTCGGACGCCCCTGGCGCCGCGACCGGTTGGCCTTCGACCCCGCCCTGGACGACGCGCCGCTGGCCGCCGCCCGTAACGCGCTCGCCCAGGGGCGTTGGAGCGCCGCGCGGGCGCTGCTCGCCGAGACCGGTGACGACTGGGACCGTCGCGGCCACCGGCTGGTCGTGCTCGCCGAGGTCAGCGCGTGCACCTCCTGGGCGCGTGACTGGCAGCGCGCCGAGCCCGACAGCGCCACCGCCGCGACCCTGCTGGCCTGCGCGACCGCGCTGCGCGCCGTGCGCGGCAAGGCGACGTACACCACGGCCCGCGAACAGGCCCGCGCCGCCGCCCGGATGGCGCCCGCCGACCCCTCGCCCTGGCTCGCGCAGCTCATCCTGGCCCGCACGCTGGGCACCGGCGACGACTGCGCGCGCGCCTTCGACCAGGTGCGCGCCCGCCACCGGGACCACCACCACGCGCACCACCTGATGGCCACCCACCTCGCGGAGCGCGGCCAGGGCGGCGGCGACCCGCTGCACGAGGTGTACGACTTCGCCGACTGGGCCGCCGAACAGGCGCCGGCCGACTCGCCGCTGGCCGTTCTGCCCGTGGTGGCCCACACCGAGCGCTTCCGCGTGCTGGCCGCCTCCGGGACCCTCTCCGGCGACCCGCACGGCTCCGACCACTGGTCCACGCGCAAGGCCCGCCAGGTGATGAAGGCCGCCTTCGACTGGTGGCTGGAATGGGAGGGCGAGGGCCACCCCCGGCAGCAGATCGACCTCAACTACCTGGCCCACGCCAAGTACCACGAGGGCCGGTTGGCCGAGGCCGCCGCCCTCTTCCACCGCATCGGCGCACACGCCACGCGTTCCCCGTGGTCGTACGCCGAACGCGACCCCAAGCAGGAATTCCGGGCCGCCCGCGCCGCGGCGCTCGGCTCACCCTGACCCACCCCGGCGCTCCCCGTGGAAAGGAAAGCCCCGCCATGACGACGGGTAGCCCGCGCGGGCGGGAGATCAGCACGTTCAAGGGCCAGGACCGGGCGCTGCGCGCGGGCCGCGTCGGCACCACCGGGCTGTTGCTGTCGGTGGCCGCCGCCAGCGCGCCGATGATGGTCGTGGCCGGCGCCATGCCCACCGCCTACGCGGTGATGGGCATCGTCGGACAGCCGCTGCTGTTCGTGATCCTGGGGGCCGTGCTGATGCTGTTCAGCGTCGGCTACGCGGAGATGGGCCGGCACGTGCAGAACGCCGGCGCCTTCTACGCCTACATCGCCCGTGGCCTGGGCGGCACCGTCGGCACCGCCGCCTCCGTGGTCGCCCTGGTCGCGTACAGCACCCTCCAGGTCGGCCTCTACGGCATCTTCGGGTTCGAGGTCGCCGGGCTCCTGGACGAGCACCTGGGTGTGCGCCTGAACTGGTGGGTCCCCGCGCTGGCCGGTGTGCTGGTCGTCGGCGTCCTGGGTCGGCTGAAGATCGACCTCCATGTGACGGTGCTCGGCGTCCTGCTGCTGGTCGAGGTGGCGTTGGTGGCCGTCTTCGCGGTCGCCGGCGTCGGCGACCCGGGGCCCGAGGGGGTCTCCTGGCACGCCTTCGACCCCGAGACCCTCACCGGCGCCGGTCTCGGCACGGCGCTGTGCTTCTGTATCGCCGCCTTCACCGGCTTCGAGCAGTCCCCGGTGTACGCCGAGGAGACCGCGCGCCCCCAGGTCGTCGTCGCCCGGGTGATGTTCCTCGCGGTGGGCTGCGCCGCCCTCCTCTTCGCCCTCGGCTCCTGGGCGTTCGGCGTGGCCGCCGGCCCCTCGAACGTGGTGGCGATGGCCCAGGCGCAGGGCCCGCACCTGCTCTTCACCCTGACCGAGGACCGTTTGGGCGCCGCGTTCGCGAACCTCATGCACGTTTTCTACGTGACGGGTATGTTTGCCGCGATGCTGACCTTCCACAATGTTGTGGCCCGATATGCCTTTGCCATGGGTCGTGAGGGCCTGCTGCCCGCCGCGTTCGGCCGCACCACCGAGACCGGCGGCGCCCCCGGCCACGGCTCCGTGCTCCAGACCCTGGTGTCCGTGGCCGTCGTCACCACCTTCACACTCAGCGACGACCGGGGGCCCGGCGACGCGACGACACCGGTGCTCCACCTGTTCACCTGGACGGGCAACATGGGGGCGCTCGGCATCATGGCCCTGATGGCCACCGCCAGCGTCGCCGTGATCGCCTTCTTCGTACGCCGGGGCGCCGTGCGCACCCAACTGCCCCGCATCGCCTGCTCGGGGCTGGCGGCGGCAGCCCTGATCGTGATCATCTGCTGCGCGGTCAAGGACTTCGACGTCCTGCTCGCGACCGATCCCCACCCCGCCCTGCGATGGATCCTGCCCGGCGTCGTGGGCGCCACGATCGCCGTCGGCGTCGGCTACGGACTGCTGCTGCGCGCGTTCCGGCCACGGGTGCACGCCGGGATAGGCAAGGGCAACGAGGCGTTCCAACTGGAGAAGGTCGCGACCGCGCGCGACGGGGCGTCCACGCCCCCGACCGCCGCGTGACCCGGCCGTAGGCCACCGACCGAGAGCCCCCCGCCGCGCCGGCCACGACCCGCGCCCGCGGACTTCCCCCGACCGCCCCTGGCCGGCGCCGATCACCGGCCTCGCCGTGCGGCACGGCACGCCGATCACCGGCCGCGTCGTGCCGTGCGAGAGCGGCACCGCCACACGCTCGACACACCGTGAAGGAGCACCCGTATGACCTGCTGCGATTCCCCGGTCTCGGATGCGAAAGGACTGACGCACCCGCTCGATCCGCTGACCGCGGCGGAGATCGCCGCCGCCCGACGGGTCCTGGTCGAGGCGGGGAAGGTCACCGCCGACACCCGCTTCCCCCTGGTCCTGCCGCAGGAGCCGGACCGGCACGCCGCCGCCTCGCACCGCCCCGGCGACCCGGTCGTGCGGCGCGTGCGCGTCACCCTCCTCGACCGGGCCACCGGCGTCGCCGCCGAGGCCCTGGTGGACGTGAGCGCCGCCGCGCTGCTCTCCTACCGCCACCTGGACACCACGACGGAGGGCCAACCGCCCATCCTGTTCGAGGAGTTCGACCTGTGCGACGAGATCGTCAAGAGCGACCCGGGCTGGCGGCGCGCGATGGCCGACCGTGGCATCACCGACACCAGCCTGGCCATCGTCGCCCCGCTGGCCGCCGCCGACCTCGTCATCGACGAGGAGAGCGGACGCCGCCTGCTGCGCTCGCCCACCTATCTGCGCTGCTCGCACTCCGACAACCCGTGGGCCCACCCGGTCGCCGGCCTGCTCGCCGACGTGGACGTCATCCAGCGCCGCGTCGTGCGGCTGATCGACACCGGCGCCGTGCCCGTACCCACCGAATGCGCCCGCTACGAACCGGAGTTCACCGGACCGCCGCGTACCGACGTACGCCCGCTGCGCGTCGTCCAGCCCGAGGGCCCCTCGTTCACCCTCACCGGGCACCGCATCGACTGGATGGGGTGGAACCTGCGGATCGACTTCAACGGCCGCGAGGGCCTGGTCCTCCACCAGATCGCCTACCGCGACGGGGACCGCGAACGCCCCGTGCTGCGCCGGGCCTCGCTGGCCGAGATGGCCGTGGCCTACGGCGACGCCCAGGAGACCCGCAACTGGATCGCCTTCCTCGACGGCGGCGAGTACCTGCTCGGACGCAACGCCAACACGCTCCGGCTCGGGTGCGACTGCCTCGGCGAGATCCGCTACCTGGACGCCGTGGTCGCCGACGACCACGGCAACCCCCAGACGCTCACCAACGCCATCTGCGTCCACGAGGAGGACACCGGCCTGCTCTGGAAGCACACCGACATCTTCAACGACATGGCCGCCCACAGCCGTCGCGCCCGCCGCCTGGTCATCTCCTTCATCGCGACCGTCGGCAACTACGACTACGGCTTCTACTGGTACCTCCACCAGGACGGCTCCATCGCCTTCGAGGTCAAGTCCACCGGCATCGTGCAGACCGTCGCGGTCGAGCCCGGCACCGGCTCACCGCACGGCACGGAGATCGCCCCCGGCCTCGTCGCGCCCTACCACCAGCACCTGTTCTGCGCCCGGCTCGACGTCGCCGTGGACGGTCACCGCAACACCGTGCACGAGGTGGACGCGGTGCCCGTGCCGGCCGGAGAGGCCAACCCCAACGGCAACGCCTTCACCCTGCGCACCACGCCCCTGATCGAGAGCGCCGACGGCGCCCGGCTGGCCGACCCGTCCACGGGCCGGCACTGGCGGATCACCAACCCGTCCGTACGCAACCGGGTGGGCCAGCCCGTGGCGTACGCGCTGATCCCGCAGCCGAGCCCGGTGCTGCTGGCCCAGCCCGAGGCGTCGGCCGCCCACCGGATCGCCTACGCCACGAAGCACCTGTGGGTGACCCGGCACGCCGAGGACCGGCGCTACCCGGCCGGCGACTACCCCAACCAGCACCCCGGCGACGCGGGAGTGGCGAGTTGGACGCGGGACGGCCAGTCGCTGGAGGACACCGAGCTGACCGTGTGGCACACCTTCGGCCCCACCCACCTGCCGCGCTCGGAGGAGTGGCCCGTGATGCCCGCCGACCACAGCGGGTTCACGCTGCGCCCCACCGGCTTCTTCGACCGCAACCCGACGCTGAACCTGCCGCCCGAGCAGAAGGAGTAGCGCGCCGCGCCGGCCGCCGTGGGAGCGCTCCCTCGGTGACGGGGGAAGCGGCGGGGCGGTGGCGCCGCTGGGGACGGCGCGCGCGGCCCCGCTCCGTGCGGCGGGGCGGGCGCGACGGAGCGGAGTGGGGCGGGGCGATGGGTGGGCCCGCCGCACTCCGTCAGCCTTCCAGGGCCTCGCGCACCCGACGGGAGACCGTGAACGCGTAGAGGTCGAGTACGCCGGGCGGCTCGGCCAGGCCCGGGCCGCCCTCGCGTATCCAGGTGGCGATGTCGGCCAGCGCGTCGTCGTCGTTGACCAGGCCGAGCCACACCGGCCGCCCGCCCGCCGCCCGCCCCCTCGGCGACGGCTGGACGACCATCACGTTGGCCTGGTCGCACACGTCGAGGCAGTCCGAGGCCCGCACCGCCGCCGCGCCCCCCACCGCCTCCCGCAGCCGCGCGATCTGCCCGGCGTGGTCGACGCCCGGCACCTTGCGCGCGTCGCCGCAGCAGCACCCGCGACAGACGGTGACCTTGCAGGCCGTGGCCGTGTTCCGAGGGGCCGGGGAGGTGGCGCGGCGGGCCTGGGAGGCGCGGCGGCCGGCGTTGGAGATCATCCGACCGATGGTACGGGGCCCGGGCGGCCAGCGGGGTGAGACGGGCGCCACGTCCGCCCGTGCGGGGTGCGGCGTAGCCGGCTCGGGTGGCGCGCCGGAGGCGAACCGGGGCGGGCGGCGCGGACGGTGTCGGGGGAGGGACGGGGCGGATGGCACCTCGGCTCGGGTGGCTCGCTCGGTTCGGGTGGCCTGGGCGACGCGGCCGGCTCGGGTGGTGCGGCGCGTTCCGGTCGGGGCGTGCGGTTGGCGCGGGGTTGGGGCGTGCGCTGGGCGCACGGCAGTGGTTCGTGTACGGCCGTGCCTGGCCGACGGCCGTGCCTGGCGGGCGCGGCACGGGGCGGGCGGCGCGGGGCCGTGCGTCCGGGCGGGTGCCGTCGGTCGCGCGTCAGCCCTTTGGCGGGCAACCGGAGTGCCATCGGCCGCTTGCCGGGTAACTCTTGATGTTCCGTCATGCCGTGCGGAACCGGCCGCGCTTGGCGGCGTGGCCGCCCCCGTACGCGAACAAGGGAGTCCCAGGTGAGACAGGTAGCCCGACCCCGGTCACCGGTATGGCGTAGCGCGTCGGCGACCGGCGGGATCGCCGCGCTGGCCCTCGCGCTCGGCGGTTGCCTGCCGCTCGACGGATCGGCCGCGGCGCCCCCGCGCACCGCCCCGCCGCAGCCGGCCGCGGCCGCCGCCCCGTACCCCGCCCCGTCCGCCGCCGAACGACCCGCAGCCCCCGGACCCCGGGCCGCGCGGCGCGCGACCCCCGGCACGTCGGGCGACGAGGTCCCCGCCGGCCGGGCCCGGGGCCTGTGGCACGACCCGGGGAGCGCCGCGGCCCGGCAGGTGCGCACCTGGCGGGCCGAGGGCCGCACCGCCGAGGCGCGGCTGCTGCGGGGCCTGGCCTACCAGCCGACCGCCGAGTGGATCGGCGACCAGCCACGGCAACAGGCCCAGCGGATCACCGAGTCGGCCCGGGTGACCGGCCGCGTTCCGGTACTCGTCGGCTACCACATCCCCTACCGGGACTGCGGCCACCACTCTGCGGGCGGCGCGGGGGACGGCGCCGCCTACCGGCGGTGGGCCAACGAGTTGGCGGCCGGGATCGGCCACCGCGAGGCGCTGGTGGTCCTGGAGCCGGACGCGGTGGCGCAGGTGGTCGACGGCTGCGTACCGACCCAGCTGCGCGGCGAACGGCTCGACCTGCTGCGGCACGCGGTGGTCACCCTCTCCGGCCTGCCGCGCACCCGCGTCTACCTCGACGCGGGCAACGCCGGCTGGGTCAGCGACCCCGCCCGCCTGGTGCCCTCGCTGGAGCGGGCGGGCATCGCCTACGCGGACGGCTTCGCGCTCAACGTGGCCAACTTCCACACCACGCGGGCCAGCACCGAGTACGGGCGGCGCCTGTCCCGGCGGTTGCACGGCGCCCACTTCGTCATCGACACCTCCCGCAACGGCCGAGGCCCCACGGACCAGGACGGCTCCGAGGGCGCCTGGTGCAACCCGCCCGGCCGGGCCATCGGCCACCCACCCACCCTCGACACCGGAGCGCCGAACGTGGACGCCTACCTCTGGGTCAAACGCCCCGGCGAATCCGACGGCACCTGCCGCGGCGGCCCCCCGGCCGGCCAGTGGTGGCCCTCCTACGCCCTGGAACTGGCCCGCAACGGGTTGGACTGACCCCCACGCCGTCGGGCCCCGCCGCGCGCCCCCGCCCCGTCCGGGGGCGGGGGCGCCAGACGTGCCGGTGCCGGCGGCGGTGTCACGCGGGGCGGTGGTCTCCGCTCCGCCCCAAGGCCGGGTATGCCACGGCGCCCCGGGGGAGGTCCGGGGCGCCGGTGGGGGAGTGGGGTGGGGGCGTTACGGGAGGTGGACCCACTTGGCTACCGAGGGGGTGCCCTTGGCTGTGGTGACGAAGAGCATGTACCAGCCGGGTGGGGTCAGGGTGCGGTCATGGGGGACGGCGAGGGTGACCGAGTCGCGGTTGCGGGTGACGCCGAGTTCGATGGAGCGCTGTTCGACGTCGGTGGTGTGGGTGACGGCGCTGGGGCGCATGAGTTTGGCGTGGGCGATGCGCTGGGGGTGGCGGGTCGAGAAGGTGGCCTCGCCGCCGCGCCGGAGCTTCTTGGGGCCGTCGCCGAGCACGGGCCGGTCCTTGGCGTACAGGTAGGGCGGGCTGTAGATCTCCACCCGGCGTTCGAAGGTGCCGGGCTGGGTGTTGGCGTGGTCGGCGTAGAGCGGGTCGGAGCCGAAGGTGGCGACTCGGCCGTCGGGCAGCAGCAGCGCGGAGGAGTGGTAGTTGCGCCCCACCGTCGGGTCGGCCGCCTTGTGGAAGGCGTTGGTCCGCGGCGAGTAGACCTGGGCCTTGTGGAGGTCGCTGTCGCCCTTGCCCCGGTAGTCGCTGGAGCCGCCGGTGGTGAACACGGTGTCGTCGGGGAGGATCACGCTCGACAGGTAGCGGGTGCCCTGGGGCAGGTCGGGGCCCTTGACGTAGCGCTGCGGGCGTTTGTTGAGGTCCACCACGGCGGTGCGGGGCGTGGACTTGCTGGACTCGCCGACGCCGCCGCCACCCAGGATCATCACCTTCTGGTCCTGGGCCGGCGGGAGCAGTACCGAGGTGGAGGTCTCGGTCTGGTCGGCGTCGGTGAGCCCGGGGACCCGTTGGAAGGTGTTGTGGCGCAGGTCCCACAGGCCGGGCACGCGGCCCTTGTTCGCCGGGCCGTAGCCCGCGTTGGAGCCGGAGTAGAAGAGCTTGCCGCCCTTGGTGAGGAAGAGCGCCGGGTAGGTGGGGAAGTAGTGGCGCGGGGCCTTGGACCACTTCCTGGTCTTCGGGTCGTAGATCTCGTTGATGCCGTTGATGATCTGGCCCACGTCGTCCAGGCCGGAGACGGACAGCACGCGCCCGTCGTCGAGGGTGACCAGCGTCGGGTACCAGCGGCTCTCCTCCATCGGGTCGACCGGCATGTAGCGCTCGGACTCCGGGTCGAACTCGTAGGCCGCGTTGATGCCCTGGTAGTCCTGCTTCTCCAGGGTCATGGCCTGCGCCAGGCCGTAGATGTCCTGGGCGTCCTGGCCGGTCAGGCCCTTGATGGCGTACTGGGCCGGCTTGCTGCGCAGCCCGCCCTCGCCCTTCTTGACCGATTCGACGAAGACCCGTGTCTCGCTGGCGACGACCCGGACCTTCCCGGCCCCGCGCTTGCCCTTGGGGATGGTCCGTTTCTCGGCGGGCTCGACGCGGAAGGCGCGGGTGGCGCGGTAGCGCTTGCCGTCGGGGGCGCGGAAGACGGTGCCCTTGGCGAAGCGGCGGGCCCGGTCCGGGTTCTCGTTCTTGACCAGCATCGGGCCCGCCGCCCGCTCGACCTCGCCGTCCAGGACCTCGTAGCGCGCCGTGCCGCCGGCCACCAGCATGTTCCCGCCGGGCAGTTGGGAGTGGCCGCCGCAGAACAGGTCCTCGGGCGTGGGGATCAGCTTGAACGTGTCGTTGGCCGGATCCCACAGCAGGGTGTCGAAGGTGCCGGCGTCGAACCGCTTCTGGTCATTGCCCGAGCCGGCGATCAGCAGGACCTTCCCCGATCGCAGCAGGGCCGCGTGGATGGCCCGCACCCGGTACTTCTCGGGCACGGAGAGCAGGTCCCAGTGCCCGTAGCGAGCCTTGTAACCTGGCTGATTGATCTTGTACGCGTGGTACGTCCGCTCCGCGTAGCTGACGGCGGCCGGGGCGTTGAGTCCGGCCAGGACGACCATGGCCGTGACGCCGAGGGCGGTGGTCCGGGCCCGTGGGGTGATCATGTAGCGCACAGCGAGTCCTTGTCTGCCGTCGTGGCGTCTGCCGTGGTGGTCGTCGTGGTCGGGGGTGCCTCCGATGTCGCCGTGGCGTGCGGCGGCTGGGGTGACGTGGGTGCCGGTGACGTCTTCGGCGTCCGGGGTGCCCGTGGCGCCTTCGTCATCGACAGCCGGCGCCCGCTCGGCCGGGCCGCCGGGGACGGCTGCCGCGCGGGGTCACCCTCCGGCGCGTCGGCGGGCCCGGTCGCGGCCGGCGGGGCGGCGGCCGGGGAGGGCGCGGGGTGCTCGGCGCGCGCGGCGGGCAGGGTGGCCGCACCGGCCCGTGGGGCGCGCCGCTCGCGCACCAGCCCGACGTACCACAGCAGTGGCGTCGACAGGCACAGCAGCACGGCGAAGAAGGCCCAGGTGCACATGGCGACGTGGGTGTGGCCGAGGAAGGGCGAGGCGAGGAGCGAGCCGCCGAAGACCAGGGCCCACAGCAGGTGGATGCGGAAGGTGGCCAGCCGGTCGGGGCTGGACGAGTCGCCCTTGGGCGTCACCACGAACCGGCTCTTGCGCCGCAGCACCGCGTCGCACAGCGACTTGGCGTAGATCGGCGCGGAGATGGCGGACAGCGCCATGCCGGCCGTGCCGGAGGAGCCACTGGGCTCGTGCGGGCTCACGTTGTGTTTGCGGTTCCAGATGTAGAGGCCGATCTGGAGGGCCGCCGCGTCGCTGTAGAGCATCAGCCAGATTTCGGAGGAGATCTGGATTCCGGACGCGCCCAGGCCCAGGAACAGCACACACGAAAGGGCCGACAGCATCCAGTTGAGCGCCGACATGGGATAGAAGGTGACCAGCAGCGAGTAGTTGAGCAGCTTGCCAGGCGGCAGGGTGGGAATTCCCCGCCAGTACTGCCTCAGCACCGTCTCGTAGGTCCCCCGGCTCCACCGCAGTTGCTGGGTGAAGAAGTCGGTCCACGCGGTCGGGCCCTCACCGACGGCCAGCACGTCCGGGGTGTAGACCGAACGCCACTTGTTCCCGGTCGCGGGATTGCGCGTGCGGTGGAGTTCGAACCCGGTGGCCATGTCCTCGGTGATGGAGTCGTACAGCCCGCCGATTCCCTTGAGCGCGGATACCCGCACCGCGTTGTTGGTGCCGACGAACATCGCCCCGTCATACGCGTTTCCGGCGCGCTGAATGAGCGCGTGGAAGAGGAACTGCTGGCTTTCCGCTGCCTTGGTGACGGCCGTGTCGTAGTTCCCGTAGACCTGGGGCCCGACGACGAAGGCGACGTCCGGGTCGCGGAAGTAGCCGAGCATGCGCTCCAGGAAGTTGGGCAGCGGCACGTGGTCGGTGTCGACACAGGCCATGAACTCGTACGCGTCGCCGTGCGCGTCCAGCCAGGCGTTGTAGTTGCCGTGCTTGGTCCTGGCCCGGAAGGCGCCCGTGGGCTGGTTCCACCGCGCCACGCCCTTGCGGGAGAAGTGCCGTACGCCGAGCGCCGCGCACAGCTCCCTGATCTCCGCGTCGTCGCCCTCGTCGAGCAGCCACACGTCCACCACGCCCGGGTGCCGCAGCCGCGTCGCGGCCTCCAGCGTGGCCCGGACCATCTCCACCGGCTCCTTGCCGGGCACGAAGCTGGTCAGGAACGCCACCCGGGTCCCGGTAGCGGCGGGTACCGGGATCGGGTCCCGGGCCACGAGCGTGGCGTGGGCGTTGGAGACGACCGTGAACAGCCGGAACACCTCGATCAGCCCGATCGACACGAGCATCGTGGTGTCCGCCGCCGTCTCCCAGCCGGAGACGTAGCTCCGGTGCACCCAGTGCTCCGGGCGCAGCAGCCAGAACAGCAGGATCGCCGAGACGGTGGGCGCCGCCGCCAGCAGCAGCGCGGCCCGCACCCGGTGCGGCTCCTGGGCGAGCAGGCCGCGGTAGCGCACCCGGTACGGGAGGTCGGCCGGCGGCTCCTCCAGCGGGCCGGCCAACTGGCTGTAGCGGTCGTAGTCGTAGCGCCGCGCGGGGGCCTCGTCGGGAGCCCCACCTCCGTCGGGCTCCGCCGGGGCGGGCGCCTCCCGGGCCGGGTCGGGCGTCTCTTGGGCCGGGGCGGGCGGGGACGGCGAGCGCTCCGCCGGATCGGCCGGGGCGGCCTCGTCACCGCCCGCGCCGCCGGCGCGGGTGTCCTCGCCGTGTGGGTCCTCGCCACCGGGACGACCGGCGTGGCCGGAACCGCGCGCGCCGCGCGCCTTCCGGGCAGCGTGGGAGTTCCCGGTGGCACCGGACGGGTCGGCGCCGCGCGGGGTGCCGTCGCCGGGATCGTTGGACGCTCCGGGCGCCGGGGAGCCGCCGGATTCGCCTGATTCGGTGGAATCGCTGGAATCGGGGGAATCGGCGGGCGCCACAGGGGCGCCGGTCTCGGCGGGTTGACCGGTCGCCGGGGGCGCCGTACCGCCTGCCGCGCGCGAAACGGCGCCGGCAGTCTTGGATTTCGCGGAGCGAACGGATTCGCCGGTGTTCCGAGGACGATCCCCGTTCTCCGACTTTTTGGGTTCGGGGACGTCGCCGACTTTCTCGGCGCTTTTCGCTGACGCACTGACACGGCTGTACGCAGCCAACGCGGCCTCCCGCAGAAACGGGCCACGAACTACCTCGCGGCGGCAATAGCCCATTTGGTCTACTCGTCGTCTCATCCGACAGAAAGGGACCGTAACAACGAAGCGGTCGGTATCGGCATATATCGGATGATCGGCGCGCCGTGCTCGGTCGCGCTAAATGCGTGAGAAGCCGAAAGTCACACTGTCGGCCTATCTGCGCGCGTCTCGCGTGAATTGGTTATGGCTTTCTGCCATCGTGTGGCCCCCTCAGCTCCGTGCATTTCCGGAGCCCACGCCACCGCTGAGAACCGCAGTTGGGGAGCCGTGCGTGCCGCAAGACAACCGCTCGCCACGAGACCCGTGCTCGCCGTGCGAGGACCACATGCCGAACCGGGGCGCCGCGCCGGGCCGGCGCGAACTCCCGGGTGTGGGCCACGGGTCCGGGCCGTGTGCCGGGGCGCCGCTGACGGTGCTGCACGTCGCCCAGCCGGTGACCGGCGGGGTGGCCCAGGTGGTCGCCGACCTGGTCCGTGGCCAACGCGCCGACGGCCTGCGCCCGGTGGTCGCCTGCCCGCCCGAGGGGCCGCTGGCCGGCGCGGTGGTGGCGGCCGGCGCCGAGGTGCTGCCCTGGCCGGCACGCCGTGAGCCCGGGCCGGGGCTGGCCGCCGAGACCGCGCGGCTGGCCCGCCTCGTCCGCCGCCTCGGCCCCGATCTGGTGCACACCCACAGCGCCAAGGCCGGCCTGGCGGGGCGGCTGGCGCTGCGCGGGCGGGTGCCGACCCTGCACCAGCCGCACGCCTGGTCCTTCGACGCCGCCGAGGGCGCGTTGCGCGCGGCGGCCGTGCGCTGGGAGCGGTACGCGGCGCGGTGGGCCGCGCGGCTGGTGTGCGTGAGCGAGGCCGAGCGGCGGCGCGGGGTGGCCGAGGGGATCGCGGCGCGCTGGGCGGTGGTGCCCAACGGGGTGGACACCGACCGCTTCCCGCCGGCGGACGCCGCCGCGCGGCGCGCGGCCCGCGCCGCCCTGCCGGCCCTGCGCGATGTCCCCGCGAACGCGCCCCTGGTGGTGTGCGTGGGGCGGCTGTGCCGACAGAAGGGGCAGGACGTGTTGCTGGCTGCCTGGCCCCACATCGCGGCCCGGGTGCCCGACGCGCACCTGGTGTTGGTCGGCGACGGCCCGGCCCGCGCCGCCCTGGAGGGCGCGGCGCCGCCCGGCGTACGCTTCGCCGGCGCCACGCGCGAGAGCGCGCGCTGGTACGCGGCGGCCGATCTGGTGGTGCTGCCCTCCCGTTGGGAGGGGATGGCGTTGGCCCCGCTGGAGGCGATGGCCTGCGGCCGGCCGGTCGTCCTGACGGACGTGACCGGGGCCCGGGAGAGCCTGGCGCCCGGCCACGCGCCGTCCTGTCTGGCCCCGCCCGCCGACCCCGGCGCGCTCGCTCTCCTGGTCAGCGCCCTGCTGGCCGACCCGGCCCGGCGCGCGCGACTCGGCGCCCAGGCCCGGCGGCACACACGCGAACGGCACGACGTACGGAGCACCGTGGCGCGGATGGCGCGACTGTACGAAGCGGTGCTGAGCCACCGCCCTCAGCCCCGCCCCCAGCCTCAGCCCCAGCCCCGGTCCCAGTCCTGGCTCCAGCCGCAGCCCTGGCCGCGGCCCCGGTCCCGGCCGTCGCCGGACGCCCGACCCGGAGCCCGCCTCGCCACCCGGCCACGGACGCGCCCCGACCTCTGTCCCGACACCGGACCCGGCGCCCGCTCCGACACCGGACCCGACGCGAGCCCCGGCACCCGGCCCGACCCGGGACCCACCATCCGCGCGAAGGCCCAGACCGGTAGGGGGGCCACTGGAGTGGGAGAGGTCCAGACCGGTACCGGGTCCGCCGGGGTGGAAGAGGTTCAGACCGGTGAGCGGTCCGCCGGGGTGGAAGAGGTTCAGACCGGCGCAAGGGTCCAGACCGGTACGGGGGCCGTCGGGGTGGGGCCGGCCGCCGGTGCCGCCCGGCCGGGGGGCGAGGCGACGCCCCGTGGCGCGACCGTGGGCCAGCGGCCGGGGAGCGGGGCTGACGGAGTGGGAGAGGTCCAGACCGGTACGGAGTCCGCCGGGGCCGGGGAGGTCCAGACCGGTGCCGAGGTCCAGACCGGTACGGGGGCCGCCCGGGTGCGGCCGGACGCCGGTGCCCCCGGGCCGGAGGTCGACTCCGTACCCCGTGCCGCGACCGAGGGCCGCGCGGCGGCGAGCCCGGCCGGCGCTCCGGCGAGCCCGGCCAGCGTGCCGCCCAGCCCGGCCGGTCGACCGGCGGCCGAGGGCGGCGCGGTGGGCGCGGTCGGAGTGGAGGTCGGCGGATCGGGTGTGGGCCGGTCACCTGTGGACCGGTCGGATGTGGGCGGGTCATGACCACGGAGAACGTAGGGCTGTCCGAATCGGGTGGCGCGCTTGGCCGGTTGACGCCCGACCGGCAGCCCAGAGCGGCGGTGTACGCGCCGCGCAACGGCCAGGTCGAGCCCCCGCCACCGAGGCGGCGCACCCTGACGCGGCACGACCTGGCGCCGCTGGTCCTGCTCGCCGCCGACTGCGCGGCCACCACCGGCGCGCTGTTCCTCGCCGACGCGGGGCAGGCCCTGCGCGTCCTGGTCCCCGCGCTGGCCGTACTCCTGGCGCTCAACGCGCACGCCGGGCTCTACCGTCCGGGCCTGTCCACCGCGGCCCTGGACGAACTGCCGACCCTGTTGTGGCACAGCGTGCTCACCTGGTGCGTGGTGACCACCGGGCTCGTCGTCCTGGAGCACCCGGGCGCCACCCGGTGGGCCCACCTGCTCACCCTCCTGGTCGTCCACGCGCCGCTGATGTGCGTGGCCCGGGCGGCGGCGCACCTGGTGCGGCGCCGGGTGCGTCGGCGCGCGCCGAGCGCCACGCTCGTCATCGGCTCGGGCCCGGTCGGTGAACGCGTGCTGGCCACGCTGCTCGCGGCGCCCGCCTACGGGCTGCGCCCGGTCGGTCTCGTGCGGGTCGGCTCCGAGACGCCACCGGCGCCGGCCCTGCCCGAGGGGACGCTGCCCGAGCCCGGTGCGGGCAGGCGCGCCGGCGTGGAGTCGGCCCCGGGCACGGAGCCGTCGCCCGGCCGCGCGCTCGGCGAGCCCGGACCGGCGCCGGTGTTGGCGGTGCCGGTGCTCGCGGGGTACGAGGACATCGGCCGGGCCATCGCGCAGCACGACGTACGCGCCGCCGTCCTGACCCGCACCCCGTGGGAGGACCCGCACGTCGCCACGCTGCTCGGGCTGCTGCGCGCGGGCCGGTGCACCGTGTGGCTGGTGACCGCGGCCCCCGGCCCGGCGCTGACCCCGCCGCGCGACGCGGTCCCCGACCACCTGTGGGGCTTCACCTGTCAGCGTCTGGCCGCCCCGCCGCGACGTCGCATCGCCTCGGTCGGCAAGCGGGCGCTGGACGTGGGCGCCGCGACGCTGGGGCTGGTGGCCGTCGCCCCGCTGCTCGCGGCGTGCGCGTTGGCGGTGCGCTGCTCGGACGGGCCGGGGGTGCTCTTCCGGCAGGAGCGGGTGGGCCGCGACGGCCGCCCGTTCGTCGTGCTCAAGTTCCGTACGCTGCGCAGCGACGCCTACGAGTCGGCGACGCGCTGGAGCGTGGCCGACGACCGCCGGATGAGCGCCGTGGGCCGCTGGCTGCGGCGTACCTCCCTGGACGAACTGCCCCAGTTGTGGAACGTGCTGCGCGGCGACATGAGCCTGGTCGGCCCGCGCCCCGAACGCCCTTATTTCGTGCGGGAGTTCAGTCAGCGCTATCCCACCTACCGGGCCCGGCACCGGATGCCCGTGGGCATCACCGGCCTGGCCCAGGTGCACGGCTTGCGCGGGGACACCTCCATCGAGGACCGGGTGCGGTTCGACAACCACTACATCGAGACCTGGTCCCTGTGGCAGGACGTACGCATCCTGCTGCGCACGGCGGGCGCGCTCTTCCGTTGCGGAGGGAGCTGACCATGACCCCGCCCCCGGGCCCACCGGCAAGGGGGCCCGCCACGACACCACCCGCCGCCCTGCCCAGCGCCCGTACGGTGGGGCCCACGCCCCAGGCCCCCGCGACGGGCCTGCCCGCCGCCGTGGCCGCTCCGGCGGGCCCGGCCGCGCCCGCCACCGGCGGAGCCGCGCCCGGCGCCGCCCCGGGGCCGCTGGCCGCCGCGCCGCCCGCCGCTCGCCGTTGGCCCTGGCCCGGCCGGCACACGGTGCCGTGGTCGGTACTGCCCGCCGTCGCCACCGTTCTGCTGCTGTGTCTGCCCGACCGGCGCGGCGACATCGGTGGCGGCCCGCACGTCACCCCCGCCGACATCGCCTCGGCCGTGCTCGTCGGTTACTGCGCCCTGCGCGTCCTGCGCGAGCGCGCCCGGCCGTTGACCCGGACGGCGGCGCTGGTGCTCGGCGCGCCCGCGCTCGCCGTGGCCCTGGCGACCGTGGCGGCCGACGACCCGTCGGCGGCGCTGGCCGGCTGCGCGCGCTGCCTCCAGATCTTCGTCCTGGTGCCGGCCTCGGTGGTCCTGCTGTTGCGCTCCCGCCGTGAGTTCCACTGGCTGGCCGGGGCGGTGGTGCTGCTGGCGGTGGTGCAGGGCGCGGTGGGCGTGCGGCAGTACGTCACCGGAACCGGGGCCTCCTACGCCGGGCGCGACGTGCGGGCCGTGGGTACCTTCGGGCCGCTGGACGTGATGGCGATGGCGACCACCGTCGGCTACGGCGTGGTCGTCGCCCTCGGCATCGGGCTCGCGCTGCCGCCCACCCGGACCGGCGCCCACTGGCCCCGGCGCGCGGCGCTGTGCTGTGCCGCCCTGCTGCTGGTGCCGCTCGCGCTCTCGTTCAGCCGTGGCGCCTGGATCGCGACGGCCTGCGCGGGGACCGTGGTGCTCTTCCTGCACGGGGCGCGCCGAGCACTCCGCGTCCTGGCGGCTCTGGCGGCGGCGACCGTCGTGCTGGTCTGTGGCGTGGGAGTGGGCTCGGGGCTGATGGCCGAACGGTTCGACAGCATCACCCGGGTCTCCGCCGCGCCCGACCGCTCCGTCACCGACCGGTACGGCCTCTGGGCGGCGGCCACCGACATCTGGCGCGACCACCCGCTGACCGGCGTCGGCCCCCGGGGCTTCGCCGCCCACCGCGACGGACACGCCTCGATCGGCCTGTCGGCGGCCAGCGACACGGCCGGCGCCGGCCACGCCTTCCAACGCGAACCGCTGCTCTCCCCGCACAACATGTACCTGCTGATCCTCAGCGAACAGGGCCTCGTCGGCGTCGTCGCCCTCGTCGGCTGCTGGTCCGCGCTGCTGGCCCGGGGTCTGGTCCGGGTGGCGGGCCGCCGCGCCGCGAACGGTTGCGGCGCGACGGCCGTCGGCCTCCTGGTGTGGCAGGCCGTGGACTTCCTGTACGCGGACATCGGCGGCCCCACGACCGTACTGACCTCGGTGGCCCTGGGACTCGCGGCCTGGTGGGCGCTGTCCCCGTGCGCACCACACCCGTCACCACCGACCCACGACACTCCGCGGCCCGAGGTGGGCGGGGTGCCGGGAGCGGGCGGGGTGCCGGTGTCGGGTGGGGGACTCGCGTCGAACGGGGTGCCCGAGGTGGGCGGGGTGCTGGTGTTGGGCGCGGTGTCCGAGGCGAACGGGGTGCCCGCGTCGGGTCGGGTGCCGGTGTCGGGTGGAGCACCCGAGGCGGATGAGGCGCCCGCTTCGGCCGCGCCGTGCGGGACGGCTCCGGCCCCCGGGGCGGAC
Organism: Streptomyces sp. NPDC057702; assembly: GCF_042799315.1. Lineage (NCBI taxonomy): Bacteria > Bacillati > Actinomycetota > Actinomycetes > Kitasatosporales > Streptomycetaceae > Streptomyces > Streptomyces sp. NPDC057702. The sequence goes on along the minus strand of NZ_JBHVJC010000046.1, from coordinate 19,048 downwards.
CCACGGGCGCAGCTGGCCGGGCCACCACCCCCCGTGGCCGGGCCGCCCCCGGCCGGCCAGACTCCCGCGACGGGTGGGGGGCGGGCCGCGACCAGGACGTACCCGAGGGGGCGACGACAGGGAGCGGACACACCCCCCGCTCCGACCCATCCGCCTGGCACGGGCCAGACGCCGACAGCCGCCCCACCCGCCGTGACCGGGCCGCCCCCGGCCGGCCACCTACCCGGGGCGAACGTCACCCGCGCGGCGACCCCGGCCCCCGCGCCTCCCGCGACCGCCGACGTCACCGCGCCCGGCGAGGCCCGTGGCCGCCCCGTCGTCCCTCCGGCCGCGCTACCGTCCGCCCCGCGACCGCCCACGCGACAGGTGCCCGCCGTACGCGACGGCCACGGCGCCGGCGCCGAGGAGACGCCCCGATGACCGACCAGCGACCCAAGCCGGCCCCACCCTCCGCGACCGCTCCGGCCGGGCCCGCCCCGTGGGTCGCCCCCGTCACGCGGCGGGCGACGACCGGCGTCACGGGGCCCGACCTGGGTACGGCCCCGCACCCCCCGTACGATCCCGACGCCGCGACCGCCGACACCCCGCCCCCCGTCCTCCTCACCGCACCACCCCCCGCGAGCTTCAGCGTCACCGCCCCGCACCCGGCACTGCCGACCGCCCCCACGAGACCGGCCACCTCCCGCCCCCCGGTGGACCTCGACGCGCCCCGAACGGCTGCGGAACCGTGCGCCTCCCACCCGTGCCCGGGGCCAGCCACCCGCCACGAGCCCGTGGGCCAGACCACGCCCGGTACGCCGGCGGAGTTGGACGTGCCGTGTGCCGTCGCGGGGGCGGGTGGTCTCTGTTCGTGTGTGGAGCCGGGTGTCGGTCGTGCGGACGTGGCGCCGGCCGCCTCGCGTACGGCGTCGCCTCCGGCGACCTCGGCCGGGTCGGGCGCCCCGCGTACGCCGGTGGCTCCGGACACCCGCCGTGCCGCCGCGAGGGCGGGCGCCGCCAGCGTCCCGGTGGGGGCCGACACCCCCCGTCTCGCGACGGAGCCGCACACCCCCGGTCCGCGCGGGGTGGCAACCGCCTCCCCTGTACCCGTGGGCGAGGCCGGCCCGCCTACGCCCCCGGCCGCCTCCGCCGGGCCGGCCCCTTCCGTCGCACCGGCGGCGCCCGGCACCCGGGACACCTTCGGGAGTCCGGCCGCTTCCGGCTCGACAGGACAGCCGGCTACCTCCCCCACGTCGCCTCGCCCGCGCGCGCCCCAGGCCGTGTCGAGGGCACCGGGCGGTGCGCCCGCGGGCCCCTCCTCGCGTACCGCTTCCAGGGGCGCGCACGTCGCCAACTCGGCCGCCGCGCCGGGCTCGCGCGCCGTGCCCGTGCCCGAGTCCGTCGCCGGAGCCCGAGTCGGCGCCGGGGGTGGGGCCGGATCGGGAGTCAGGGGCGAAACCGGGGCCGGGGCCGGGAGCGAGGGCGCGCTCGCTTCCGGCGTGGCGTCGGGGGCGAAGGGCGAAGCGGTCGCCGCCGACGGCCGGGCCTCGCGCGGGGCCGAGCGGTTCGTGGCCCGGGCGGCGGCGGTGACGGCGATTCTGACCGCGTGTGGCGCGGTGCTCGGGCTGGTCCGGGACCAGACGATCGCCCGCCTCTTCGGCGCCACCGGCGCCACCGACGCCTTCCTGGTCGCCTGGACGGTGCCCGAGGTCGCCGCGACGCTGCTCATCGAGGACGCCATGGCCCTCGTCCTCATCCCGGCGTTCAGCCTGGCCCTGTCCCGACGGCAGCCCACGCCCGAACCCGCCCCGCACTCCGACCCCGTAACGGCGGCCCCCACCCACGACCCGTACCCCGCGCCCGCCCCGCACACCGAGCGCACCGTAGCCACCGACCCCGCGCACCCCGCGCCCGCCCCGATCGTGGGACCCGACGCGGACCCCACCCACGGGCCGAGCCCGACCCACGCCCCACCCTCGGTCGACAACCCGCCCCCCACGCACAACCCACCTCCTGCTCAAGAGCCACCTCCCGCGCAAGAGCCGCACCCCGTCGAGCGCGCGGGCGAGCGCCCGCCCACCTCCCCCCGGGAGCCCACCCCGTCAGGTGAACCCCCGCCACGCCCGGCGGGCACCCGCCCCGCCGCCGGACACGGCGCGGCCGACCCGGTGCGCGCGCTGGTCGCGGCCACCGTGCCCCGACTGTGTGCCGCGTTGGCCTGCGCGGCCGTGGCGCTCGCGTGCGCCGCCCCGTGGTGCGTGGACCTCCTCGCGCCGGGGCTCGCGAACCCGGGGCTCGCCGTGGACTGCACCCGGCTCACGGCCCTGACCGTGCTCACCTTCGGTATCGCGGGCTACCTCAGCGCGGCCCTGCGCGCGCACCGCAGCTTCGTGCCGCCGGCGGCGATCTACGTCGCGTACAACCTGGCCATCATCGCCACCGTGCTGGCCGTCGGCGAGCGGTGGGGCGTGCGCGCCGCCGCGCTCGGCGTCGCGGTCGGGAGCGTACTGATGGTCCTCGTCCAACTCCCGGCCTTCTCCCGCGAGGTGCCCGGATGGACGCGAGCGCGCATCCGCGTCTCCCGCCGCGCGCCCGGCGTGCCGCCCGCGGCCGTGCCTCTCGGGGTGGCCGTGCTGGCCCCCGTCGCGCTGTTCACCCTGGCGCGGCAGTCGCAGGTCCTGGTGGAACGGTTCGTCGCGTCCTCGCTCGCGCCCGGCGCCATCTCCCACCTCAACTACGCCCAGAAGGTCGCCCAGGTCCCGATGGTGCTGTCACTGATGATCTGCACGGTCACCTTCCCGCTCGTGGCCCGCGCGATGGCCGACGGCGAGCGGGAGCGGGCCCGGCGCCGGGTGGAGCGTGACCTGTACCTGGCCGGCCTCGTCGTCCTCGCGGGCGCGGCCTACGTCGTCGGCTACGCCCCGCAGCTCGTGGAACTCCTCTTCCAGCGCGGCGCGTTCGACGCCCACGACGCCCACGTCACCGCGTCGGTGATGCGTGTGTACGCCGTCGGCCTGCTCGGCCACAGCCTCACCGGCGCCCTGGTCAGGCCGTTCTTCTCGGTGGCGCGGCCGATGTGGTACCCGGCGCTCGCCATGTTCGCCGGTCTGCTGCTCACCACGGCCCTCGGGGCGGCCACGGCCGGCCCCTGGGGCGTGTACGGCATCGCCCTGGCCAACGCGGCGGGCATCACCCTCACCGCCGCGCTGCTGCTGCGCGGGCTGAGCCGGCGCATGATCCCGCTCGACGTGCGGCGGATGGGCGAGGGCCTGGGCCGGCTCGCGGCGGCGGCCACCGTCGCGGGCGCCGCCGGGGTACTCGCCGCCCGGCTCACCCCTGGCCCGCTGACCGCCGCCGCGTACGGACTGCTGCTGGTGCCCGCCGTGTTCGCCGTGGCGGCACTGGCCCTGCGGGCGCCGGAGGTGGCCCACCTGTTCGGCACGGCCGGTGCCGCGCTCCGACGGGCCGCCGGGAGCGTGCTCCGCCGGGCCCCCGACCACGCCGGCCGGGCAGCCGCGCGCCCGACCCCGCCCGACACCCGGCCCGCCGCGCCCACCGCCCCCGCGCCCACCGCTTCCGGGCCCGTCGACCCCGCGCCCCCCGCCGCTCCCGGGCCCGCCTCCCGCCGCGCCGCCGCCTCCCGCCCCGGTGACACCCGCCCCGCGCCCCGTGCCCGCCCCGTACGAGACGACGCCCCCCGCCCGCCCCGCCGAAGGGACCCCCATGGCCACTGACCCCCACCCCCGCGCCCCCGACCCCCGCGCCGGCCACGTCCGGGGGCCGGGCGGCCCCGCCACCGGCGACAGCGCCACCAGCCGCCCCCGCCGGGCCGGGCGCGCCCCGTGGCTGCTGATGTACCACTCCGTGGCCCCGAGCGCCGACGACCCGTACCGGGTGACCGTCACGCCCGGCCGGCTGCGCCGGCAACTGCACTGGCTGCGGGCCCGTGGACTACGCGGGGTGGCCGTGACGGAGCTGCTGCGCGCGCACGCCGCCGGCCAGGGGGCCGGCCTGGTGGGCCTGACCTTCGACGACGGCTACGCCGACTTCGTGGAGCACGCGCTGCCAGCGCTGCGCGAACACGGCTGCACCGCCACCGTCTTCGCCCTGCCCGGGCGCGTCGGCCAGGACAACTCCTGGGACCCGCTCGGGCCCCGCAAGCCCCTGCTGACCGAGTCCGGGTTGCGCGCGGTGGCCGAGGCCGGCATGGAGATCGGTTCGCATGGCCTGGTGCACCAGCGGCTGCCCGGCGCGGACGCGGCCACGCTGCGCCGCGAGACGGCGCACAGCCGCACGGCCCTCCAGCGCGTCACCGGCCACCACGTGAGCGGCTTCTGCTACCCGTACGGCGCCGTCGACGAGCGCTCCGTCGAAGCGGTCCGCGCGGCCGGTTACGCCTACGCCTGCGCCATCGACCCGGGCCCGCTGACCGGCCCGTACGCCCTGCCGCGGGTACACGTCGGGCAGGGGGACGGGGCGTGGCGGCTGGCGGCCAAACGGCTGCTGCACCCGCTGCGCCGGCGCCACCCCTTCCCCGGTGAGCCTCCCGCCCCGGGGCGCGGACTCGTCGACACGCTCCCCGGGACAGCGTCGCGATGAGAACGCTGCACGTCATCACCGGCCTGCGCGCCGGCGGGGCCGAGCAACAGCTGCGCCTGCTGCTGCGCCACCTGCCCGTCCACAGCGACGTCGTCGCCCTCACGCACGCGCACGCGGTCGCGCGTGGCCTGCGCGCGGACGGCGTCCGCGTCCTGGAGCTCGGGATGCGCGGCAACCGCGACCTGGCCGCGCTGCCCCGCCTGGCCCGGATCATCCGGGCTGGCCGCTACGACCTGGTCCACACCCACCTCTACCGCGCGTGCGTCTACGGGCGGATCGCCGCCCGACTCGCCGGCGTACGCACCGTGCTGGCCACCGAACACTCCCTGGGCCACGCCCATATCGAGGGCCGCCCCCTCACCCCCGGCACCCGCGCCCTCTACCTGGCCACCGAACGCCTGGGCAGCTCGACCGTCGCGGTCTCCGGCACCATCGCGGACCGGCTACGGGACTGGGGCGTACCGCGCGAGCGGGTGCACGTCGTCCCCAACGGCATCGACGCCGCGCGCTTTCGCCACGACCCCGCCGCGCGGCTCGCGGCCCGCGCCCGCCTCGGCATCCCACAGGACGCGTACGTGGTCGGGGGAGTGGGGCGCCTGGTGCCGGGCAAGCGGTTCGACACGGCGGTACGCGCGGTCGCCGCGCTGCCAGACGTCCACCTGCTGCTCGTCGGCGACGGCCCCGAACGCGCCGCGCTCCGCCGCCTGTCGCACGCGCTCGGCGCCGCCGACCGGGTCCACCTGGTCGGCGAACGCGAGGGCGCGGTCGCCCCGGCGGCGGGCCCACCGGGCGTGAACACGACGCACCCGGCCGGACCGGACGGCATCGCGCCCGCCGGCGCCGCGCCCGGTCCGGAGCCGGGCGGGCGCACGCCGGGCGCCGCCCCCTGGGAGTGGAGGCCGGGTACGCCGGGCGGCGTCGCCCCGGGCCCGGGTGACGGCGCGCCAGGAGGCGGTGCCCCCGGAGCGGCCCGCGACGCGTACGGCCCCGCTGAGGCGCTCTCCCACGACGACCTCGGCGCCGGCCCGGCCACGGAGATCCCGGCGCTGCTGGCCGCCATGGACGTGAGCGTCTCACCCTCGATGGAAGAGGCGTTCGGCCTCTCCGTCCTGGAGGCCCTCGCCGCCGGCCTGCCCGTACTCCACGTCACCTGCCCGGCCATCGACGAACTGCCGCTGGCCGAGGCGCCGGGCGCCAGGCGCGTCGGCCCCGGCGCCCGTGAACTCACCGCCGCACTACGCGCGCACGTCGCCCAGGGCCCCCAACGCCTCCCCGTCCCGGCGGCCGTACACCGCTACGCCATCACCCGCACCGCCGCCCAACTCATGTCCCTCTACACCCACCTGCACGCCTCCACCACTCGCCTCGGACGGGCCTCCGTCACGCTCTCTACCCACACGGTGAAGGCGGCGGGCGCCCCGGACCACGCCCGGCCCCCGTACGCCCCGAGCTCCGCCCCAGGGGCGAGCTCCGCCCCGGCGGCGGACCCCACCCGGGCCGCCGCTTCCGTACGACCCGCGACCGAAACCCCACCACCCCACCCCGCCGCGCCCGAGCACACGACACGACGCACACCCACCGACGAGCCCGACCACGCCGGGGGCGGAGACCACTCCCGCGAGCCCCACCATGCCCCGAGTACGGGCGACTCCCGCGAGGCCGACCACGCCCAGGGCTCGGGTCACCCCCGCGAGACCGACCCCGCGCGGAGTCTGGGCCACCGCGCGGGCCCCGCGCAGGAACCCGACCACGCCCAGGGTGAGGGCCGCCCTCCTGAGCCCGCCCCCGTCCAAGGCGCGAGCCCCACGCACGAGACCCACCACACCCAGGGCGCCAGCCCCACGCACGAGCCCGCCCCCGTCCAAGGCGCCAGCCCCACCCGCGAGACCCACCACACCCAGGGCGCCAGCCCCACCCACGCCCCGAGCGCGGCCCACCCCCGCGAAGTCGACCGCGAGGGCGCGGCCCACTTCCGCGAGGCCAGCGACTCCCACGCGCCCCGGCCGCACCGCGAGGCAGCCGCACGGCACGGGGCCCCCGAGGGGCGCGTCGCATCCGAGCAGTGCCCGACCGCCAAGAACCGCCCGACCGCCACGAGGTGAGCAGCTCCATGTCCAAGTCACCCGCCACCACGGCCAAGCGGGCGGCGGCTCGCGTCGGCGTCTCGGACGGCTCGTCCCGCGCCGTTCCCGACGCGACCCGCGCCACGCGCCCACCAACCGACACCGCCCCCGCGACCGCCACCGGCCGTACGGACACGCCCGCCGTCACCACCCCACGGCCCTCCGAAGCCACCGAGCCCGCCACCCCCCGTACGCCGGCCGCCACCCGGCCCGCCGCCACACCCGAAGCGAGCCCCGGCGCCCCCGAGCCGACCCCGGACCCGGTGGGCGTACCCCCGACGGTCACGCCCACGACACGCGCCCCCGCGCCGACCCCCGCCACACCCGGCGCCGCCACGCCGCTCACCCCCGCACCAGGCGCGCCCGCGACCGACAGCCCGACGGCCGGCGCCGCCACGCCCTTCGCCACCACACCTGGTACGCACCCCACGGCGAGCCACCGCCCGTCGGCCACGGCGGCTCCCGCCAGCACGCCCGGCTCCGGGCCCGCGCCGGTGGCGCCCCCGACGCCCCCCGGCGGCGGGGCCTCGCCCAGCGCCCCCCGTCGCAAGCGCGACTCCGGCAGGTCCAGGGGCAGATCGCGCCCGGACGCGTCGCCCGGCGCGGGAGCCCGGGGCGACCGGGCCCCCGCCACGCGCGGCGCGGCCACCGCGACCCCGCCCGCCACCGACGCCCCGGCCCCGCCCCCCGCAGGCACCGCCGGCCCCGCGCCCGTACGCACGAAGCCCCCTCACACCCCCACGCCACCCGCCGATGGGCCCCCGTACACCGACGCACCGCGACGCGCCAGCGAGCCCCCGCGCGGAGCCGCGCCCCAGCGGGGCCCCGAACCCCCGCGTCCCACCGGCCTCACCACATCCGCCACCCCCACCACGCCGACGGACCTCACCACCCCCACCACGCCGACGGACACCGCCGCCCCCACCGAGCTGACAGACGCCACCACCCCCACCATGTCGACCCGCCCCGCCACGCCCTCCGCGCCGACGGACGTGACCACCCCCACCACGCCGACGGACACCGCCGCCCCCACCGCGTCCATCGCCCCCACCGCGCCGGCCGCCCCCGCCGACCCGGCATCCGAGTCCGTCGAGGGCGACGCCCGTGTCGCACACCGGGTCGAGGAGGGTTCGCGTGGCCGCCGCCGGCGGCCCTGGCGCGGGGCGCGGTCGCGACTGCCGGGGTGGTGGCCGGTGGCGCTGGGGGCCGCGTTGGGGCTGGCCGGGGGCGCCGCGTACGGGGTGTTCACCGCGCCCGAGTACACCGCGACCAGTTACGTCGTCGCCGTCGCCAGAGACGGCACCGACCCGGCGACGGCGCTCGGCTTCGCCCAGGCATACGGCCGCATCACCACCGGCGGTGCCGTGTTGAGCGCCGCGCAGCGCGCCACCGGAACACCGGTGGACGCACTCCGCGCCAGCGTCCGCACGGCCACGTCCCCCGACGCGCCGATGATCGAGGTCACCGGGGCCGACGCCCGCGCGGGGCGCGCCGCGACCACCGCCAACGCCGTGGCCCGCGCCCTGACCGAGCACGCCAACCGTTCCACGCCGAGCACGGGAGTGCGCCTCACCGTCTTCGCCCAGGCCGTGCCACCGACCGCGCCCACCTCGCCCTCGCTGCCGATCTCCCTGGCCGTCGGCGGCTGCGCCGGCGGGCTGCTCGGCTCCCTGGCCCTCCTCGTACGCCCCCGCCCCGCCCCCGGACCGCACCGGACACCCGGCGTCGGCGACCCGCCGTGCGCCCCCAAGGACGCGTGATGACCCTCGATCAACCGCCTTTCCCCACCCACCCCCGGTGCGTGCCCGTCGCCGGTGCCCCCGCCCCGCGTGCCGCGCCATCCGTCGAGCCCGGGCGGCTCACCGTCACCCTCTGCCGCGACCCGCGCGAGTTCGCGGCGTTGGCCACCGCGTGGGAGGGCCTGTACCGGCGCTGCGGCGCCGCCACCCCGTTCCAGAGTCACGCCTGGCTGTACTCGTGGTGGCTCTCCTACGGCGTGCGCGGCCGGCTGCGCCTGGTACTCGTCCACCGCGAACCTCCACCCCCACCGCGCCAGCCACCCCCGTCGCCCGCGACCATCGACGTACCCGCCCCCGCCCCGCCCCCGCGACTGGTCGCCGTGGCGCCCCTGACGCTCCACTACCGGCCGTTGCCCACCCTCCTCCCGCTCGGCCTGGACATCTCCGACTTCTGCGATGTCCTCCTCGACGACGACTGCCCCGAGGCCGCCGACGCGCTGGCCGGCGGGCTGCGCCGGCTGGCCCGTACCGCACTGGTCGAGCTCCGTGAGGTGCGCCCCGGGGCCGCCGCCGAACGCGTCGTCGAGCGCTGGCGCGGCCCCGTTCACCGGCGCGCCGACTCGGTGTGCCTGGAACTGCCCGCCGTCCCCATGGACGACCTGCTCCGCAGGCTCTCCGGCGCCAGCGCGCGCAACGCCCGCCGCAAACTGCGCCGCGTGGACGAACTCGGCGTAACCCACCGCGTCGTGCCCGAGCACGAGGTGCCCACCGCCGTGGCCACCATGCTCGCCCTGCACGGCCAGCAGTGGCGGGGCCGTGGCGTCACCCCCGAGCACCTGCGCCCCCGCTTCGCCGCCCACCTGGCCCGCGCCACCCGCCACCTGGTACGCACCGGCGACGCGGCGCTGACCGAGTACCGGCTCGGCGACGACGTCCTGGTCAGCGAGGTCTCGCTGCTCTCCGGCCAGCTGGCCGGCGGCTATCTGTACGGGGCCCACCCGGCCGCCCGGGGCAAGGTCGACATCGCCACCATGCTGCTACGCCAGGACGCCGCGCGGGCCACCGCCACCGGCCGCCGCGTGCTGAGCCTGCTGCGCGGGGACGAGCCGTACAAGCGACACTGGCGACCGGAGACCGTCGTCAACCAGCGCCTGCTGCTGGCCCGCCGCCACCTGGCCCCCGCGCTGTGGTGGCGCGCCGGCCACCTCGCCGCCCGCGCCGCGCTCGCGGACACCGCCCGCACCAGACTGCCGGTCCTGCTCGCCTGGCGTTCCCGACTCCGCGCGCGCCGTGGCGGCCCCCCGCGCGGCTGAACCGGCCGGCGACTACGACCCCGGCGCCGTTCCCGAGGCCGGGCGCGGCGCCGGAGCGGACCGGGCGGCGGACCCACCCGACGCGGCCGGCGTGGCGGGCCTGGCGGGGACGGTGGGAGCGGCCGGCGCGGCGGACGGTCGGGGCGCCGGCGAGGACGCGGCGGGGCCGGGCGTCGGGCCGTCGTCGGGCGGAGCGGCCAGCGCGTCCCGGAACGCCTCCGCCGACCGGGGGCTGCGGCCACACTCCCAGACCCCGTGCGGGCAGTAGTCGGTGATGGTCTGGTAGACGGGCGGATGTTCGGCCATCCACTCCAGCATGCCGCGCACGAAGTCCGGGTTGTCGCCGTTGCGGAAGAGCCCCCACTCCGGATACGAGACCGGCTTGCCGTGCGCCGAGGCGAACTCGACCTGGTGACGCAGCCCGTACGGCTGGTCCACGTAGTCCGCGAAGTCCTCACCGGGCGGCTGGTCGTAGGTGTCCATCCCGAGGATGTCCACCACGTCGTCGCCCGGGTAGCACGCGGTCCAGCCGATGGCGTCCTCACCACGACTGGGCGCGAAGTCGAACCGCAGCCGCTGCCCCGGCACCGAGCGCATCGCGCCCACCACCCGCCGCCAGTACTCCCGCCACGCCGTGGGGTCCGGCGCGCACCGGCCGGTGTACGTCACGCCGTTCATCTCCCAGCCGAGGACGATGACCGTGTCCGGCGCCCCGAGCCGCACCAGGCGCCGCGCCAACGTGCGGAAGTGGTGGTCGAACTCCCCGTCGGCCCCCCGCCGCAACAGCGCCCGCACCTCGTCGTCGGGCACGTTCGCCTCGTTGCGCTCCAGCAGCGGGACGTTGAGCACCAGCAGCCGCGCGGGATCGGCCCGCCGCCAGTTGGTCCAGGCCCGCAGGAACTCCGGGCGGCCCTCGATGTTGACCCACAGGTCGCCCGGCAGATAGGTGTGCCCGACGCGCAGCGTGGGCCCGTCCAGCCACTTCTGGAATTCAGTCATCCGCCCCAGCGCCTCGGGCCCGGAGCCGAGGAAGGCGCCCATCGGGGCCGCGCCCCCGGAGGCGACCTCGGGGACGCGCGGCGCGGGACTCGGTGTCGGTGCGGGCGGCGCCGGGCCCGGCACGGTCGCCTCGTGACGGTGCGCCGCGGTGGCGGGGGAGGGGGAGGGGGCACCCGGCGCCCGGCCGCCCTCCCGGGCGCCCACGGCCAGTCCGACCAGCACCAGGGCGGCGCTGACGGCGGTGACCCCGAGAGCGCCCGCCGCCCTCCGACGTCGCATGACCATGACGCTCCCTCCGCGCCCCACCGCACGGAGCGCCCAACCGACCGACCTGCGATGAGGCTGAGGTATTCCACCCCCGCCCAACCCCCGAAACCTCCCCCACCCCGAGCGCCGGCCCCCCCCGAGCGCCGCCCGCGGCCCCCACGACCCGGGCGCGGGGCCGCCGCCCCCCCCCGCACCCGCCCCCGCACCCGCCGCCCGCGCCTACCGCTCCAACGCCAGGTGCCGCAGGTACTCCGCGCGGTCCAGGGGGTTGCCGTCCGTACGGGCGCGGCGGGGCACCGCGCCGGTGACCGCCCGGTCGCCCGACGGGCGCGACCACCAGGCCGCCTCACCCCCCGTCAGACCCGGCAGCCGCCGCTGGACCGCGTTCACCGTCCGGGCGGGCACCGCACCCCGCACCCGCCACAACTCGCCGGCCCCCGCGCCTCCCGTACCGCTCCCGCCGCCCCCGGCCAGGGGCGCCGACTCCGCGACCTCCGCCCCCACCGTGGCCATCAGGGCCAGCGCGGCGTGCAGGTCCGCCTGCGGCAACTCCAACTCGAAGGCGTGGTAGGGCTCGTGGACCCGGGTGCCCGCGTCGGCGAGGGCGCCCATCAGCACCAGCGGCGTGAGCCCACGGAAGTCACCGGCCGTACTCATCACACTGTTGAAGCCACAGCGGTACAGCGTCACGACACAGTCGGTCACCGGCCACCCGGACAGCCCCTGCTCCAGCGACTCCCGGACACGGGTCTCGATCGCCCGGTGGAAGGCCAGCGGCAGCGAGCCCAGCTCCACACCGAGCCGGTAGGTCACACCCGACCCGGGCTCCCCGGGCGCCACCCGCAGCCCGACGGACGCCCAGAACAGCGTCTCGGCGCGGTCGTCCATCCCCTCGTACGCCTCGCCCTCGCCCACCGGCCGCTCCAGACAGCGCACCCGACTCGGCTCGAACGCGGCCTCGATACCGAAGTCGCGGCTGAGGGTCGCCGCGATGACCTCCTTCTGGACCTCCCCGTACAGCAGCACGGCCGTGCCCCGCCCGGGTACGGTGCGCGCGCCGATCAGCGGGTCCTGGTCGGCGAGCGCGGTCAGCGCGGCGTGCAGCCGGGGGCCGTGGCCGGGCTCGCGCGGCACGACCACCGACTCCAGGCCGGGTGGCGGGAACCGGAACGCCGGCACCGGCGGCGCGCCCGCCGCCCCGGCGGGCTCCCCGAGCAGGTCACCCACCCGCGCCTCGGCCAGCCCCCACACCCGCGCGATGTCGCCACCGCCCAGCCCACGCGCGCCGGCACCCTGACCCCGGTCTCCGCCCGCACCCCCGGGCCCGGCCGACCCCGGCCGGGCCGAAGCCGGCCTGACCACCTCCAACGCGCTGATCCGGCCCGGCCGTTCGGTGACCGCCGCCCCCGGCCCGCCCCGGTACAGACCCACCCGCTGGCCACGCCGCAGCGTCCCGGCGCGCAGGCGTACGTAACACACCTTCGCTCCGCCCCCGCCGCGCTCGATGGCGAAGACGGTGCCCCGCGTCGCCTCCCCGGCCGCCGCCGGCACGGGGCTGGGCAGGAGTCGTACGACGCCGTCCACCAGCGCCGCCACTCCCTGCCCGGTGACCGCCGAGCCGAAGTACAGCGGGTACGCCAGGCCAGCGGCCGTCTGCGCCGCCAGCGCCGCACCCAGCTCCTGTAGCGAGGGCGTGCCACCGTCCACGAGCCGGGCCAACAGGCCCTCGTCGTGCTCGGCCAGCACCTCGGCCACTTCGGCGGCGACGCCGGGTGCCTCCAGCGCCCGTGGCCGGGTACGGGCCCGCCGGCTCCCCGCGTCGCGCACCTCGTTGAGCGGCACGACCCACGGCGACAGCTTGCGCCGGAGATCGGCGAGCAGCTCCGCCTGGCGCGCGCCGGCACGGTCGATCTTGTTGACGAACAGCAGCGTCGGCAGCCGCAGCGCGCGCAACGTCCGCATCAGGACGCGGGTCTGTGGCTGGACGCCCTCCACGGCGGAGAGCACGAGCACCGCCCCGTCGAGCACCGCCAGCGCCCGCTCGACCTCGGCGATGAAGTCCGGGTGCCCCGGGGTGTCGATCACGTTGACCTGCCGGTCGCCGACCAGGAAGGGGGCGACGGCGGTACGCACGGTGATGCCGCGCTGACGCTCGATGGCACCGGTGTCGGTCTGGGTGTCGCCGGCGTCCACGCTGCCGAGCCGGTCGATGCTGCCGGCGTCGAACAGCAGCCGCTCGGTCAGGCTGGTCTTGCCCGCGTCAACATGCGCCAGGATGCCGATGTTCAAGGTGGTCATGGGTAGCGAAGTCCTCGGAAACACTCGTCAGATAGGGGACCTGGGAGATTCCGAAAGCTCGCCGCATCTGCCGTTCCTTCGCTCTGTGAGGACCGCGCCCACCGGCCGGATGGCGCGGCGGCATTCTGACACCACCACCCCCCGCCCGGCACCCGATTTACGCCCCGCCGCCAGGCAGCCCCGCCCTCGACCACCCCGGCCACCCGGCCCGCTCACTCCGCCGCCCCCGCGCCGCCCCGCCCGTCCCACGCCGTCGCGTCCCGCCCGACCACGCGAAACAGGGGCCTTCGTGACCGAAGACCCCTGCTCGCTGTTCCGTGGCTCCGCCCCGCGGGAGCCCCTGTCCGCTACCGGCCGGACTCGGCGTCCAGCAGCCCGTCCGGACACGCCGTGCCGCGCGGGAACTTGTAGCGCCCGCCGATGTGGTAGGTGCCGGCCGAGGGTGCGTGCAGCACCGTCCACTCGTCCTCCGGCTCGCCTTCGGCGGCCTGCTGGACCTCGGCGGTCAGACAGCCCTGGGAGTTGACCGCGGGCGTGCCGGCCGGGCCGGAGCGCGGCGCCTCCACGTTCTCACCCTTGCCGTCTATCAGGCCGAGCCAGGGCGAGTACGGCACGCGCAGCAGGACCGGGCCCGGCTTGGCCACCTCGATGGTCAGCTCCTCGGCCGCCGCCCGCCTGACCGTGGCCGGCCCGTCCGCCAGCGGCGTGGGCCGCTCGACGCGGTACAGCTTCCAGTTCTCGTCGGACCACACCTTCTCCAGGTACGGCAGCCCCTTGACCACCAGCTTGGCCTCCGCCTCGCCGGCCCCGTCCAGCCGGTCCTTGGGCAGGACGACGAAGTGCACGGCCCAGCGGTCCAGCCAGGCGCGGTAGCTGGTGGGGGTCAGCCGGCCCTCCTCGTAGAAGACCGGGTTGCGCCCCTTGTCCGCCTGCCGGTTCCAGCCACGGGCCAGGTTGAAGTACGGGGCGATCGCCGAGGACTCGCGGTGGCTGCGGGTGGGGACCACCTCGACCCGGCCCCGCTCCGCGCCCGCCGTGTCGAGCTGGTCGAGCAGCGGCTGGAGCTCGCGCGCCCAGGACTCCGAGGGCGTGGTCTTGATGACGTCGGCGGTCGACTGGGACGCCTGGCCGATCGCCACCACGGCGATGGCCACCGTCAGCGCCGCCCACTTGCGGCTCAGCGCCCGCGACAGGCTCAGTCGCGGCACCTTGAACGGCGGCACCACGGCCAGCAGCACCACGCCGCCGAAGATCATGCCGAACCGGGTGATGTTGGAGCCGATCTGCGAGGGAATCGCCCAGACCAGCATCACGGCCAGCCCGTACAGCAGCGCCGCCACCCGCACCGTGCGCCACTGCTTGGGCGCGAAGAAGTACGCCGCCACGGCGCTGAGGAACGGCATGAACGTCGAGGTGAAGTTCATCGGCATCGTCCCCGAGAAGGGGAACAGCCACGCGGAGAGCGCCACCACCAGCGACGGCGTGACGCCGAGCGCGTACGCGGCCGACCGTCGCTTGGTCAGCCACAGCGCGGCGGCCACGATGCCCACGTACAGGCCGGCCACCGGGCTCGACAGGGTGGCCAGCGCGGACAGCAGCGCCGCCGTCCCGCCCCGCGCGAGCCGGTGCGACCACTGCTGCGAGCGCCACCTGCGCGGCCAGGCGAAGATCACCGCGACCGCGCCGAGCCCGAACATCAGGCCCAGCCCGAACGTCACCCGCCCCGAGGCGGCGTTGAAGCTCAGCGCCACCGCGCCGTACAGCGCGGGCAGCATCGGCCGGCGCACCGCCCGGCTGCGCACCAGCAGCAACGCGATCAGCCCGGCCGACAACGTGCCGGCGATCACCATCGTGGTGCGCACGCCGATCTCGGCCATGAGGTAGGGCGAGATGACGCTGTAGGAGACCGGGTGCATCCCGCCGAACCAGGCGAAGTTGTACGCGGACTCCGGGTGCTCCGTGGCGAACGTCGCCCACGCGTCTTGCGCGGCGAGGTCACCACCGCTGTTGGCGACCAGCAGCACCCACAGCAGGTGCAGTACGGCGGCCAGCACCAGCGAGGCACCCACCGGGTGCGTCAGCAGCCGCGTCGTGGCGGGTCTCACGCGCGCGAGCGCGCCCCGGACGCCGGCCGGGATGGCGGCGCGGGGGTCCGTGGGGTGGTCGTCCCTCGTGGTCGTACGGGCGGCTTCGCCATCGCTGGCATCGGCCCGAGTCGGGCCGTCGGTCGTCACTGCGGTTCTCTCCCCAGTCTTGCCCGAGGTCTTCCCTTGTCATCGACCCGGTCCCCCCGGGACCCACCGAAGCCGGTACCGGCTTCAAGGCGGCCTTCGACGCTAGCACAGCGCCGAGCACCCCCCACTCGCTGACCGAACGCCCCGAAGCCCCCGCGCCAGCGCGGCCCGGCCGCCGCGGACCAACCGGCCCGCTGGCCACGCCACGGGTCACGCACGTCCCCGAACATGCAAAAAACCCCACGTGAAGTGGGGTCTGTGCTGGTGTCCGAGGGGGGACTTGAACCCCCACGCCCGATAAAGGGCACTAGCACCTCAAGCTAGCGCGTCTGCCATTCCGCCACCCGGACCAGGTGTCTGTCGGCTGGGCGGTGCCCGTTCCGACGTGGAAAACCATAGCAAACATCGGAGGGTGCTCGATCACACGGCCGGTTGCGCCCCGGGGGGCGGTGTGACGGGGACGTGTCAGCGATATTTCCGCCTTGGGCTGCGCGGGCCGGCGCGGGAGTATGGGCGGCGGACCACGCCGTGGGCGGCTCCGCCCGGGGGCGGGCGCGCGCGGCGCATACGAACGACGAGGAGGCAGCGTGAGCGAGTCGAACCCGGCCGGGACCGGTTCCACCACCGTCACCGGCGAGAGCGAGGTCGTCGACCTGTGCCGGGACCTGATCCGCATCGACACCAGCAACTACGGTGACCACTCCGGGCCGGGCGAGCGTGCCGCCGCCGAGTACGTCGCGGAGAAGCTCGCCGAGGTCGGCCTTGAGCCGCAGATCTTCGAGTCCCACCCGGGGCGGGCCTCGACCGTCGCGCGCATCGCGGGCGAGGACCCCTCGCGCCCCGCGCTGCTGATTCACGGCCACACCGACGTCGTCCCGGCCAACGCCGCCGACTGGACGCACGACCCCTTCTCCGGGGAGATCGCCGACGGCTGCGTCTGGGGTCGGGGCGCCGTGGACATGAAGGACATGGACGCGATGACGCTGGCGGTCGTACGCGACCGGCTGCGTACCGGGCGCAAGCCCCCGCGCGACATCGTGCTGGCCTTCCTCGCGGACGAGGAGGCGGGCGGCACGTACGGCGCGCGCTACCTGGTGGACCGGCACCCCGGCCTCTTCGAGGGGGTCAACGAGGCGATCAGCGAGGTCGGCGGCTTCTCGCTGACGGTCAACGAGAACCTGCGGCTCTACCTGGTGGAGACCGCCCAGAAGGGCATGCACTGGATGAAGCTCACCGTGGACGGCACGGCGGGCCACGGATCGATGATCCACAAGGACAACGCGATCACCGAGCTCAGCGAGGCGGTCGCGCGGCTGGGCCGGCACCAGTTCCCGGTGCGGGTCACCAAGACCGTCCGGTCCTTCCTGGACGAGCTCTCCGACGCCCTGGGCGTCCCGCTCGACCCCGAGGACATGGACACGACGCTGGAGAAGCTGGGCAGCCTCGCCAAGATCATCGGGGCCACCCTGCGGAACACCGCCAACCCGACCATGCTCGACTCCGGGTACAAGGTCAACGTGATCCCCGGGCAGGCCACCGCGCACGTGGACGGCCGGTTCCTGCCGGGGTTCGAGGAGGAGTTCCTCGCTGACCTGGACCGCATCCTGGGCCCACGCGTGCGGCGCGAGGACGTCCACGCCGACAAGGCCCTGGAGACCACCTTCGACGGCGCGCTGGTCGACGCCATGCAGACCGCGCTGCGCGCCGAGGACCCCATCGCGCGGGCCGTGCCGTACTGCCTCTCCGCCGGCACCGACGCCAAGTCCTTCGACGACCTGGGCATCCGTGGCTTCGGCTTCGCGCCGCTCAAGCTGCCGCCGGAGCTGGACTTCGCCGGCATGTTCCACGGCGTGGACGAGCGGGTGCCGGTGGACGGCCTCCAGTTCGGCGTCCGGGTCCTGGACCGGTTCATCGACGCCTGCTGAACGGGGGGACGCCCGCGAGCGCGCGGCGCCGATGAGTCCGGCATCGGCGTGTTCCGCAAGTGACGCTCGGGGCGTTAGCTGAGAAGAGTGAACGCCCTGTTTGACGCGTTGCTCGAATACCTCCTCTTCGTTACAGGGTGTGCGGTCCGCGGCTGGGGCCGCATTGCCAACAAGGAGGAAGAATGATCAAGAAGGTCGTCGCCGCTGCGGCTGCCACTGGTGGCCTGCTGCTCGCCGGCGCGGGCGTTGCCGCCGCCGACTCGGGCGCCCAGGGTGCCGCCGTGGGCTCCCCCGGCGTGCTGTCGGGCAACAACATTCAGGTGCCCGTCCACGTGCCGGTGAATGTGTGCGGCAACACCATCTCCGTGATCGGGCTGCTGAACCCGGCCCTGGGCAACACCTGCATCAACAAGTGACGTTGTGCCTCGCTCCCGTAAGGGGGTGAGACCCGGGCGGCCCCGGAGTGCGCGCCATGCACTCCGGGGCCGCTGGGCATTGGCGCGAGCGCTCTCGGCACTCGCGTATTCCGGACGGCAAGAATCAGGGGAACCAAACCTATGCGACAGGTCGCGAAGAAGGGCCTGATCACCATGGCCGCAGCCGGCGGCGTGTTCGCCGTGGCAGGCGGCTACGCGCACGCGGACTCGGCCGCCACCGGCGCCAGTACGAGCTCGCCAGGCGTCTTGTCAGGCAACAACGTACAAGTCCCGCTGCACGTGCCGATCAACGCGTGCGGCAACACCGTCGACGTCATCGGCGCGCTCAACCCGGCTGCGGGCAACAGATGCGCCAACATCGACGGCCACGGCGGCAAGAGCGGCAAGGCCACCACCGACGCCGGCAAGGCCAAGGGAAGCGGCCAGCAGTCCCGCCCCGTGGGGCAGGGCACGACGGGGCAGCGGCAGGAGACCATCCGCTCCGGCGGCGGCGCCCAGGCGGTCGGCGGTGCCCACGGTTCGCCCGGCGTCGGCTCGGGCAACAACGCGCAGATCCCGGTGCACGTGCCGGTCAACGCCTGTGGCAACACCATCAACGTCGTCGGGCTGCTCAACCCGGCCCTCGGCAACAAGTGCGCCAACCTCACCGGACCGGTGACCCAGGAGAAGCCGCCCGTGCGGGAGGTGACGCCGCCGAGCCCCAAGCCCGAGCCGCGCCCGGAGAAGCCGCGCCCCGAGCCCGAGACCAAGCCCAAGCCCCCGGAGCGGCCGAACCCCGAGCAGCCGCCGGGCCCCCGGGTCGAGACGCCGCGGACCGAGACCCACATGGAGCGCAAGGAGGAGCTGCCCGCCTCCCGCTCCGAGCGGGGCCCTGTCGAGCGGGCCTCGCAGGCCGCCGCTGAGACGGCCGAGCAGCTCGCCTCGACCGGCGCCGGGTCGCTGGCCATCGTCCTGCCCGCCAGTGCCGGCATGCTCCTCGCCGGCACGGTGCTCTACCGCAGGGCCCGCGCGGCCTAGCGGTCGTGGCGCGGGCCGTCCCCGACCGGTCGCGTCGGCCGGGCGCCTGGGTGGCCCGCGCGCCCCTCGTTTCAGCAGGCAGGTCCGTGAGCGGCGCGGGGGCCCCCCCCCCCGGGGC
>NZ_JBHVJC010000045.1:0-60909 GCF_042799315.1 Streptomyces sp. NPDC057702 | reverse complement strand
GCTTTTTTTTGTTACGGCGACCCCGTAGATCTACACAGGTAAGTTCGTCGGCAGCGTCTGTTGTGTTTAAGCGACAGGGACACCATCGAGACGCCCGGGCGGGCTCGCCGGCGCCCGCACGCCGCCCGGTGACCGGTGCCGGGCGGGGCTCCGACGCGTCAGCCCGTCGTGTCCGGGGCCCGCAGCAGGGTCCGTAGCCGCGTCGTCCGCTCGGCCGCCGGGACCTCGGCCACCGCGTGCGGCAGCGCCTGGCCCGCGCCGTGGACCACGGACAGGTGGCGGGCGCCCCGGCTGAACGCCGTGTAGACCCAGGACCGGGTCAGCAGCGGGCCCGTGTCGCCCGGCAGGACGGCTACGGCCGCCGGCCAGCGCCTGCCGGCCGCCTGGTGGGCCGTGACCGCCCAGCCGTGCCGCAGCGCGTCGGCCACCCGGGCCCGGGGCACGAGCACGTCGTCGCCGCCGCAGTCCAGACGCAGGCCGTCGGGCTCGGCCGAGGTCACCGTGCCGGTCACGGTGCGCCCCGGTGCCACGGCGTACGCCACCCGGTCGCCCGGGTCGAAGCCCCCGAACCGGCCGGGGCCGGGGTTGAGGCGCTCCTTGAGGGCGACGTTCAACGCCCGGGTGCCGACCGCGCCACCGTGCCCGACGGTGATCACCTGGACGTCCGGCACGGGAACGCCGAAGGCCCGTGGCACCGAGTCCGCGACCAACTGCACGGTGCGGTGCACGGCCTCGCCCGCGTCCCGCACGGGCACGATCACGACCTCCTTGCCGGGCGCCTCCACCTGCTGGAGCTCCCCGATCCCGATGCCGGAGACCAGCTCGCCGATCGGGCCGGGGTCCGGCGTACGCGAGACCACCTGTGGGCAGGCGCGGGCGGCCACCACGTCGGCGAAGACCCGGCCGGGGCCGGCCGACCACAACACGCCAGGGTCGCCGCTGAGCACCAACCTGGCGCCGTCCGCAAGCGACTCGACCAGGATCGCGGCGGACTCCACGTCGAGCTGGGGAGCGTCGAGCACCGCGAGCAGATCCAGCGCCAGCGCGCCCTCGGCGTCCCGCCCCGGCCCCTCGGTCCCGGCGACCAGCCCGGTGACCGTGACGGCCAGCGTCGCGGGCAGGCCGCCGTCCGCCAGCGCGGCGGCCAGTCGGCGCCGGCCGTCGTCGGTGTGGGCGGCGGCGTAGGCACGCAGGCCGCGCGCGTGCGCGGCGAAGACCAGCGCCACGGGCTCGGCGCGGGCGCTCTCGCCCCCGCTGTGGGTGACGGCCCCGTGCGCCGCCACGGCCCTGATCAACTCGGCCGCCGAGGGCGAGGGGGCGGCCTCGGCGAGCGCCTCCCAGGTCGGTACCTCGGGCGCGGCCTCGGTCCCGGCGTCGCTCGCGGGTCCGTCGGTCGTCGGGGCGGCCGGCTCGGCGTCGGCCGGCTCGAACGTGTTGATCAGCCGGGCCAGGCCGTCGGCCAGGCTCTCCTCGGCCAGCGCGTACCGGTCCAGGCCCAGCAGGACGCGCACCGGCTGCTCGGCCTCCTCGTCCGTGACGGCCGGGGCCGCCCCCGGGGTCTCCAGGGCGTCCTGGAACACCAGCACCGCGCCCTCCGCGACGGTGTCCCGCAGCGCCTGGTCCGGGTCCGGCACGGAATGTCGGGTGAGCGCGTCGCGCAACGTGGCCGACTCGCGGGCCGTGTGCCCCTCGAGTGCGGCGCGCTCCAGCAGCCAGGTGACCAGTGCTCGGGACCGGCGCGCGTCGTCGGGGCCACAGGCGGGGCCGAGCAGGGCCCGCGCGAAGCCGTCCGCCTGCTCGGGACGGACGCCGGGCACGGCGAGCAGCTGCCAGGGGTCCTCGCGCAACAGCGGCGCCGCGCGCTCGCCCAGGGTGCGGACGACCTGCTCGGCGAGGTGCTCGGGGGCACCGCCCGAGGCCAGCACCTGCCGGGCCTGGTCCAGCTCCGCCGCCGGACCCGGGGCGCCTCCCGCCGCCGCGCCCGACGATCCATCGCCCGCCTGCCCGGCGGTCTCGCCGTGCGCGGCGACGCCGCTCGGGGCCCCGCCTCCGCCGGGGGCGCCGGCGCGGGGAGAGCCGGCCGCGCGGCCGACGCCCGGCGCGCCGGGCTGGCCGGGGGGCGCGGGGGCGCGGTCCAGGTCGGCGGGCCCGTCAGCGCCCGGGACGTCGGCTCCGCCGGCGGGGTGGCCAGGGTGGCCGCCGCCGACCTCGGCACGGGCCACCTCGGCGCTTTGCCCAGGCCCGGCCGGCGCCGCTCCGGGCCGGCCGGCGGGGGCGACGCCAGGCGAGGGGGCACCCGGGCCGGCCGGGCGGGGCGAGCCGGTGCGGGCTGCCGACCGGCTCGTCGGCCCGGCGAAGAACGAGGACGCGTCCGCCTCGCCCCGCTCGACCGCCCGCACCGCCGCGGCCAGCGCCTCGGCGGCGGCCGAACGCTTCGCGCCACCATCCTTCCCACCAGCACCAGCACCAGCACCAGCACCAGCACCGGCGGCGCCGACAGCGCCACCAGCTCCCGCGTCCGTGCCCGCGCCACCAGCACCCGCGTCCGTGCCCGCGCCACCAGCTCCCGCGTCCGCGCCCTCGCGTCCCGCACCCGCGTCACCCGCACCCGCACCCGCCACGGCGTCCGCGTCACCGGCATCGCCGTCACCCGCGGCGGCGCCCGGTGTCGGGGTCGCTTCGGTCGGGGCGGGGGCCGGCTCCGTGTCGGGCGCGTGCCCGCTCCTGGGGGCGGTCGGCCTGGGCTCCTCGGCCCGCCGGTCCGTCGCCGGGGCATCCGACGACGCCCGCGTGGGGGCCGCCGTGGTGCCGGGCTCCGGCGCGGGCGGCGGCGCCGCCTCGCCGTCGGCCGGCGAGGGGTGCGGCGCGGCGTCCTCCCGCGCTGCGTTGTCTCCCGCGGTGGGGGAGGTGGCCTCGCCCGCGGGGCGGTCGGAACTCACAGCGTGCTCCAGTCGTGATCGGGGTAGCGGTGCACGGGCGCCGAGATGTCGTCCAGCGCCTGGCAAATCTCGTCAGGAAGCGTAAGCGCCTCCACTGACAAAGCCGCTCTGAGCTGCTGCGCGTTGCGCGCGCCGATGATCGGGGCGGCGACTCCGGGACGGTCACGCACCCAGGCGAGCGCCACGTGCAGCGCGGTGGCGGCCAGCCCGTCGGCGGCGATGGCGACCGCGTCCACGATCCGGCTGGCCGCGTCGTCCAGGTAGGGGGCGACGAAGGGGGCCAGGTGCTCCGAGGCCCCGCGCGAGTCCGCCGGCGTCGCGTGCCGGTACTTGCCCGTCAGCACGCCACGGCCCAGCGGCGACGAGGGCAGCAGCCCGACGCCCAGGTCCAGCGCGGCGGGCAGCACCTCGCGCTCCACGCCGCGCTGGAGCAGCGAGTACTCCATCTGCGTACTGGCCAGCCGGGTGCGCGGGCCGGCGGACGCGAGCTGCCAGGTGGCCGCCTTCGCCAGCTGCCAGCCGCAGAAGTTGGAGACCCCCGCGTACCGCGCGCGTCCGCTGCTGACGGCGATGTCCAGGGCCTGGAGGGTCTCCTCAAGCGGTGTGCTCGTGTCGTACGCGTGGATCTGCCACAGGTCCACGTAGTCGGTGCCCAGGCGTTCGAGCGAGGCGTCCAGGGCGGCCAACAGGTGTCCACGGGAGCCGTCGAAGCGCCGGTCCGGGTCGGGCACGCTGCCGGCCTTGGTCGCGATGAGCAGGTCCCGACGCGGCACCAGGCCGTCCAGCAACTGCCCCAGCAGGTACTCGGCGCTGCCGTCGGCGTACACGTCAGCGGTGTCCACGAGCGTGCCGCCCGCGTCCCAGAACGTCTTCAGCTGATCCGCCGCGTCGTGCTCGTCGGTGTCCCGACCCCACGTGAGCGTCCCGAGCCCGATCCGGGATACGCGCAGGCCCGTACGGCCGAGGTGCCTTTGCTCCATGGGCGTTGACATTACTGGCCGGGCCACGGGCCCGTGGTGGCCTGTGGATAAGCCGACACTGCCGCGGTGGACATATGCGCGCTAGAGTCCCCGCAACAAGGACGTTACTGATGGGTAAGGGGAGTGGCATGCGGCTCGGCATCAACCTCGGCTACTGGGGTGCGGGAATGGACGCGGACAACCTGGCCGTCGCGCAGGAGGCGGACCGGCTCGGGTACTCCGTGTGCTGGGCGGCCGAGGCGTACGGGTCGG
Organism: Streptomyces sp. NPDC057702; assembly: GCF_042799315.1. Classification (NCBI taxonomy): domain Bacteria; kingdom Bacillati; phylum Actinomycetota; class Actinomycetes; order Kitasatosporales; family Streptomycetaceae; genus Streptomyces; species Streptomyces sp. NPDC057702. Next base: position 56,738 of record NZ_JBHVJC010000045.1, on the reverse strand, counting down.
ACGTGGCCACCGTGCTGTCCTGGGTCGCGGCGCAGACCGAGCGGATCGACGTCGGCTCCGCCATCTTCCAGATCCCCGCGCGCACCCCCGCCATGACCGCCATGACCGCCGCCACCCTGGACTCGCTCTCCGGCGGCCGGTTCCGGCTGGGCCTTGGGGTGTCGGGACCGCAGGTCTCCGAGGGCTGGTACGGCGTGCGGTTCGACAAGCCGCTGGCCCGCACCCGGGAGTACGTGGAGATCGTCCGCAAGGCCATGGAACGCCAGCCGCTGCGCCACCAGGGCCAGCACTGGACGCTGCCGCTGCCTGACGGCCCCGGCAAGGCCCTCAAGCTGACGGTCCACCCGGTCCGCGAGCGCATCCCGCTCTACATCGCCGCGATCGGCCCGAAGAACCTGGAGCAGACCGGCGAGATCGCCGACGGCGCGCTCCTGGTCTTCTTCGCCCCCGAGCACGCCGAGGAGACCACGCTGGGCGCGCTGCGCGCGGGCCGGGCCAAGGTCGGCAAGGACCTGACGGACTTCGACCTGGTGCCCACCGTGCCGCTGGCCGTCGGCGCGGACGTACGGGCCCTGGCCGACCAGTTCCGCCCGTACACGGCGCTGTACGTGGGCGGCATGGGCAGCGCCAAGCAGAACTTCTACAACAAGCTCACCCAGCGCATGGGGTACGAGCGGGCCGCCGCCGAGATCCAGGAGAAGTACCTGGCCGGCGACAAGAACGGCGCCGCCGCCGCCGTGCCGCACGAGCTGATCGACGCCACCACGCTGGTCGGCCCGGTGGAGCGGATCGCCGACCGGATGAGGGCGTACGCCGAGGCCGGGGTGACCACGCTCTCGCTCTCGCCCGCGGGCTTCACGCTGGAGGAGCGCGTGGCCGGCCTGCGGGCGGGCGTCGAGGCCCTGGAGCGCGCCGGTCTGGCCTGAGCGGCGGGCGATGGCGTGGGGGAGGGGCGGGGAGCCGGCGGCGGAGCGGAGCCCGGGGCCGGGAAGGTCCGCGGCCGTGGTGGGGGCTCGGGGGTCTACCCCGCCACGGCCGTCACGGAGCACAACGCCGCGCCCGCCGCGCGGTTACGGGCCGTGGCGGCCCCGTGCCTCACCCGACCGGCCCAGCCGGCCACGGCACCTGTTGCCCCGCGCGGCGCGCGGCATTCGACTGGTTCTCCACGGATGTCTCGCATGTCGCTTCACGGAGGTGGCGATGATGCTCTCGGCCCGCAGCGTCTTCCAGGAGATCCTCGACAACGACGACTCCTTCCGGCTGTTCTGCTCCATCGCGGCCAGCGGCGAGTCCCAGGGCGGCTGGGAGAACGCCCGCATCGCCGCGCTGGTGCCCGAGGCGGAGCGCGCGATGACGGCGAAGATCACCCGACACGGCGCGGACGAGGACAAGCACGGGCGGATCTTCCGCGCGCTGCTGCGCAAGCGCGGCCTGGAGCCGGTGGAGATCCCGCCGGAGACCGACTACACGATGCTGCTGGAACGTCGGGGCATCGGGCTGGCCCACGACAAGCTGCGCGGCGACCAACCGCTGACCGAGCGCGACATCGTCGCCTACCTCGCCCACAGCCGGGTCACCGAGCAGCGCGCCGCCGAGCAGATGCGGATGCTGCGCGGGCACTTCGCCGACCACCCGGACATCGGCCGCGCGGTCAGCATGATCTCCGACGACGAGGACAACCACCTCGCGTACTGCCACGAGGAGCTGCTGCGGCTGGCCGCCGCCGGCTACGGCCGGATGATCCAGGCCCTGTTGCGGGCCAGCGCCCGCGCCGAGAACCGGGTCCACTACGGGGTGAGCCTGGCGGTCATGGGCCACATGGGGCGCCTGCTGGGCTGGCCACGGGCCAAGAGCGCGCTGCTGGCCGCCGGCGTGCACGGGATGTACGGGTACGAGGTGGCCGGCGGCTGGCGGCGCATGGTCTCCCTGCGCATGCCCGCGCGGCGCGACGCGCTCGGCGGGCCCGCGACGGCGGCCACCGCCGAGTTCGCCTGACGGAACCGGTGCCGCGCGCTCACAGCCAGCCGCGTCGCTTGAACAGGCGGTGCAGCACGACGACCGAGGTGACCATCAGCGCCAGGACGGCCGGATAGCCCCACACCTGCCGGAGTTCGGGCATGTGGTCGAAGTTCATGCCGTAGATCCCCGCGATCATGGTGGGCACGGCGGCCATCGCGGCCCACGCGGAGATCTTGCGCATGTCGTCGTTCTGCCGCACGCCCATCTGCGCCAGGTGTGCCGCCAGGATGTCGGACAACAGCCGGTCCAGGGCGTCGACGTGCTCGTTGGTGCGCGTCAGGTGGTCGCTGACGTCCCGGAAGAACGGCTGCGAGTGGCGGTGCACGAAGGGCACCGTGGCGCTCGCCAGCCGCGTCATCGGCTCGGTCAGCGGGGTGGTGGCCCGGCGGAACTCCATGACCTTGCGCTTGAAGGCGTAGATGCGGCTGGCCGAGCCGCCCGCGCCGGCGCCGTCGGGGGTGAAGACCTCGGCCTCCAGCGCGTCCAGGTCGGTGTGCAGGGCGTCGGCCACCTCCAGGTAGTGGTCCACGACGGCGTCGGCCACGGCGTACATCACGGCGGTCGGGCCGTGCCGCAGGACCTCGGGGGTCTGTTCGAGGCGCGCGCGTACGCCACCGAGCGGGTTGGCCTCGCCGTGCCGGACGGTCACCACGAAGCAGTCGCCGATGAAGACCATCAGTTCGCCGGCCCGCACGGCCGTGGTGTCCTCGTCGTACTCGACCGGCTTGAGGACCAGGAACAGGGAGTCGTCGTAGACCTCCAGCTTGGGTCGCTGGTGGGCGCGCAGCGCGTCCTCGACGGCCAGCGGGTGCAGGCCGAACTCGCTGGTGACCTGGTCGAACTCGGCCTCGGTCGGCTCGTACAGGCCGATCCACAAGAACGCGTCGCCACTGGCGCGCGCCCGCGCGATGGCGTCGGAGAAGTCGGCGGGCCCCCTTGTCCGGCGCCCGCCACGGTAGATGGCACAGTCCACGATCACGCCGGGCATTCTTCCCGGCCCGCGACGGATCCGCATCGCGGGGGCCGGCGGGGCAGGTCGTACGCTTTCAGGCATGCCCACGCTGATCCTGATCCGCCACGGTCGGTCCACCGCCAACACCTCGGGCGTCCTCGCCGGCTGGGCGCCGGGTGTCACGCTCGACGACCGGGGCACCGCCCAGGCCGCCGGCCTGCCCGAACGCCTGGCGGAACTGCCGCTGGCCACCGCGGTGTGCAGCCCGCTGCCCCGCTGTCAGGACACCCTGGCCCCGCTGCTGGCCGCCCGCCCCGACCTCACCGCGCACACCGATGAGCGGATCGGCGAGTGCCGCTACGGCGACTGGACCGGCCGCGCGCTCGCGGAGTTGGCCGACGAGCCGATGATGCAGATCGTCCAGCAGCACCCGTCGGCGGCCCGCTTCCCCGGGCCCGAGGGGGAGTCGATGCGGGACATGCAGACGCGGGCCGTGAACGCCGTGCGGGACTGGAACGAGCGGGTGGCCGCCGAGCACGGCGAGGACGCCCTCTACGTCATGTGCTCGCACGGCGACGTCATCAAGTCCGTCGTCGCCGACGCCCTGGGCATGCACCTCGACCTCTTCCAGCGGATCTCCGTGGAGCCCTGTTCCGTCACCGCCATCCGCTACACCCGGCTGCGTCCCTTCGTGCTGCGCCTGGGGGACACCGGGGGTCTCGCGGGACTGGCCCCGCGCCCGGAGGAGAGCGGCGGCGCGGCGGGGGACGCCGCGGTGGGGGGTGGCGCGGGAGCACCGTGATCTCCGCGCGCAGTAGGGTGGTTCCGCGCATGAGACCGTGGTCCTGGCATCCAAGACCGGGGAATCAGCGGCCAGTAGCGGCCGGGGCCGTACGGTCGCCGTCGTAGATCCACCGCAAGCCGAACCGTCGAAACAAAATGGAGCAGGACGTTGTCCCGTCAGGTGTTCCTCTATGACCCGCCGGACCGCTTCGTCGCCGGTACGGTCGGGCTGCCTGGCCGCCGTACCTTCTTCCTGCAGGCGTCGGCGGCCGGCCGCACCACCAGTGTCGCCCTGGAGAAGGCGCAGGTCGAGGCGCTGGCCGAGCGGATCGACGAACTGCTGGACGAGGTCGTACGCCGCACCGGGGGCAACGCGCCGGTGCCCGCCGTCGCGCCCGCCGAGATGGCCGACACGGCGCCGCTGGACGCTCCCGTCGAGGAGGAGTTCCGGGTCGGCACCATGGCGCTGGCCTGGGACGGCGAGGAGCAGCGCATGGTGGTCGAGGCGCAGGCGCTCGTTGAGCTGGAGGCCGACACCGACGAGGACCTGGCCGAGGCCGAGGAGCGGTTGCTCCAGGACGACGTGAACGGGCCGCCGATGCTGCGGGTGCGGCTGACGGGCACCATGGCCCGCGCGTTCGCCAAGCGCGCCCTGGAGGTCGTCAACGCGGGCCGCCCGCCGTGCCCGCTGTGCAGTCTGCCGCTCGACCCGGAGGGACACGTATGCCCGCGTCAGAACGGCTACCGCAGGGGGGCCTGACGCCCCGGGGGCCGGCGGCCGTGGCCCCGGCGACGGCCGGCCCGCTCTCGCCGCGCGAGGTGCTGGCCGCCGGCGCGCTCACGGTGCTGGGACAGATCGCCGACGCGTCCAACGCGGTACTCCGCTGCACGGTCACCCACCGGGGACAGAGCCTGGAGTGCGTGTACAAGCCGGTGGCCGGCGAGCAGCCGCTGTGGGACTTCCCCGACGGCAACCTGGCCCGGCGCGAGGTGGCCGCGTACGAGATCTCCCAGGCCACCGGGTGGGACCTGATCCCGCCGACCGTGCTGCGCGAGGGCCCGTACGGCGAGGGCATGTGTCAGCTGTGGATCGAGACCGCCGACGGTGGGGGCGACGACGGGGGTCCGCGTCTGCTCGCGCTGGTCGAGGGCGACGAGCCCGGCCCCGGCTGGAAGGCCGTCGGCCACGCGGACGTGGGGCAGGGGCGCACCGCGCTGCTCGTCCACGCCGACGATCCGCGACTGCGGCGGCTGGCGGTGCTCGACGCGGTCATCAACAACGGCGACCGCAAGGGCGGACACCTGCTGCCCACCCCGGGAGGCGCCTTCTACGCCATCGATCACGGGGTCACCTTCAACGCCCAGGACAAGCTCCGCACCCTGCTGTGGGGCTGGGCGGGGGAGCCGCTGCCCGAGGAGTCCCGACGGGTGCTACGGCGACTTTCAGCCGACCTGGCCGACTCTCGGCCGCTCGCCGTCCGCATGGCGGAGCTCATCACGGCGACCGAGCTGGACGCGCTGCGTGCCCGGATAGCCGATCTGCTGCGGAGCGAACGGCACCCCGAGCCCAGCGGCCAGTGGCCCGCGATCCCCTGGCCTCCGGTCTGACCCAGCACGTCAGGGGCTGAGTCGGCAAGACCGCCTATCGCGCCAAGACAGTGCATCCGGTTCGTAGCCGGATGCCCCGTCCGGTTACGCTCATGACATGTATGCCTGGCCCGCTTCTGAGGTTCCCGCCCTGCCTGGCAAGGGCCGCGACCTCCGGATTCACGACACCGCGACCGGGTCGTCGATAGCCATCGACCCCGGCCCCGTCGCCCGCGTCTACGTCTGCGGCATCACTCCGTACGACGCCACCCACCTGGGACACGCGGCGACCTACAACGCGTTCGATCTCGTCCAGCGCGTGTGGCTCGACACCAAGCGGCAGGTGCACTACGTGCAAAACGTCACCGACATCGACGATCCGTTGCTGGAGCGCGCGGTGGCCAACGGTGACGACTGGACCGCGCTCGCCGAGCGCGAGACGGCCCTCTTCCGCGAGGACATGACCGCCCTGCGCATCCTGCCGCCCCGCCAGTACATCGGCGCCGTCGAGTCGATTCCGCGCATCGTTCCGCTGGTGGAGCGGCTGCGCGAGCTGGGCGCCGCCTACGAGGTCGAGGGGGACATCTACTTCTCCGTCGAGTCCGACCCCGACTTCGGCGGCGTCTCGGGACTGGACGCGCACGCCATGCGCCTGCTGTCGGCCGAGCGCGGCGGCGACCCGGACCGTCCGGGCAAGAAGAACCCGCTCGACCCGATGTTGTGGCTGGCCGCCCGTCCGGGCGAGCCGAGCTGGGACGGCGGCTCGCTCGGCCCCGGCCGCCCCGGCTGGCACATCGAGTGCGTGGCCATCGCGCTGGAGCACCTCGGCATGGGCTTCGACGTGCAGGGCGGCGGGTCCGACCTGGCCTTCCCGCACCACGAGATGGGCGCCTCGCACGCCCAGGTGCTCACCGGCGAGCGCCCCTTCGCCAAGGCGTACGTGCACGCCGGCATGGTCGCGCTCAACGGCGCGAAGATGTCCAAATCCAAGGGCAACCTCGTCTTCGTCTCCCAGCTCCGACGCGAGGGCGTGGACCCGGCGGCGATCCGGCTCTCGCTGCTCGCGCACCACTACCGCGCGGACTGGGAGTGGACGGACGACGTGCTGAGTGAGGCCAAGGAGCGGCTGGGCCGGTGGCGTGCCGCCGTCTCGCGTCCGGACGGCCCCCTGGCCGACGACCTGGTCGAGGAGGTGCGCACGGCCCTGGCCAACGATCTCGACGCCCCGGCCGCTCTCGCGGCGGTGGACCGCTGGGCCGAGCGTCAGGCCGCCGAGGGCGGCACCGACGAGGGCGCGCCCGGCGTGGTCTCGCGCGCCGTCGACGCGCTGCTGGGCGTGGCGCTCTAGAAGCGGGCGTCAGGCGGGACCGCCGACGGCCGGCGGTCCCGCGAAACGGCTCTACGCGGGTGGAGCGGGCTTTCCGGCCCGCCCCACCCGCACCACGTTCGGCTCCACGAGCCATCCCGTTCCACGAGTCGTTCGGCCGCCCGGGCCGTAACCGGCCCACGAGCCGTCCGGCCACCCAGGCCCTCCCGGCCCACGAGCACGCGGCCCGGCCGGGTGCCGGACCGCCTCCCACGCGGGTGCGCCGGCCTCCGGGTGCGCTGCCCGGCTGGGCCACGCCGGCTCGCCCACGCGCGTGCCCCTGTGCCCCGGCCTGACTCACCGTCGTCCGGGGCGGCCCGGGGCCCGGGCCCCGACCCCGCGACCGTCCGGGCCCGGACACCGAGTCCCAGCCCCGCGGCGGTCCGCGCCCGGGCGCCGAGCCCCCACCCCGCGAACGGTCCGCGCCTCCCGTGGGCTCGCGCGGGGCGGGCTCAGGCCGTGTCGTCGGGCTCGTCGCCGCGGCTCTCGCCGCCCGTGCCGCCCGACGCGTCGCCCTGATCGCCCTTGTCCCTCGGACCGTCCGCCTCGCCCGTGGCCCTCTCGCCGTCGGTGCCCCGGGGCTCGGTGTCTCCGGGCTCGGTGTCCTCGGGCTTGGCCGCCTCGCGTGAGCGCCGCTCCTCGGGCGCCGCCTGGTCGGCGTCGGTCGGTGTCGCCTCCGGCTCCTCGTCCCTGGGCTCGTCGCGGGACTCGTCGCGCGCGGTGGACCTGGTCCCCCGCGTACGGCCGCTGGCGGTGTCGCGGAGGTAGGGGTCACGGCCGTCGGTGAGGCCGGAGTCCGTGGCGTGTCCGCCCGGCCCCGGCTGCCCGTCCCGGCGCCGCAGGTAGCGTTCAAACTCGCGCGCGATGGCCTCGCCCGACGCCTCCGGCAGCTCCGCCGTGTCGCGCGCCTCCTCCAGTGACTGGACGTACTCGGCCACCTCGCTGTCCTCGGCGGCGAGCTGGTCCACGCCCAGCTGCCAGGCCCGCGCGTCCTCCGGCAGCTCGCCGAGCGGGATGCGCAGTTCCAGCAGGTCCTCCAGCCGGTTGAGCAGGGCCAGCGTGGCCTTGGGGTTGGGCGGCTGCGAGACGTAGTGCGGCACGGCCGCCCACAGGCTCACGGCCGGGACGCCGGCATGCGTGCACGACTCCTGGAGGATGCCGACGATGCCGGTCGGCCCCTCGTACCGGGACTCCTCCAGGTCGAGGCTGCGGGCCAGATCCGGGTCCGAGGTGACGCCGCTGACCGGCACCGGCCGGGTGTGCGGGGTGTCGCCGAGCAGCGCCCCGAGGACCACGACCATCTCGACGCCCAACTCGTGCGCGAACCCCAGGATCTCGTTGCAGAACGAGCGCCAGCGCATGCTCGGCTCGATGCCCCGCACCAGGACGAGGTCGCGCGGCTTGTCGCCGCCGGTCCTGACCACCGAGAGCCGGGTGGTGGGCCAGGTGACCTTGCGCACCCCGCCGTCCAGCCACACGGTCGGCCGGTTGACCTGGAAGTCGTAGTAGTCCTCGGCGTCCAGCGCCGCGAACACCTCGCCCTTCCACTCCCGGTCCAGGTGCCCGACCGCGGTGGAGGCGGCGTCTCCGGCGTCGTTCCAGCCCTCGAAGGCACAGATCATGACCGGGTCGATCAGCTCGGGAACCCCCTCAAGCTCGATCACCCAGCGCCTCCTTCCGACCGGGGTGGTCGGGAGACCCCGCCGGTTCCAGTTCCGTTGCGTGCGGGCCCAAGCCTACGGCTTCCCCCGCCCTCTCCCGCAGCCCCCGGCGCCCGTCGCGTTCAGCTCACGGCGTGAGGCCGCCCGACGTGGGGCGGGCGTGCCGCCCGTCGCCGACCAGCGGTGCGGGGCTTCCACATCGCCTCCGGCGGTGCCACCTGGTTGACCCGGCGTCAGGCGGGCGGCGGGCCGGGCGGCGGGGGCGGCCCGGTCACGGAGCGCCGGGGCGCCACCCGGTCACGGCGTCGGGGCGCCGTGGCGGGACGCGACGCGAGGGGAGGGACCCCGGCCGGAGTCCCTCCCCTCATCAATCCGCGTAAACCCGCCGTCAGCGGCGCAGCAGGTCCTCGACGCGGGCCCGTACCTCGTCGGTGTCCAGGCCCCGGATGGTCAGCGTGGTGCGGCGGCGCAGCACGTCGTCGACGGTCTCGGCCCACTCGTGGTCGCGGGCGTAGACGACCTGGGCCCAGATCTCCGGGCCGTCGGGGTGGATGCGTTCGCCGAGCGCCGGGTCGTCGGCGACCAGGCGGGCGATCTCGAAGGACAGCGAGCCGTAGTGGGTGGCGAGCTGACGGGCCGTCAGCGGGTCCATCCGCACGCCCGGCTCACGGTCCACCAGGAGGCGGTGGGCGACCGCGTTGGGGTTGGCGATACCGGGCAGCGGCACGCGGCGCGGGAGCTGGGAGAGCGGCTCCATGTCCTCGCCCAGTGTCCCACCGGGCAGCTTGGCCAGCTTGTTGATGACGGTGCGACCGATGTGCCGGTAGGTGGTCCACTTGCCGCCGGCCACCGACAGCATCCCGCCCCGGCCCTCGGAGACCACCGTCTCGCGCTTGGCGGACTCGGTGCCGCCGGGCCCGCCGGGCAGCACCCGCAGCCCCGCGTACGCGTAGGTGATCAGGTCGCGCGTCAGGTGCTCGTCGCGGACCGAGAACGCGGCCTCCTCCAGGATCTGGTCGATGTCGGCCTCGGTGGCCCGCACCTCGCCCGGGTCGCCCTCGTACGCCTCGTCCGTGGTGCCCAGCAGGAGCTGGTCCTCCCACGGCAGGGCGAAGGTGATCCGGTACTTGTCGACCGGCGTGGACATGGCGGCCTTCCACGGGGCCTTGCGCCTGAGCACCACGTGGGCGCCCTTGGAGAGCCGGATGCTGGGCGCGGCGCCGGCGTGCTCCATCTGTCGCAGGTGGTCCACCCACGGGCCGGTGGCGTTGAGCACGATGCGCGCGTCGACGCCGAACTCGGTGCCGTCCAGGCCGTCGCGCAGCTCGGCGCCGCTGACCCGGCCGTGCGTGAACCGCAGTGCCTTGACCTCGGCGTGGTTGAGCACCACGGCCCCGGACTCGACGGCGGCGCGCACCGTCATGACCGCGACCCGGGAGTCGTTCATCTGGTGGTCGCCGAAGACGGCGACGGCCTTGAGGTTCTCGGTGCGCAGCGCCGGGTTGTCGGCGGCGGCCTTGGCGGGCGAGATGACCCGGCCCACGCCGTCGCCGAACGCGGACAGCGCCGAGTAGGCGAAGACGCCCGCGCCGAGCTTGGCGGCGCCGTGTGGGCCGCCCTTGTACACCGGCAGGTAGAAGGTGAGCGGGTTGACCAGGTGCGGAGCCACGTCCTTGGCCAGCACCCGCCGCTCGTGGTGGTTCTCCGCGACCAGCTTGACCGCGCCGGTCTGCAGGTAGCGCAGGCCGCCGTGGACGAGCTTGGAGGACGCGGAGGAGGTGGCGCCGGCGAAGTCGCCGGCGTCCACCATCGCGACCCGCAGTCCGGACTGCGCGGCGTGCCAGGCCACCGAGGTGCCCAGGATGCCGCCGCCGATCACCAGGAGGTCGTACGTCGCGCTGGACAGCCGGTCCCGGGTCTCGGCGCGGTCCTGGCGCGGACCGGTGGCCGGGTGCGTCCCGGGCTCGGGGACGCTCTGCAGGGTGGTCATGATTACTCCTCGTCCTCGATCCAGCCCATGGTCCGCTCGACGGCCTTGAGCCAGCTCTTGTACTCGCGGTCGCGTACGTCCGCTTCCATCCGGGGTGTCCACTCGGCGGCCCGGCGCCAGTTGGCGCGCAGGGCGTCGGTGTCCGGCCAGAATCCGACGGCCAGACCGGCGGCGTAGGCCGCGCCGAGGGCGGTGGTCTCGGCGACCATGGGGCGCACGACGGGCGCGTCCAGGACGTCCGAGATGGTCTGCATGAGCAGGTTGTTGGAGGTCATTCCGCCGTCGACCTTGAGCGCGGTCAGCTCGACGCCGGAGTCCTTGGTCATCGCGTCCACGATCTCCCGGGTCTGCCAGGCGGTGGCCTCCAGGACGGCGCGGGCGATGTGCGCCTTGGTGACGTACCGGGTGAGTCCGGCGATCACCCCGCGCGCGTCGGCCCGCCAGTAGGGGGCGAACAGGCCGGAGAAGGCGGGCACGAAGTAGGCGCCGCCGTTGTCCTCGACGGAGCTGGCCAGCGTCTCGATCTCGGCCGCGCTGTTGATCAGGCCCATCTGGTCGCGCATCCACTGCACCAGCGACCCGGTGACCGCGATCGAGCCCTCCAGGGCGTAGACCGGATCCTGGCCGCCGATGCGGTAACCGACGGTGGTCAGCAGGCCGTTGTACGAGTTGACCGGCGCGTTGCCGGTGTTCATCAGCAGGAACGTGCCGGTGCCGTACGTCGACTTCGCCTCGCCCTTGGCGAAGCAGGTCTGGCCGAAGAGCGCGGCCTGCTGGTCGCCGAGCGCGGAGGCCACCGGGACGCCGGCCAGGGCGCCGCTGGCCGCCTCTCCGTAGATCTCGGCCGAGGAGCGGATCTCGGGCAGCACGGCGGCCGGGATCTCCATCGAGGCCAGGATGCGCTCGTCCCAGTCCAGTGTGGACAGGTTCATCAGCAGGGTGCGCGAGGCGTTGGTGACGTCGGTGACGTGGACGCCGCCGTCGGGCCCGCCGGTCAGGTTCCAGATGACCCAGGAGTCCATGGTGCCGAAGAGGATCTCGCCCGCCTCGGCCCGCGCGCGCAGGCCCTCGACGTTGTCCAGCAGCCAGCGGATCTTGGGGCCGGCGAAGTACGAGGCGAGCGGCAGGCCGGTCTCGCGGCGGAAGCGGTCCGGGCCGACGTTGCGGCCCAGTTCCCTGCACAGCCCGTCGGTGCGGGTGTCCTGCCACACCAGCGCGTTGTGCACCGGCTCGCCGGTGTTCCTGTCCCACAACAGGGTCGTCTCACGCTGGTTGGTGATGCCGATCGCCTTCACGTCGGCGCCGGTGATGCCGGCTTTGGCGATCGCGCCGTCGGTGACCTCCTGGACGTTGGTCCAGATCTCGGCGCCGTCGTGCTCGACCCAGCCGGGCTTGGGGAAGATCTGCCGGTGTTCCTTCTGCTCGACGGCCACGATGCGGCCGTCGCGGTCGAAGACGATACAGCGGCTGGACGTGGTGCCCTGGTCGATGGAGGCGATGAACGGGCCGTGGCCGTGCGAGGCGGCGCCCGGCGTCGAGGTGTAGTCCTGGGTGTCGGTCATGGTGTGCGGCTCCTGCGAGATGACGTCGGGGGGCTTAGGCGAAGGCGAGTTCGTAGAGTCCGCCCGCGATGGCGCCGCCAGCAAGTGGGCCGACGACGGGGATCCAGGCGTAGCCCCAGTCCGAGCCGCCCTTGTTGGGCAGCGGCAGCAGGGCGTGCACGATGCGCGGGCCCAGGTCGCGCACCGGGTTGATGGCGTAGCCGGTGGGCCCGCCGAGCGAGAGGCCGAGGCCGACCACGACCAGGGCCGTCATCAGGGCGCCGGTGCCCGAGACGGCCAGACCCTCGGTCAGGCCCTGGGTGAGGATGGCGAGGACGAGCACCGTGGTGGCGATGATCTCGGTGGCCAGGTTCTGTACGGTCACGCGGATCTCGGGGCCGGTGGAGAAGATGCCCAGCACCGGACCCGCGGCGGGCGAGGCCGACTTGTCGACAAGGCCCTCCTGGCCGCCCGACTCGCCGATGACCTCGGGGTCGGTGAGGTGGGCCTGGAAGTGGCCGTAGTACGCGACCCACACGAGCACCGCGCCGATCATCGCGCCCAGGAGCTGCGAGGCGAAGTAGAGCGGGACGTCACTCCACTGGGTGCCGCCCTCGCCGCCCTTGATGGCGAGGCCGACGGTCACCGCCGGGTTCAGATGGGCGCCGCTGACGCCGCCGGCGATGTACGCGCCGGTCAGGACGGCGAAACCCCACCCGAAGGTGATGGCGAGCCAGCCCGCGTTGAGTGCTTTGGACCGCTTGAGCGTGACGGCGGCCACCACGCCACCGCCGAGCAGGATCAGTACGGCCGTGCCAATGGTTTCGCCGATGAAGATGTCGGAGCTGGACACCCGCGACTCCTTTGTCCTTCGTCCAGGGGAAGGCGAACCCCGGGTCCCGTCCCGTGGTTCGCGCGCTCGGTGAGCGTGTTGCGACCGGCCCGTGGCGTTGTCCACCATAGCGAATACTGTCGTTAGGTGTTCGACAATGCCGACCGGTGAACGGCAGTTTTCTCGACCCCGTCAATACCGTCAAGGGTGCTGTGACCGAAAACTCGCCGGTAACTGACCGGCAAGTACGGGGTAATGACCCAGCCTGCCGCCCACCCGCCTCGCCGCGAAGCCGCCTCGCCGCCGTGCGCCATGCCCCCGGCACCCGGCTGAACTGGCCCGACACAGCGGACGGAGACGGACGGGGAAGCGGGCGAAGCCGCCGAGGAGGCCGGGGCGCGGCCGGCTGGCCGGGGCGGCGGAGCCGACGGGCCGGGCGCCAGGCGGGTGCCGCCGACAGGCTCGACGAGGCGCGGAGACGGGGCGGGCCGACGCGGGCTGGCCCGACGGCGTGGAGCCGGACCGGCGCGGGGGCGACGGCGAGCGGTCGCCACGGCCCCGGCGGTGCGGCGGGGCACGGGTCGCGGGGGCTGGGCGGCGCGCGGGGGAGCGGGGCCGCGGGGGTCGGGCGGTGTCCGGAGCGTGCGAACGCGGTGCCACGGCGTACGAACGGCGTACGGCAACCCCGCGCGCGGCCCGCGGGGTAACGCCCCGAGCGACGGCGACCCGCGACCAGTGGCGGACCGGGCGGCGCGCCCGGGAGGGCCGGGGACGCGTCCGGCGAGGGGCGGGCCCGTGTGACGCGCGGAAAGAAGGGGGAGTGGCGGTCTGGTCGCCGGCGGGCTAGAAGCGGCCCGCGCCCAGGTCGCGGGAGACCGCGCGGGCGCAGTCCCGTACGGCGGCGATCAGCTCCGGGCGCAGCGTGCCGTCCGGGCACACCCGCTCCACCGCGCCGGTCACGCCCACCGCGCCCACCGGCATGCGGCGCCGGTCGTGGATCGGGGCCGCCACCGAGGCCACGCCCTCCCAGGTCTCCTCCACGTCGGCGGCCCAGCCGCGCGCCCGGATCAGGTCCAGGACCCCCTCGAACTCGGCGCCCCCCGTCACCGTGCGCGGGGTGAACGCCTCACGCCCGCCCTCGACCGCCTCCGTGTGGGCCACCGGGTCGTACGCGGACAGCACCTTGCCCAGCGCCGTGCTGTGCAGCGGCTGCATCGCGCCCACCTCAAGGACCTGCCGGCTGTCGTCGGGCCGGAAGACGTGGTGCACGACCAGGACGCCCTGCTGGTGCAGGACGCCCAGGTAGACGCTCTCGCCGCTGGACCGCGCGAGGTCGTCGGCCCACACCAGGGCGCGGGCGCGCAGCTCGTGCACGTCGAGGTAGCTGTTGCCCAGCCGCAGCAGTTCGGCGCCCAGCTGGTAGCGGCCGGAGGCCGGGTCCTGTTCGACGAAGCCCTCTTGCTGGAGGGTGCGCAGGATGCCGTGGGCGGTGCCCTTGGCCAGGTCGAGGGAGGAGGCGATCTCGGACAGGCCGAGCCTGCGCTCGCCACCCGCCAACAGCCGGAGCATCGCCGCCGCGCGCTCCAGCGACTGGATGGTCCGTGCCATCGCGCAACCTCCTCGGTGTTCGGCCCTCTACGGTTCGACAATGCTGAACACTATCGGCCCATGTCGACCTGCGGATACCGGAGCCGTGGGCGTACGGACTTCGCGGCCGGCCCGTGCGACCGCCCCGCGCCGTCCCGCTCCGCGGGACGTTCGACGCCACCTCGACACCGAGGGCTAGGCTTGCCGTGTGCGCCGTCCACCGGAAGGCGCAAAGCCGACAGCCGTCGCACTCCAGGGAGAGCACACCCATGGCCTCGCACAAGCCATCGCCCATCAGCAGCTCCGACCGCGTCCACGCACTACGCGAGGCCCTGGCCACCCGGGTGGTGGTCGCGGACGGCGCGATGGGCACGATGCTTCAGGCGCAGGACCCCAGCCTCGACGACTTCGAACAGCTCGAAGGCTGCAACGAGATCCTCAACATCACCCGTCCCGACATCGTGCGCAGCGTCCACCAGGAGTACTTCTCCGTCGGCGTGGACTGCGTGGAGACGAACACCTTCGGCGCCAACCTCTCGGCGCTGGGCGAGTACGACATCGCCGACCGGATCTACGAGCTCTCCGAGTCGGGCGCCCGCATCGCCCGCGAGGTCGCCGACGAGTTCGCGACCGACGGCCGGCCCCGCTGGGTGCTCGGCTCGATCGGCCCCGGCACCAAGCTCCCGACCCTGGGCCACGCCCCGTACGAGGCGCTGCGCGACGCGTACCAGCGCAACGCCGCCGGGCTGATCGCGGGCGGCGCGGACGCCCTGTTGGTCGAGACGACCCAGGACCTGCTCCAGACGAAGGCGTCGGTGATCGGCGTCAAGCGGGCGCTGTCCGAGGCCGGTGTCGAACTGCCGCTTCTGGTGCAGGTCACCGTCGAGACCACCGGCACCATGCTGCTGGGCTCGGAGATCGGCGCCGCGCTGACCGCCCTGGAGCCGCTGGGCATCGACATGATCGGCCTCAACTGCGCCACCGGCCCCGCCGAGATGAGCGAGCACCTGCGCTACCTGGCCCGGCACGCCCGCACCCGCGTGTCCGCCATGCCCAACGCCGGCCTGCCCGTCCTCGGCAAGGACGGCGCGCACTACCCGCTGAGCCCGGTCGAGCTGGCCGACGCGCACGAGGTCTTCGTCCGTGAGTACGGGCTCTCGCTGGTCGGCGGCTGCTGTGGCACCACGCCCGAGCACCTGCGCCAGGTCGTCGAGCGTGTGCGGGAGATGACGCCCACCGCGCGCGAGCCGCGCCCCGAGCCCGGCGCCGCCTCGCTCTACCAGACCGTCCCCTTCCGCCAGGACACCTCCTACCTGGCGATCGGCGAGCGGACCAACGCCAACGGCTCCAAGAAGTTCCGCGAGGCCATGCTGGAGGGGCGCTGGGACGACTGTGTGGAGATGGCCCGCGACCAGATCCGTGAGGGCGCCCACCTGCTCGACCTGTGCGTGGACTACGTCGGCCGCGACGGCGTCGCCGACATGCGCGAGCTGGCCGGCCGCTTCGCCACGGCCTCCACGCTGCCGATCGTGCTGGACTCCACCGAGGTGGACGTCCTGCGCGCCGGCCTGGAGAAGCTCGGCGGACGCGCGGTGATCAACTCGGTCAACTACGAGGACGGCGACGGCCCCACCTCCCGCTTCGCCCGCGTCACCGCCCTGGCCCAGGAGCACGGCGCCGCGCTGATGGCGCTGACCATCGACGAGGAGGGCCAGGCCCGTACCGTCGAGCACAAGGTCGCCATCGCCGAGCGGATCATCGAGGACCTCACCACCAACTGGGGCATCCACGAGTCCGACATCCTCATCGACTGCCTGACGTTCACCATCTGCACCGGGCAGGAGGAGTCCCGCAAGGACGGTCTGCACACCATCGAGGCGATCCGCGAGCTCAAGCGCCGCCGCCCGGACGTGCAGACCACCCTGGGCCTGTCCAACATCTCCTTCGGCCTCAACCCGGCCGCGCGCATCGTGCTCAACTCCGTCTTCCTCGACGAGTGCGTCAAGGCCGGCCTGGACTCGGCCATCGTGCACGCCTCGAAGATCCTGCCCATCGCCCGGCTGGAGGAGGAGCAGGTCAAGACCGCGCTCGACCTCATCTACGACCGGCGCGCGGAGGGCTACGACCCGCTGCAAAAGCTCCTGGAACTCTTCGAGGGCGCCACCGCCAAGTCCCTCAAGGCGAGCAAGTCCGAGGAGCTCATGGCGCTGCCCCTGGAGGAGCGGCTCCAGCGGCGCATCATCGACGGCGAGCGCAACGGCCTGGAGGCCGACCTGGAGGAGGCCCTCGCCTCCCGCCCGGCCCTGGAGATCGTCAACGACACGCTGCTGGCGGGCATGAAGGTGGTCGGCGAGCTGTTCGGCTCCGGCCAGATGCAGCTCCCGTTCGTCCTGCAGTCCGCCGAGGTCATGAAGAACGCGGTGGCCTACCTGGAGCCGCACATGGAGAAGTCGGACGCGGAGGGCAAGGGCACCATCGTGCTGGCCACCGTGCGCGGCGACGTCCACGACATCGGCAAGAACCTGGTGGACATCATCCTGTCCAACAACGGCTACAACGTCGTCAACCTGGGCATCAAGCAGCCCGTCTCGGCGATCCTGGAGGCCGCGGAGGAGCACCGGGCGGACGTGATCGGCATGTCCGGGCTGCTGGTGAAGTCCACCGTGATCATGAAGGAGAACCTGCAGGAGCTCAACCAGCGCAAGCTGGCCGCCGACTACCCGGTCATCCTCGGCGGCGCCGCCCTGACCCGCGCCTACGTCGAACAGGACCTGCACGAGATCTACGAGGGCGAGGTCCGCTACGCGCGGGACGCCTTCGAGGGCCTGCGGCTGATGGACGCGCTGATCGCCGTCAAGCGCGGGGTGCCCGGCGCCACCCTGCCCGAGCTGCGCCAGCGGCGGGTGGCCAAGCGCGCGGTGGAGGTCAGCGAGCCGGAGCCCGAGTCGGGCCCGGTCCGCTCGGACGTGGCCGTCGACAACCCGGTGCCCGAGCCGCCGTTCTGGGGCACCCGCGTCGTCAAGGGCATCCAGCTCGTGGACTACGCCTCGTGGCTGGACGAGGGTGCGCTGTTCAAGGGCCAGTGGGGCCTGAAGCAGAACCGGACCGGCGACGGCCCGACGTACGAGGAGCTGGTCGAGACCGAGGGCCGGCCCCGGCTGCGCGGCTGGCTGGACAAGCTCCTGACCGAGAACCTGCTGGAGGCGGCCGTGGTCTACGGCTACTTCCCGTGCGTCTCCAAGGGCGATGACCTCATTCTCCTGCACGAGGACGGCACCGAGCGGACCCGCTTCACCTTTCCCCGCCAGCGTCGTGGCCGCCGGCTGTGCCTGGCCGACTTCTTTCGCCCCGAGGAGTCGGGGGAGCGGGACGTGGTCGGTCTCCAGGTCGTCACGGTCGGTTCGAGGATCGGCGAGGCCACGGCCGAGCTGTTCGAGGCCAACTCCTACCGCGACTACCTGGAGCTGCACGGCCTGTCCGTCCAGCTCGCCGAGGCGCTGGCCGAGTACTGGCACGCCCGGGTGCGCGCCGAGCTCGGCTTCGCCGGCGAGGACCCGGACTCGGTGGAGGCGATGTTCGACCTCAAGTACCGGGGTGCCCGCTTCTCGCTCGGCTACGGAGCCTGCCCCGACCTGGAGGACCGGGCCAAGATCGCCGACCTCCTGCGGCCCGAGCGGATCGGCGTGAAGCTCTCCGAGGAGTTCCAGCTCCACCCGGAGCAGTCCACGGACGCGATCGTGATCCACCACCCCGAGGCGAAGTACTTCAACGCCCGCTGAGCCCCACCCGCCCCACCGGCTCCCACCCGTACGGCCGCGCCCGGACCCTCCTGTCCGCGCGGCCCCGCCGCCCCGGTCGCGCCCGCGTGACCGGGGCGGCGGCACGCGGGCCCGCGGCGGCCCCGCGAGCGGCGCCGACGGAGCTCGCGGGGCGTGCCGAACGGCGCCGGATATCCCCGAGCGCTCCCTGTACGCCGGACGTACACTGGTCGGTCCAGTAGCAGCCGGTTGCCTCTCCGAGCGGAGAGTGACCGGCTCGTTTGCCCTGGTGGCGGGCCTTGTGGCGCCCTCCGCCGGGCGCGCCCCGCAGGGGGCCTTTCCTTACGGAGGTGCATGGATGACCAGCAGCATCCCCGCTGTCGACCCACGATCCGACGCGGAGTGGGCCCCGGCCCTGGAGGGCGTCCTGCTCGACATGGACGGCACTCTGGTGGACACCGAGGGCCTGTGGTGGACGGCGGAGTCCGCGATCTTCGCCGAGCTCGGGCACGAGCTGGACGAGGCGCACCGCGCGGTCGTCGTCGGCGGCCCCATGACGCGCAGCGCCTCGTACCTGATCGAGGTCACCGGCGCCGACATCGCGCTGGACGAGCTCACCACGCTGCTCAACACCCGTTTCACGGAGCTGATCGGGGGCAACGTGCCGCTGCTGCCCGGGGCCAGGAGGTTGCTGACGGAGCTCAGCGCGCGCGGTGTGCCCACCGCCCTGGTCTCCGCCTCGCACCGGCGCGTCATCGACCAGGTGCTGCTCTCGCTGGGCGCCCAGCACTTCCAGCTCACCGTCGCCGGCGACGAGGTCGAGCGCACCAAGCCGTACCCCGACCCCTACCTGCTCGCCGCGGCGGGCCTGGGGGCCGACCCCGGGCGCTGTGTGGTCATCGAGGACACCGTGACGGGTGTGACGGCGGCCGAGGCGGCGGGCTGCCCGGTGCTGGCGGTGCCGTCGGTGGTCCCCATCCAGCCGGCTCCCGGGCGCACCGTGGTGCCCTCGCTCGAAGGCGTGGACCTCGCTTTTCTCCGCACATTGGTCGGGCCAATTGATCAAGCCGAGGCCGTCGTCGCGTAAGCGATCGGTCGCGGTTCGTATTCCCATTGCCGACCGAGCGTCATATTCGCGTGGCACAGCGCGAAGTGAACGTGCCCCAGGGAAAGTTGATCTTCTCGGTCGCCGGGATTCGCCCAACAGGCCGCGCGGACACCGCACTTCACGCGGTGTCCGCGCACCGTAACCGGGCTTCCCCGGGGTGATTACGGAAGTCGAACGCCGCATACGCGGGGAGTGCGCGAAGTTCGCCGAGGGAATGCGCTGATCGAATTCCGGTTGCCTCGCCCGTACCCCCGGCGCGCCGTAAACGGGTGTCACGGGAGAATCAGGCGCGTGATTTATCTCACTGAACCGTCCGTCGACAGTCGACCGTTGCGTGTGCTGACCGGCCGATTCGGCCGGTTTCGATTGAGGTCTTGTGTCCCGTTTGGCGTTTTCTCGCACGAATCGTTCTTCGGTGTGCATATCCCGGGGCGGAGTGGAGCGATAACGCCGCGATATCGCCCCCACCGCACCGCTCTCCAGTAATGCGGGGGGTGGCTACTAATGTCTCCCCGAGAACATCAGCACAACCCCCGTAGCCCGCTGACCGAACAACGGTAGGGACCCGGGTTTCGATGGTAGGGAGTCCCCCGAGAATGAACCGCAAGACGATGGTGTTGCCCGCCATGATGGGCCTGTTGACCTCTGTTCTCGCGGGTTGCGGGAGTGCGGATGGATCAGGTTCGGGCGGTGACACGATCGTCGTGGGAAGCACGGATCTGATCAAGGCCACGGACGCGGCACCGGCGCCGCTGGACCCCGCCCAGGTATATGACGTGGGGTCCTGGGGCCTGATGCACAACGTCTTCCAGACCCTGCTGCGCATGCCGCGCTCGGGCAGCACGCCGGTGCCCGACGCCGCGCGGAGCTGCGGGTTCCAGGACAAGCAGAGCGAGCAGTTCCGCTGCAAGCTGCGCTCCGGGCTGACGTTCTCCAACGGGCACGAGCTGACCGCGCGGGACGTCGTCTTCTCCTTCCAGCGCACCCTGGGCATCGATCACGACAACGGCCCGCAGGCCCTGATCGGCAACATCGACAAGGTCGAGGCCGCGGGTGAGCTGGAGGTCGTCTTCCACCTCAAGTCGCCCGACGCCACCTTCCCGCACAAGCTCGCCACCCCCGCCGCCGCCCTGGTCGACAGCGAGGACTACGCCAAGGACAAGCTGCGGGCCGGCTTCGAGGTCAGCGGCTCGGGGCCGTACCAGATGAGCGTCGAGACCAGCGACAACCGGCTGACCAAGGCCGTCTTCACCAGGAACCCGAAGTACCAGGGCGCGGTGGAGGTCAGGAACAAGAAGGTCGAGATGCGGTTCTTCGACGACGCCAAGGCGATGGAGAAGGCCCTGACCGGGGGCGACATCAGCGTGCTCAACCGCACCCTGGCCCCGGAACAGATCGTGCGGCTGCGCGGCAACGGCCAGGGCGACATCCGGCTCACCGAGTCCTCGGGCCAGGAGATTCGTTACCTCGCCTTCAACACCGACGCCTCGGCGGTGCGCGACAAGGCCGTACGCAAGGCGATGGCCCAACTCGTCGACCGGCAGGCGCTGGTGCGCGACGTCTACCAGCGCACCACCGTCCCGCTGTACTCGCTGGTGCCGACCGGCACCTCGGCCCACACCAACTCCTTCCACAACACCTACGGCGACCCCAACGTCAGCAAGGCCCGCGAGATCCTGCGCGACGCCGACGTGAGCACCCCGGTGAAGCTGACCCTCCACTACTCCTCGGACCACTACGGCCCGGCGTCCACCAAGGAGTTCGAGGCGCTCAGGCAGCAGCTCAACGCCAGCGGGCTGTTCCGGGTGACCATCAAGGACGTGCCGTGGACGGAGTTCCGTCCGGCCGCCTCCAGTGGCAAGTACGCCGCGTACGGCATGGGTTGGTACCCCGACTTCCCGGACCCGGACAACTACGTCGCGCCGTTCTTCGGGCCCGACAACTTCCTGGGTTCCCCGTATCGAAACACCACGATCGAAGATGTCCTGATCCCACGCACCCGGCAGCAGGAGCAGCGCACCGTAGCCGTCAGGGACTTCCAGCAGGCCCAGGACATCATCGCGGACGAGGTGCCGGTGTTGCCGCTGTGGCAGGGGAAGCAGTACGTCGCCACCCGTGACGGGATCACCGGCGCGGAGTGGGCGGTCGACGACGCAGGCAAGCTCCGACTGTGGGAGCTGGGCCGCGGCGTCGAGGGCTGATCGGGCCGGTGTCAGCGACGCCACCGGTTCCGAGGAATCATCCGAGGCAACCGTGAGGTAG
Organism: Streptomyces sp. NPDC057702; assembly: GCF_042799315.1. Taxonomy (NCBI): domain Bacteria; kingdom Bacillati; phylum Actinomycetota; class Actinomycetes; order Kitasatosporales; family Streptomycetaceae; genus Streptomyces; species Streptomyces sp. NPDC057702. Next base: position 35,292 of record NZ_JBHVJC010000045.1, on the reverse strand, counting down.
GCGCGCGTGAGGAAACGGAACCAGTGGCCGGCAGTACCGCTCGTCGTCGGACTCGCCGCCCTGCTGGCGGCGGGGTGCGGTGCGGACGGGAGGTCGGCCGCGGGCACGGGCAAACGCGTGGTCATGGGCATGTCCGACCGCGTCTTATCCACCGACCCCGCCGCCGGCTACGACCCCGGCTCCTGGCTGCTGTTCAACAACGTCTTCCAGTCATTGCTGAGCTTCCCCAAGGGAGGCAGCGCGCCACAGCCCGAGGCGGCCGAGTCCTGCGCGTTCGACGACCGCACCAGCAGGGTCTTCCGCTGCACCCTGCGCACCGGCCTGACCTTCACCAACGGCCACGACCTCACCTCGCGGGACGTCAAGCACTCCTTCGAACGCACCCTGGCCATCGCCCACCGCGACGGACCCGCCGTCCTGCTCTCCTCGATCGGCAGGATCGATACGCCTGACGAGCGGAGGGTCATCTTCCGCCTCAAGGCCTCGGACGCCACCTTCCCGCAGAAGATCGCCTCCGGCGCCGGCTCCATCGTGGACCACCGGGTCTACCCCAGAAACACACTGCGCACCGACCACGAGGCCGTCGGCTCCGGCGTCTACCGCCTGGACTCCTTCGACCGCCAGGAGGCGCGGTTCTCGGTCAACGACGCCTACCGGGGCCCGGCCCGGCCGCAGAACTCCGGCATGACCATGAAGTTCTTCCAGGGCGACCAGCCCGCCCTGGCCGCCGCCGTCCGCGCGGGCGACGTCGACCTCGCCTACCGTGGCCTGGAGTCCGCCGCCGTCGCCCGGATCGAGAAGCCCACCGGCGGCGCCCCGGACCTCAAGGTGGTCGAGGGCACCAGCGCGGAGGTCCAGCACCTGGTCTTCAACCTGCGCGACCCGATCGCCAAGCGACGCGGCGTACGCCAGGCCGTGGCCTACCTCATCGACCGCAACCTGCTGGCCCGCGACGTGTACCAGCGCACCGTGCAACCGCTGTACTCCACCGTCCCGGCCGGCATCACCGCCCACAAGACGCCCTACTTCGACCTGTACGGAGACCGCCCGCAACGCGCCAAGGCCCGCGCCGCGCTCCGCGCCGACGGCATCAAGGACAAGGTCAGGCTCACCCTGTGGGGCACCCCGGTCCGCTACGGCCCCGGCACCAACGCCGGCCTGCGACTGATCGCCGAGCAGCTCAACGCCAGCGGACTGTTCACGGCCGACGTGAGGAGCGCCGAGTTCAGCGCGTACGAGAAGGGGATCAGCGACGGCGACTACGGCGTCTACGTGAAGGGCTGGGTGCCCGACTACCCGGACCCCGACAACTTCACCGCGCCCTTCTTCGGCCCGGACAACGTGCTGGCCAACCACTACGACGCCGGCGACATCACCGCCCGCTGGCTGCCACACACCGCCAGCCAGGCCGACCGCGCCGACACCGTCGGCGACTTCGCGCGCATCCAGACCAAGGTCGCCAGAGACCTGCCGGTCATACCGCTGTGGCAGGGCAAGCAGTACGCGGTGGCCGACGAGGACATCACAGGCCTCCAGTGGACGCTGGACGCGACCACGGTCTTCCGCTTCTGGGAGATCGCCAAGACGGGCGACTGACGCCCTCGCCCGAGCTCGCCCCCCGGACCTCGCCGAGCGCCCGCCGCGCCCGGCGAGGGCCGGCGGCCGGGACGCGATGACGTGCCGAGCGGTCGGGACCGCCGGGCCGGCTACTGGGCGCCGGGCCGGACCAGACCGCTCTCGTACGCGTAGACCGCGGCCTGCACCCGGTCCCGCAGTCCCAGCTTGGTGAGCACGTGCCCCACGTGCGTCTTGACCGTCGTCTCGCTCACGAACAGGTCGGCCGCGATCTCCGCGTTCGACAGCCCACGGGCCACCAACTTGAGGACCTCCACCTCGCGGTCGGTGAGCGTGTGCAGTGTGTCGGGCACCGACTCCTCACCCGAGGGCAGATGCCCGGCGTACTTGTCCAGCAGCCGCCGGGTCACGCTCGGCGCCAGCATCGCCTCGCCCGCGGCCACCACCCGGATCGCCTGCACCAGCTCGTTGGCCGGCGCGTCCTTGAGCAGGAAGCCGCTGGCCCCGGCGCGCAACGCCTCCACCACGTACTCGTCGAGGTCGAACGTGGTGAGCACCAGCACCTTGGCCGGGCCGTCCCGCCCCGGGCCGGTGATCTGCCGGGTCGCCTCCACGCCGTCCATCCGGGGCATGCGGATGTCCATCAGCACCACATCCGGCTGCAGGGCCCGGACCTGGTCAAGGGCCTGCAGCCCGTCCCCGGCCTCGCCGACCACCGCGAGATCCTGCTCGGCCTCCAGGATCATCCGGAAGCCGGTGCGCAGCAGCGGCTGGTCATCGACGAGCAGAACGCGGATCGCCACGGGGTCTCCTTCGCTAGACCTGGCCCATTCTGCCCTGACTCTCCGGGCTCGACCGCGCGGGGATGACCTTGAGCGGATAGGGCGGGGGAGTGCCGCCGAACTCCGGGCACCGCGCCTGGTGGTCGCACCAGCCGCACAGCTTGGTCTGCCGCGGCTCCCAGTTCCCCGTCTCGGTCGCCTCCCGGATCGCGGCCCACAGCGCCAGCAGCTTGCGCTCGACCGCCTCCAGCTCCGCGGCCACCGGATCGTAGGTGAGCACGTCACCACTGCCCAGGTAGACGAGCTGGAGCCGCCGGGGCACCACACCCCGCAGCCGCCACAGCACCAGCGCGTAGAACGTCATCTGGAACAGTGCCTCGTCCCGGTACCGCGGCGCCGGCGCCCGCCCCGTCTTGTAGTCGACCACCCGCACCTCGCCCGTCGGCGCGATGTCCACCCGGTCGATGTAGCCGCGCAGCGTCAGCCCCGACTCCAGGGCCGTCTCCACGTACAGCTCGCGCTCGGCGGGCTCCAGGCGCGTGGGATCCTCCAGCGTGAACCACCGCTCGACCAGCTGCTCGGCCTCCCGCAGCCACTCCGCCAGCCGCTCCGGGTCCAGCCCGCCGTCCCGCGTCGCGAACAGCTCCGCCAGCTCCGGCTTGGCCGCCAGCAGCCGCTCCCACTCGCCCGGGACCATGGCCCGCGCCCGGGGCGCCGTACGGTCTCCCGCCGGCGCGTCGAACAGCCGCTCCAGCACCGCGTGCACCACGGTGCCCCGGGTCGCCGCGGCACTCGGCTTCTCCGGCAGCTTGTCGATCACACGAAAGCGGTACAACAGGGGGCACCGCATGAAGTCCGCCGCCCGCGAGGGCGACAGCGACGACGACAGCGGCGCCCGGGACGTCGCCCGCCCGGTCTTCTCCGTGGTTCCCATGCCACGAAACCCTACGGCCCCGCACTGACATTCGCGGCGGTCGCGGCAGGCCGGGCCGGGCATCGCGACGGGGGTGACGGGGCAGGCGCACAGTGGCGGGAGTGACCCGCACCGCCCCGGGCGCGCTCCCGGAATTCCCGGGCCGACCCCCGGGAGGGTAAAGGGGGAGCCGAGGCCGAGCGAAGCGCAGGCAGACGCATACCATCGACGACAGAACACCTCACGTCGCATGATCGACAGATCGCGCCAGGCGACGGGAGGACGCACAGACGAGAGGACACCGTGGACAACAGCGGGCAGCGGCAGTCCGGCAACGGGGGGCCGGATCGCCCGACCCAGCCCGAGGACCGCAAACCCGAGCGGCCCAGGGAGGTCGGCGGCGGCTTCCTCATGGGCCGCCCCTTCGGCGTCCCGGTCTACGTCGCGCCGAGCTGGTTCCTGGTCGCCGCCCTGATCACCTGGGTGTTCGGCGGTCAACTCGACCGCGTACTGCCGGAGCTCGGCAACGCGCGCTACCTGGTCTCGCTCTTCTTCGCCATCGCCTTCTACGCCTCGGTGCTCGTCCACGAACTGGCCCACACGGTCGCCGCGCTCCGCTTCAAACTGCCGGTACGCCGCATCCAGTTGCAGTTCTTCGGCGGCGTCTCGGAGATCGAGAAGGAGTCCGAGACGCCGGGCCGGGAGTTCGTCCTCGCCTTCGTCGGCCCCCTGCTCTCGCTCGTCCTGGCCGGCGTCTTCTACCTGGGCATGCAGCTCGTGCAGCCCGGCACGGTGCCCGGCGTACTGCTGGCCGGCCTGATGATCTCCAACCTGATCGTCGCCGCCTTCAACCTGCTGCCCGGCCTGCCGCTGGACGGCGGACGCATGCTGCGAGCCGTGGTCTGGAAGATCAGCGGCAAGCCGATGACCGGCACCGTCGCCGCCGCCTGGACCGGGCGAGCGCTGGCCGTCGCGGTGCTGATCGGACTTCCGCTGATCACCCACGCCGGCGGCTTCGGCGACTCCGACGGCTTCGGCAGTGTGGACTCGCTCACCGACGCGCTGCTGGCCGCCATCCTCGCCGCGATCATCTGGACCGGTGCCGGCAACGGCCTGCGGATGGCCCGGCTCCGCGAGCGCCTGCCCGACCTGCGCGCCCGCACGCTCACCCGGCGCGCCGTCCCCGTCGCCGCCGACACCCCGCTCTCCGAGGCCCTGCGCCGCGCCAACGAGGCCGGCGCCCGCGCCCTGGTCGTCGTCGACAGCCAGGGCGATCCGACCGCCGTCGTCCGGGAGGCGGCCATCGTCGGCATCCCCGAGCACCGCCGCCCCTGGGTCGCGGTCAGCGGTCTGGCCCAGGACCTCAAGGAGGGCATGCGCGTCTCCGCCGAGCTCACCGGCGAGCAGCTCCTGGACACCCTGCGCGCGACCCCGGCCACCGAGTACCTGGTGGTCGAGGAGACCGGCGAGATCTACGGCGTGCTCTCCACCGTCGACGTCGAGCGCGCCTTCGTGGCGGCGATGGCCCGCCCCTTCTGACGGCGCCCCGCCCCGCCTGCCACCGGCCCACCCCCACGCGCCCGCGACGTCCGCCCGCCGACCGATGCCGGTACGCCCCGCCGGGGCCGGTCCGCGGCGCGGCGACAGACCGGTAGGCTGGTCACATGTCCGAACCGACCGGTGCCGCCCGCCGTCGCGGCCCCTTCCAGGTCGGGGACCAGGTCCAGCTCACCGACCCCAAGGGACGCCACTACACCTTCACGCTCGAAGCCGGGAAGAGCTTCCACACCCACAAGGGTGCCTTCCCGCACGACGAGCTGATCGGTGCTCCCGAGGGCAGTGTTGTCCGTACCACCGGGAACGTCGCCTACCTCGCGCTGCGCCCCCTGCTCCCCGACTACGTCCTGTCCATGCCGCGCGGAGCCGCCGTGGTCTACCCCAAGGACGCGGGGCAGATCCTGGCGATGGCCGACATCTTCCCCGGGGCCCGGGTCGTGGAGGCCGGCGTCGGCTCCGGCTCGCTCAGCAGCTTCCTCCTGCGCGCCATCGGCGACCAGGGCATGCTGCACTCCTACGAGCGCCGCGCCGACTTCGCCGAGATCGCCACCCAGAACGTCGAGCGCTACTTCGGCGGCCCGCACCCCGCCTGGGAGCTGACCGTCGGGGACCTTCAGGACAACCTGTCGGACACCGACGTCGACCGCGTCATCCTCGACATGCTCGCCCCCTGGGAGTGCCTGGAGGCCGTCTCCAAGGCGCTGGTGCCCGGCGGCATCCTGTGCGCGTACGTCGCCACCACCACCCAGCTCGCCCGCACCGTCGAGGCGATCAGGGAGCACGGCACGTTCAACGAGCCCTCGGCCTGGGAGACCATGGTCCGCACCTGGCACGTGGAGGGCCTGGCCGTACGCCCCGACCACCGCATGATCGGGCACACCGGCTTCCTGCTGACCGCGCGCCGCCTGGCCGACGGCGTCGAGCCGCCGCTGCGCCGCCGCCGCCCGGCCAAGGGCGCGTACGGCGAGGACTACACGGGCCCCGGCCGCGGCCAGGGGGCCGCCACGGGCGGGTCCGCCGGCGCGAGCGCGGAACCCTCCGCCACCAGCGACTGACGGCACCGACCGGCACCACACCGCACCGGCACCACCCACATCGCGAACATCCCGCGCGCCACGCGTCACCGGACGCGGCGCGAACCACGCGGCGCCGCCGACGACTTCCCGCCAGGGAACCGTCGGCGGCGCTCCGTCGTTAGGTGAAGTGCGCCAGCCCACCACCCGGCTGTTCTCGCCGAGTGTGACGTATGGCACCATGCTGGCCACCCCCGACGCCACGACGCTCACAGGAGTTATCCGCGTGCAGCCCTCGGCAGGCTCTGCGTCCGCCCCCGCATCCCGCACCACGCCCGGTGCCGGCCCCCCGTCGGGCCTCCCGCACACCCGCACCCGGTGGGTGCACTGGATCGCCACCGCGCTCGCCCTGGCGGGCGTGGTCGGCGGTGCGGTCGCGCTGCACCCCTCGGACGCCACGGCGACGCCGGGCCGCGCGGCGCCACCCGCCTCCGGTCCGGCCGCCGCCCCCGACGCCCGCGCCGCCGCCTACCCCGTGGAGTGCGGTCCGGCCCCGGTGGACGTCGTCCAGCACGCCTCGGGCGACCTCGACGGCGACGGCCGGCCCGAGACGGTGGCCGTGGTGCGCTGCCACTCCGAGATCGGCACTCCGCCCAGCGGGATCTACGTGATAGCGCCCGCGAGCAACTCGGCGGGCAAACACGGCGCGAAACCGAGGGTGGTGAGCACGTTCCTGGAGCCGAAGGAGAACATGAGCGTGCGACGCCTGACCCTTCGCGACGCCACCGTTTCGGCCACCCTGCTCGGCTATTCCTCCGGCCAGGTCCCGCGCTGTTGCCCGGACCTGGAGCGGGACGTCAACTGGCGTTGGCGGGACGACAAGTTCGTCCTCCAGGCGCTGCCCGTACCCGGCAGCGTCTGAGGCCCCCGCCTCCGCTCCGGCCGCCCGCCGCCACCCCGTGACGGTGGCGCCAGGCCGGGCCGAGGCGGGGGCGCCGGGCGGGTGGCTCAAGCCGCGTCGGGGCCGTAGACCTCGACCTGGTCGGCCACCCGGCGTACGTGGATGCAGTCGCCGGGGCACTCCTTCGCCGAGTCCCGCACGTCGGCGAGCAGCGGCAGCGGCACCCGGGCCGTCGCGCCGGGCTCCGTGAGCAGCTCGGCCTCCTCGCCGGCCGGCACGGGCGGCTTGACGTAGGCCAGGCCGTCGATGTCGAGCTCGAAGACCTCGGGCGCGTACTGCGCACAGATACCGTCGCCGGTACACAGGTCCTGGTCGATCCACACCTCAAGAGCCTCGGATGCGGCGGCCGTCGTTTCGCTGCCGGAGACCTCGTTCTGCGCGGTCATTTCGCCTGCCGTTCCTGCGCGGGTGAACCAATTGAAGCCAGCCCTGACGGGTGTTGACCATCCCGACGATACAACCGCCCGCTTTCCGATGTTGTTGGGTGGGTATTCCCCTGGCGTGAGGACGTGCGCAAGGGTGAAGATCGGACACACCCCGAACGGTTTGTGATCTAGGGGTTTCAACCTGCACCGGCCCAGGTAGGGTCTGGAAGCGTCCAGCTCCCCTTGGAGGAGGTGAGGACCGTGGCAGCCCACGACGACGACATCAACCGCGGCATCCGGCCGGGGCGGGGGTCTGAGGACCCAGCCGGCCAGGTTGCCTATCTAGAGCAGGAAATCGCCGTCCTGCGACGCAAGCTCGCCGACTCTCCGCGGCACACGAGGATTCTCGAAGAGCGGATCGTCGAGCTGCAGACCAACCTCGCAGGTGTGTCCGCGCAGAACGAGCGACTGGCGAATACCCTCCGTGAGGCCCGGGACCAGATCGTGGCCCTCAAGGAGGAAGTCGACCGGCTGGCGCAGCCACCGGCGGGCTTCGGTGTGTATTTGCAGGCGAACGAGGACGGTACGGCGGACATTTTCACCGGCGGCCGAAAGCTCCGGGTCAACGTCAGTCCGAGCGTCGAGCTCGAGGAGCTCAGGCGTGGCCAGGAGGTCATGCTCAACGAGGCGCTCAACGTGGTCGAGGCCATGGCGTTCGAGCGGGCCGGGGACATCGTCACCCTCAAGGAGATCCTCGAGGACGGCGAGCGCGCCCTGGTGGTCGGGCACACCGACGAGGAGCGCGTGGTGCGGCTGGCCGAGCCGCTGCTTGACGTGGTGATCCGCCCCGGTGACGCCCTGCTGCTCGAACCGCGCTCCGGCTACGTGTACGAGGTCATCCCGAAGAGCGAGGTCGAGGAGCTCGTCCTCGAAGAGGTTCCCGACATCGACTACACCAAGATCGGCGGTCTGGGGAACCAGATCGAGCTGATCCGGGACGCGGTCGAGCTTCCGTACCTGCACCCCGACCTCTTCCGGGAGCACGAACTCCGGCCGCCCAAGGGCGTCCTGCTCTACGGCCCGCCCGGCTGTGGCAAGACGTTGATCGCCAAGGCCGTGGCCAACTCCCTTGCCAAGAAGGTCGCCGAGGTGACCGGCAAGCCCGCCGGCAAGAGCTTCTTCCTGAACATCAAGGGCCCGGAGCTGCTCAACAAGTACGTCGGCGAGACCGAGCGGCACATCCGGCTGGTCTTCCAGCGGGCCCGGGAGAAGGCGAGTCAGGGCACGCCCGTCATCGTCTTCTTCGACGAGATGGACTCCCTCTTCCGCACCCGGGGCTCGGGCGTGAGCTCGGACGTGGAGAACACCATCGTCCCGCAGCTCCTGTCGGAGATCGACGGTGTGGAGGGCCTGGAGAACGTCATCGTCATCGGCGCCTCCAACCGTGAGGACATGATCGACCCGGCCATCCTGCGCCCGGGACGCCTCGACGTGAAGATCAAGATCGAGCGCCCGGACGCCGAAGCGGCCAAGGACATCTTCTCGAAGTACCTCACGGCCACCCTGCCGGTGCACACCGACGACCTGGCCGAGCACGGCGGCTCGCGGCAGGCGGCCGTCAGCGGCATGATCCAGTCGGTCGTCGAGCAGATGTACGCGGAATCCGAGGAGAACCGGTTCCTTGAGGTCACCTACGCCAACGGTGACAAGGAAGTCCTGTACTTCAAGGACTTCAATTCCGGCGCGATGATCCAGAACATCGTGGACCGGGCCAAGAAAATGGCCATCAAGGCATTTCTCGACCACGACCAGAAGGGCCTTCGGGTCTCCCATCTGCTCGCCGCCTGTGTGGACGAGTTCAAGGAGAACGAGGACCTGCCGAACACCACGAACCCGGACGACTGGGCCCGCATCTCCGGAAAGAAGGGCGAGCGGATCGTCTTCATCCGTACGCTCGTCACCGGAAAGCAGGGGGCGGACACCGGCCGCTCCATCGACACGGTGGCGAACACCGGTCAGTACCTGTAACGCCGCGCTCCGGCTGCGGATGTCCTGCTCCCCGCCCCGCGCGGGGGAACCTGGGGGCGTCCGCAGCCGGACGTTTTTCTCCGGCTCACGCACGCGACAGAGAACGGCTGGAGCAATGACTGTAATGATCTCCCCACCACCGCTCAGCCGTTCTAGGCTCTTCGGTACCGCAGCGCCGCGGCGTGGGAGATCGGGGACCGCACACGCAGCGGATGCGAGGCGGTACTTGAGCGCCGACCTCACGGGTGGGCGCCGCCGGGCAAGGAGGGCCGCATGACCGTACGGCGCGTAATGGGAATCGAGACGGAGTACGGGATCTCCGTCCCCGGCCACCCGAACGCCAATGCCATGCTCACCTCGTCCCAGATCGTCAACGCCTACGCGGCGGCGATGCACCGGGCGCGTCGCGCCCGCTGGGACTTCGAGGAGGAGAACCCGCTGCGGGACGCCCGTGGCTTCGACCTCGCCCGCGAGTCCGCGGACTCCAGCCAGCTCACGGACGAGGACATCGGCCTGGCCAACGTCATCCTCACCAACGGGGCGCGACTGTACGTGGACCACGCGCACCCGGAGTACAGCGCCCCCGAGGTCACCAACCCCCGGGACGCGGTGCTCTGGGACAAGGCCGGCGAGCGCATCATGGCCGAGGCCGCCGAGCGCGCGGCGCAGGTGCCCGGGGCGCAGCCGATCCACCTGTACAAGAACAACACGGACAACAAGGGCGCCTCCTACGGCACCCACGAGAACTACCTGATGCAGCGGGCGACGCCGTTCTCGGACATCGTTCGCCACCTCACGCCGTTCTTCGTCTCCCGACAGGTGGTCACGGGCGCCGGCCGGGTCGGCATCGGCCAGGACGGCCACGACCACGGCTTCCAGCTCAGCCAGCGCGCGGACTACTTCGAGGTCGAGGTGGGCCTGGAGACGACGCTGAAGCGGCCCATCATCAACACGCGGGACGAGCCGCACGCGGACGCGGAGAAGTACCGCAGGCTCCACGTGATCATCGGCGACGCGAACCTGTCCGAGATCTCGACCTACCTCAAGCTCGGCACCACCTCGCTGGTGCTCGCCATGATCGAGGACGGCTTCATCGCCGTCGACCTCGCCGTCGACCAGCCGGTACGCACCCTGCACCAGGTCTCCCACGACCCCACCCTGCGCCAGCTGGTCACGCTGCGTAGCGGTCGGACGCTGACCGCGGTGCAGCTCCAGATGGAGTACTTCGAGCTGGCCCACAAGTACGTGGAGGACCGGTACGGCGCCGACGCCGACGAGCAGACCAAGGACGTCCTGACGCGCTGGGAGGACGTGCTTGGCCGGCTGGAGACCGACCCGATGAGCCTGGCCGGCGAGCTGGACTGGGTCGCCAAGCGCGAGCTGCTCGAAGGCTACCGACGCCGGGACGGCCTGGAGTGGGACGCGGCGCGGCTGCACCTGGTGGACCTGCAGTACGCGGACGTGCGCCCGGACAAGGGGCTGTACAACCGTCTGGCGGCCCGGGGCAGGATGACCCGCCTGCTGGCGGAGGACGAGGTGGAGCGGGCCCAGCGCAAACCCCCGGAGGACACCCGCGCCTACTTCCGTGGGCGTTGTCTGGAGCAGTACGCGGACGACGTGGCCGCCGCCTCCTGGGACTCGGTGATCTTCGACCTGCCCGGCCGTGACTCGCTCCAACGGGTGCCCACCCTGGAGCCGCTGCGTGGTACCCGTAACCACGTCAAGGAGCTCCTGGACCGCTGCCGCACCGCCGAGGACCTGGTGCGGGTCCTGTCGGGTGGCTGAGCGCGTCTGAGATCCGGGAGATCAGGGAATCATCGAGGTGGTTCTCGAACGTTGTAGCAAGTGCGGGCCCGATGTCGGGCCCTGCTTGTAGGGTCTGATCTTGTACGTCGAACCGAGCGGGGTGAGGGATATGGCGACCAAGGACACCGACGGTGGGCAGCAGCGAGCGACGCGTTCCAAGGAGGAGGTCGACGAGCAAGCCCAGGACGCGCAGGCCGCTGAGGACCTGAAGGAGCGGCAGGAAAAGCTCTCGGACGACGTGGACTCCGTGCTGGACGAGATCGACGACGTCCTGGAGGAGAACGCCGAGGACTTCGTCCGGTCGTTCGTGCAAAAGGGCGGACAGTAGGTCGGGCGCACGTGATCGAATCTCCCGTTGAGGGAGCTTCGGCCCGCGCCGCGGGCCGGGGCGGGACCGGCCGGGCAGGGGCACGGACGATCTGCCCGACCGTTTCCGCCGTGCATGTGGATCAACGTCACGGGGCGGGTAGGGTCCCGGGCGTACGGCGCTTCAACCGCGACGCGGCCGTGGGGACGTTGACGACTGGCCCTGGCGTACCGCCGGGCCATCGCATATCTGGAAGGAAACCTGTGGAAGCCAACACTCGTATCACTGGGCGTCTACCTGCTGCCTTCCTGACGCCCGGGTCCTCCTCGTTCATGGACTTCCTCGGTGACCACGCGCCGGAGCTGCTGCCGGGCAACCGGCCGCTGCCCGAGGTCCGCGGCGCCGTCGAGGCCCCGCACGGCACCACGATCGTGGCGGCGACGTTCGACGGCGGTGTGGTGCTCGCCGGTGACCGCAGGGCCACCATGGGCAACGTCATCGCCCAGCGTGACATCGAGAAGGTCTTCCCGGCCGACGAGTACGCCGCGGTCGGCATCGCCGGCACGGCGGGCCTCGCGGTGGAGATGGTCAAGCTCTTCCAGCTGGAGCTGGAGCACTTCGAGAAGGTCGAGGGCGTCCAGCTCTCCCTGGAGGGCAAGGCGAACCGGCTGTCCACGATGATCCGTGGCAACCTCGGCATGGCCATGCAGGGGCTGGCCGTGGTCCCGCTGTTCACCGGCTGGGACGTCGACCGCGAGAAGGGGCGCATCTTCTCGTACGACATCACCGGCGGGCGCTCGGAGGAGTACGGCTTCGCGGCCACCGGTTCGGGTTCGGTCTTCGCCCGTGGCGCGCTGAAGAAGCTCTACCGCGAGGGCCTGACGGAGAACCAGGCCGCCACCGCCGTCGTGCAGGCGCTCTACGACGCGGCGGACGACGACTCCGCCACCGGCGGGCCCGACCTGGCCCGGCGGATCTACCCGATCGTCACCGTCATCACCGACGAGGGCTTCCGGCGCCTGGCCGAGTCCGAGGTGTCCGAGATCGCGCGGGCCGTTCACGAGGGGCGCCTCCAGCAGCCGGACGGCCCCCGGGCCGCCGTCCTCTGAGGGCGGGGAAGGTCCGCAATGCACTCGTCACTGACAGAAAGGGACGGATAGCCGGTGTCGACGCCGTTCTATGTCTCACCCCAGCAGGCCATGGCCGACCGCGCGGAGTACGCCCGCAAGGGCATCGCGCGAGGTCGTAGCGTCGTCGTGCTCCAGTACACCGACGGCATCGTCTTCGTGGCCGAGAACCCGTCCCGGGCGCTGCACAAGGTCAGCGAGATCTACGACCGGATCGCCTTCGCGGCGGTCGGCAAGTACAACGAGTTCGAGAACCTGCGGATCGGCGGCGTGCGCTACGCCGACCTGCGTGGCTTCACCTACCACCGCGAGGACGTGACCGCTCGCGGTCTGGCCAACGTCTACGCGCAGACCCTGGGCACGATCTTCTCCAGCAACGCCGAGAAGCCGTACGAGGTCGAGCTCATCGTCGCCGAGGTCGGCGCCGGGCCCGAGGACGACCAGATCTACCGGCTGCCGCACGACGGCTCGATCGTCGACGAACACGGCTCGGTCGCGGTCGGCGGCAACTCCGACCAGATCGGCAACTACCTCGACCAGCGCCACCGCGACGGCATGACCCTGGGTGAGGCGCTCAAGCTCGCCGTGGAGTCGCTGTCCCGGGACAACAACGGCGGCGAGCGCAGTCTGACCGCCGAGCAGTTGGAGGTCGCGGTCCTGGACCGCACCCGGCCCCAGCAGCGCAAGTTCAAGCGCGTTCTGGGCAGCCAGCTCTCCCGGCTGCTGGAGGAGGACGCCCCGGCCGAGGGGCCCGAGGCCGACGGGGACCCGGCGCCCGACGAGGCAGCGGCCGACGCCCCGGCCGCGGGGGACGACTCCGCCGCGAAGGAGGCGCCCGCCAAGCCGTCCAGGAAGACGAAGGGCGCCGCGAAGGGCGAGGAGTCGGACGCGGCGGAGGACGAGTAGCGGTAGCCCGCCGCCCCACCGCGACCACTCCGCCCCGGTGTGCGCGCCACGCGCGCGCCGGGGCGGAGCGCTGTGCCGAACCCGGCCACGGCGCGGGGGCGGCTGGCGCGTCGGCGCTGGTCAGCAGGCGCAGTCGGGCGAGCCGACCGGTGCCGTCAGCGGGTCGGCCGGGTGCCGCACGAGGCCACTCGCTCCTTCGACGGGGAACCCCTCGCGCGTCCAGTACTCGATTCCGCCGATCATCTCCTTGACGCGGTAGCCGAGCCGGGCGAAGGCGAGCGCCGCCCGGGTCGCCCCGTCGCATCCGGGGCCCCAGCAGTACGTGACGACCGGGACCGACGGGTCGACGAGGTCGGCGGCGCGCTCGGAGATGTCGGCGGTCGGCAGGTGGAGTGCGCCGGGGATGTGGCCCTGCGTCCAGCCGGCCCGCCCCCGCGAGTCGACGAGCACGAAGCCCGGGGCGTCGGTCCGCAGGGACGCGTGGACGTCGGAGACGTCGGTCTGGAAGGCGAGGCGGGCGGCGAAGAACGCGGCTGCCTCGGCGGGCGCCGCGGCCGGTACCCGCGGGGCGGCGCTGAAGTCGGTGGTGGTCATGGCTCAACGCTAGATTTTCCGCCCCCGCCGCAGAACCCGAGATCCACGGTCCTGCCCGCTGCCGGCCGTGTGATCCGTGGTATCAATCGGCCATGGCCGCCGATTCCCTTGACGCCACTGATCTACGCCTCCTGGAGGCCCTACAGCGCGACGGCCGGGCCAGCTACGCCGACCTGGCCCGCGGCGTCTCCATGTCGCCCAGCGCTGTCACGGAACGGGTCCGACGCCTGGAGGAGAGCGGTGTCATCTCCGGGTACCGCGCGCTGGTGCGCCCCGAGGCGCTGGGCCTGGACATCCTGGCCTTCGTCCGCCTCCGCTATCCCACGGGCAACTACAAGCCCTTCCACGACCTGCTCGACACGATGCCGGAGATCGTCGAGGCCCACCACGTGACAGGCGAGGAGTGTTTCGTCCTCAAGGTGGTCGCCCGCTCGATGCGGGACCTGGAGCGCCTGACGGGCCGCGTCGCCACCCTGGGCTCGATCACCACGAGCGTCGTGTACTCCAGTCCGCTGACCGGCCGCCCGGTGTCGCGGGTCGTGTCCCCCGCCGGCCCCGGCCGGCCCGCCGGCCCCGGCGAGCGAGCCGCGGCGGACGTCAGGCCGACGCGGGCGGGCCGGGCGGCGGAGGGGCCGTCGAGTCCCGGGTGACGAGGGTGACCGGCAGGGTGGTCACGTCGGTGCCGCCGCCGTCCAGGACGGCCAGCAGAGCGCGCATGCCCGCGGCCCCGACCTCCTCGGCGGGCAGGCGTACGGTCGTCAGCTCCGGTTCGACGGCGGTCGCCAACGACACGTCGTCGAATCCGGTCACCGACACGTCCTGCGGAACGCGTAGGCCAAGCCGGCGCGCGGCCTTGCACGCGCCCGCGGCCAACACGTCGTCGTCGCAGACCAGTGCCGTGGGACGGGCGCCCGGCGCGGTCAGGGCCCGCTCGGCCGCGACCAGGCCGCCGGCGACGGACAGCGGGGCGGACTCGGTGCGCAGGGACGTGCCCGCCACCGCGCCCAGCGTCGTGGCCAGCGCGGCGGCGCGTACATGGAAGGTCCAGGAGTCCACGTCGGCGGCCAGGTGTGCCACCCGGCGGTGCCCGAGGCCCAGCAGGTGCTCGCCCAGCCGCCGCATGCCCGCCTCGATGTCGACGTTCACGGTGGCGCCGGCCGGGCCCCGGTTCGGGTCGCTGTCGAGCATCACCAGCGGCAGCCCGTCCCCGCGCAGCGCGGCCAGCGCGTCCGCCGCCATGGACGAGGCGATCACCCCGTCGAGCGTCGACTGGGCCGAGCCGAACGGGTCCCGCGCGGGGCCGACTCCCTCGGGCGAGGGGTAGAGCACCACGCCGACGCCGTGCGCGGCGGCCACCTCGGCGGCGCCCGTGTAGACCCGGGCGAAGAACTCGTTGCTGAGGGCGGGCACCACGAGCAGCGCGGTCCGCGTGCGGCCGAGCCGCAGATGGCGGGCGGCGAGGTTCGGCCGGTAGCCCAGCTCCCGGGCGGCCTCGCGCACGGCCTCCGCCGTACGGGGCGAGACCCGACCGCGCCACTTGTCCCCGAGCACCAGGGACACGGTGGCCTGTGAGACCCCCGCCGCGCGGGCCACGTCCCGACTGGTGGGGCGGCCCGCGGCCCCCTGCGCGCCGGACTGCCGGACCCCTGGCGGACGGAGCGCGCCGACGGGCCCCCGGTCCCGCTCCCGGGGGCCGGCCGCCTCCGGAGCCCGGCCCTCGACCGGCGCCCCGGCCTCCCCGCAGGCCCGTGTCGCCGGGTGCGTCAGGGGTGAGTCGGGCGGTGTCGCGCCTCCCGGCGGGGGAATCGCGCCGGGAGGTGGGGCGCTGGCCCCGGTGGGGGCGGGGGCCTGTGTCGGGCCCGCCGCGCGCGCCCCCTCGCGGGGTGAAGACGCCCACCGCGCGTGGCCTGAACTGATCTGTCGCGGGGATCGCCCGGAGGCGCGTTCGGGGCCGCGCCCCGCCGTGTCTGTCACCGCTGTCCGTCTCTCCGCTGTGCCGGGGCGCGACCCGGGTCCGGGTCGCCGTTGGTGCCGGTCCGCCGCCCGCCGCGCCCGGCCACTCGCCGCCTGCGTCCCGCTGGGTCGGCCGAACGCCGGTGGCCGGCTCGTACGTCGGGGCCGCGTGGGCGGTGGCCCGGCGGGAACCGAGTAGACCCGTTGACAGCGGCCATGGTACGTATGACGGCGCCTCGTTATACGTAACACTTGACGACCCCGACACGCCACGCGGCACGGGGCGGAGGGAGCGGCCATGGCCACCGGCTACGGCGAACTGCTGCGGACCAGGCACGCGGCGCGCCTGCTCACCGGCACGCTCATCGGCCGGCTGCCGAACGCCACGGCGGCGCTCGCCATCGTGCTCTTCACCCGTTCGGAGGGCGGCAGCTACGCGTTGGCCGGGGCGCTCTCGGCCGTCTACGGCATCGGCACCGCCATCGGTCAGCCGCTGCTCGGCCGGGCCGTGGACGTCCACGGGCAGCCCCGCGTCATGTTCCCCGCCGCGCTCGCCTCGGGCCTGGGCATGGTGCTCTTCGCCCTCGTCGGCCTGACCCCGCTGCCGGTCGCCTACCTCGCCGTGGGGATCGCCGGAGTGTTCACGCCACCGCTGGAGGGCGGGCTGCGGGCGCTGTGGCCGCACGTGCTGCCGCGCCAGGAGCAGGTGCACGCGGCTTACGCGCTGGACGCCGTGGCGCAGGAGGTGATGTTCTCGGTCGGCCCGCTGATGGTCACCCTGCTGGTGGCCGCGTGGTCGGAGGCGGCGGCGCTGCTGGTCATCAACGTGGTCGGGGTCCTGGGCGCGCTCTGGGTGGTCCTGTCCAAGCCCTCCCGCGCCTGGCGGTCCGCGCCGCGCGAGGCGCACTGGCTCGGCGCGCTGCGCTCGCCGGGGATGCTGGTGTTGATCGGCTCGTTCCTCTTCGTCGGCCTGGCGCTCGGCTCGATCGCCGTGGCGGCGGTGGCCTACGCCGACGAGCACGGGGGCGGCATGGTCTCCAGCTACCTACTCTCCGCGCTCGGCGTCGGCGCGCTGGTCGGCGGCGTCTGCTACGGAGCACGCACCTGGGCGGGCGAACCGGAGCGGCGGCTGCGCCTGCTGGTGGCGGCGCTGGCGGTCGGGTACCTGCCGCTGGCCCTCGTCCCGGGGGTCGCGGCGATGACCGTACTGTCCGGGGTGGCCGGCCTCTTCCTGGCACCTGCCCTCGCCTGCGCTTTCGTCGTCGTGGACCGGCACGCGCCGCGCGGCACCGTCACCGAGGCGTTCTCCTGGCTGGTGACCACCTTCGGCGTCGGCGCGGCGGTCGGTACGGCCGTCGCCGGTCCCGCCGTCGAACTCGGCGGCGTGGCGGCCGGCTTCGCCGCCCCGGGCGTGGCGGGCCTGGCCGCGCTGCTGGTGCTGGTCGGTTGCCGACGCTTCCTGGCTGGTGACGCCGCTCGGTCGGATGCCCCAACGACGGGTGACGCAGGGGCGGAAAATGATCGAAACGGTGCCGTCGAACCCGGTTTCAGAGCGGGTCATCAGGCGTAATGTTCAGTCATGGACCGCCGCATTTTCGGGCTGGAGAACGAGTACGGCGTCACGTGCACGTTCAGGGGACAGCGCCGACTGTCACCTGACGAAGTGGCGCGGTACCTCTTCCGCCGAGTCGTTTCCTGGGGCCGCAGCAGCAACGTCTTCCTGCGTAACGGCGCCCGCCTCTACCTTGACGTGGGCTCGCACCCGGAATACGCAACTCCCGAGTGCGACAACGTGACCGAGCTGGTCACCCATGACAAGGCCGGCGAGCGCATCCTGGAAGGCTTGCTGGTCGACGCGGAACGCCGCCTGCACGAGGAGGGAATCGCAGGCGACGTCTATCTGTTCAAGAACAACACCGATTCAGCGGGAAACTCCTACGGTTGTCACGAAAACTATCTCGTGGCCCGACACGGTGAGTTCTCCCGGCTCGCCGACATTCTCATTCCCTTCCTCGTCACACGGCAGTTGCTGTGCGGCGCCGGCAAGGTGCTGCAAACGCCGCGCGGAGCGGTGTACTGCGTCAGCCAGCGCGCCGAGCACATCTGGGAGGGCGTCAGCTCCGCCACCACCCGTTCGCGCCCGATCATCAACACCAGGGACGAGCCGCACGCCGACGCGGAGCGCTACCGCAGGCTGCACGTCATCGTCGGCGACTCCAACATGTCCGAGACGACCATGCTGCTCAAGGTCGGCGCGACCGATCTGGTGCTGCGCATGATCGAGGCGGGCACGGTCATGCGCGACCTGACCCTGGAGAACCCCATCCGGGCCATCCGCGAGGTCAGCCACGACATCACGGGCCAGCGCAAGGTGCGGCTGGCCAGCGGGCGGGAGGCGTCCGCGCTCGAAGTGCAGCAGGAGTACTACGAGAAGGCCGTCGATTTCTGCGAACGGCGCGGCATCAGGACCGGCACCGTCGAACGCGTGCTGGAGCTGTGGGGCCGCACCCTGGAAGCGGTGCGCACCGAGAATCTGGACAGCATCGCCACCGAGATCGACTGGGTGATGAAGTACAAGCTCATCGAGCGGTACCGGGCGAAGAACAACATCACCATGTCGCATCCACGGGTCGCCCAGATAGACCTCGCCTACCACGACATTCACCGTCGCAGGGGGCTCTACTACCTCCTGGAGCGCAAGGGACAGGCGGCCCGCGTCTGCAACGACGTGAAGATCTTCGAGGGCAAGTCGGTACCGCCGCAGACCACGCGGGCCAGGCTGCGTGGCGACTTCATCCGACGGGCTCAGGAACAGCGCCGCGACTTCACCGTCGACTGGGTGCACCTCAAGCTCAATGACCAAGCACAGCGCACCGTGCTGTGCAAGGACCCGTTCCGGTCGGTGGACGACCGAGTGGAGAAGCTGATCGCCGGAATGTGAGCCACCGCGCCGTCGACACCACGCTTCCGGGCACACCGCAGGGCCTCGCGCGTTCCTCGTGCGAGGCCCTGCGTACGTCGTAGAGTGGCGCGCATTGCCCACTGCCAGTTTCCGACTGTAACGAGGAATTCCGTGCGCCGACGCTCCGTACTCCTCGCCGTGCCCGCCGGCCTGCTCGCGCTCGCGGGCTGCGGCGACGACGAGAACAACAAGGACAAGGCCGACAAGGCCGATACGTCGAAGTCCCCCGCGGCGGAGCCGACCGGGAAGATCGTGGCGGGGCCGCTGCCCGCGATCACCAAGGGCCAGGAGTTCGGCCAGAAGCCAACCGTGGCCAAGGGCTCCGGCAAGCCCTCGCCCGACCTCGCGGTCAAGACGCTGGTCCCCGGGCGGGGCGTGACCGTGGCCAAGGGTGACTTCCTCCAGGTGAACTATCTCGGCCAGACGTGGCAGAACGGCAAGGTCTTCGACAACTCCTACGACCGGGACAAGCTCGCGGTCTTCCCGATCGGCATCGGCAAGGTCATCCCCGGCTGGGACCAGGCCCTGGTCGGCAAGAAGGTGAACAGCCGGGTCCAGATCGCCGTCCCGCCGGCGCTCGGCTACGGCCCCGAGGGCAACCCGCAGGCCGGCATCAAGGGCGACGACACCCTGGTCTTCGTCGTCGACATCGTCGGCACCTACAACACCAAGAGCGCCGCGCGGGGCAAGGAGGTCGACCAGGGCGACAAGGCCCTGCCCGTCGTGGGGACCAAGACCGACGGCAAGGCCCCCAGCATCGAGGTGCCCAGCGGCGAGCCCCCCAAGAAGGTCGTCTCGAACTACGTCCTGGAGGGCGACGGCCCCGAGCTGAAGAAGACGGACGCCGTCATGGTCCAGTACAAGGGCGTCCTGTGGGACGGCGGCAAGGAGTTCGACTCCAGCTACGCCAGCGGCCAGCTCGCCCAGTTCTCGCTCCAGCAGGTCGTCCCGGGCTGGACCGAGGGCCTCGCGGGCAAGAAGGTCGGCAGCCGCGTGCTGATCGTGGTGCCGCCGGACAAGGGCTACGGCAAGGAGAAGAAGGACGGCATCCCGCCGAACTCCACGCTGGTCTTCTCCGTCGACATCCTGGCCGTTCTGTAAGACTGTCCCGGTTGCCCACACCGTAAGCGAGGAGTTTGTTCGTGAGCATCGACAAGCCTGAGATCGACTTCCCGGGCGGCGAGCCGCCGGCCGGCCTTGAGATCAAGGACATCTGGGAGGGCGATGGCGCTGTCGCGAAGGCCGGGGACACGGTCCAGGTCCACTACGTCGGAGTGGCGTTCAGCTCCGGCGAGGAGTTCGACGCGAGCTGGAACCGGGGCACCCCGCTGGCCTTCCAGCTCGGCGCCGGCCAGGTCATCCCCGGCTGGGACCAGGGCGTCCAGGGCATGAAGGTGGGTGGTCGGCGCCAGCTCACCATCCCGCCGCACCTGGCGTACGGCGACACCGGGGCCGGCGGCGGTCGCATCGCCCCCGGCGAGACGCTGATCTTCGTGTGCGACCTGGTCGCCGCCTGAGTCGACCCGGCGTACGGCGCGCACGCCCCGGGGCGGCGCGCTGAGCCGAGCGAGACGGTCGCCCGCACGGCCACCGAGGGCCCCCGGCCCGGGCATCGCGCCCGGGCCGGGGGCCCTCGGCTTTTGTCCGCGCTCACGGGGGCGGTACGGTCACCGTCGTAGGAGCCGCACTGCGAGAAGAGGCGTCGATGGCCATTGCCAAGGCCGAGCGGTTGATGAACCTGGCCTTGTGCCTGCTCGAAACCCGGCGCCCGCTCACCAAGCGCGAGTTGAGGTCGTCGATCGAGGCGTACCTGGAGGCCGACGCCACTGGCAGCGACGAGTCCGTCAACCGGATGTTCGAGCGGGACAAGGACGACCTGCGCGAGCTCGGCCTGATCATCGAGACGGTCGACGGCATCGACGGCGAGCTGGGCTATCTGGCCCGGCGCGACAGCAACCGGCTGCCGCCCATCACGCTCGACGCGGAAGAGGCCGCCGCGCTCGGTCTGGCCGCCAAGGTGTGGCAGCAGGCCCGGCTCGCGGGCGCGGCCAGCGGCGCGCTGCAGAAGCTGCGGGCGGCGGGGATGCCGCTGGCCGACGAGCCGTACGAGACCCAGACGCACAGCGCCCTCGAACCGCGCATCCCCGCGCACGAGGCGGCCTTCGAGCCGCTCATGCTCGCCTGTCGTGACCGCCGCCCGGTCGTCTTCGACTACCGCAAGTCCAACGCCGCCCGCCCCGAGCCGCGCACCGTCGAGCCGTGGATCCTGGAGTGCTGGCGCGGCCACTGGTACCTGGCCGGCTGGGACCGTGACCGCGCCGCCGAGCGCGTCTTCCGGCTCTCGCGCATCACCGGCCGGGTCCGCTCCCGGGCCGGCGCCTTCACCGCCGAGGTGCCCGACCACGTGACGGTCCGCGAGACGGTGGAGACCTGGGCGGGCGAGACCGCCACCGGCACCGCCCGGATCAGGCTGCGCGCGGGGCACGGCTACCCGCTGCGCGCCAAGGCGGTCAGCACCCGTCCGGTGGCCGACGCGAGCGCGGCCGAGGGCGCGGGGACCGACGGCTGGGACGAGCTGGAGATCCCGTACGGGCACGGGCTGGACGCCTGGCTGGTGGAGTTCGGACCGGACGTGGTGGTCCTGGACCCCGCCGAGCTGCGGGCCGACGTGGTGGACCGGCTGCGCGCCGTGGCCAACGGCTGAGAGGGACGGACCGACCATGGCTACCAACGCCATCGACCAGACCCGGCGGATGCTGTCCCTGGTGACGTACCTACGCGAACGCCCCGGCGCGCGCGTCAGCGACGTCGCCCGCGCCTTCGGCATCACCGAGGACGAGCTGATCGCCGACCTCGACGTGCTGCCCATGTGCGGCACCAGCTTCCGGGGCGGCGACCTGCTGGACATAGACACCGACGGCGACCGCATCTGGTGGCACAACCCCAACAGCGCGGGCACCGAGCCGCTGCGACTGGCGGCCGACGAGGCCACCGCGCTCCTGGTGGCCGCCCGCGCCGTGGCGACCCTGCCGGGGCTGCGCGAGGGGGACCGGCAGGCGCTGCTGCGCGCGACGGCCAAGCTGGAGGCCGCGGCCGGCGAGGCGGCCGGCGCCAGCTCGCGGCTCTCGGTCATCTTCGAGTCCGAGGGCGGGGTCTTCGCCGACGTGGACCGGGCCATCGCCGAGCGGCGACGGCTGTGGCTGCGGTACTACTCGCCCGCCCGGGACGAGCTCACCGAGCGCGAGGTCGACCCGATCCGGCTGTTCGCCGTCGGCCACACCTACGTCGAGGCCTGGTGTCACCTCTCCGAGGCGCGCCGCACCTTCCGGCTGGACCGGGTGGCCGAGATCAAGCTGCTCGACGAGCCCTCCGACCCGCCGCCCATCGAGCTGCGTGACCTGTCCGAGGGACTGGTCCAGCCCGCGGCCGAGGATCCGGAGGTGGTGGTCGAGGTGGGCCCCGGCGGGCGGTGGGTCGCCGAGTACTACCCGCACGAC
Source organism: Streptomyces sp. NPDC057702 (assembly GCF_042799315.1). Classification (NCBI taxonomy): domain Bacteria; kingdom Bacillati; phylum Actinomycetota; class Actinomycetes; order Kitasatosporales; family Streptomycetaceae; genus Streptomyces; species Streptomyces sp. NPDC057702. The sequence continues at coordinate 12,946 of NZ_JBHVJC010000045.1, read as the reverse complement.
AGCGCCGAGGAGCTGCCCGGCGGCGGTCTGCGGATCACGCTGCGCACCCCCGACCCCGGCTCGCTGCGCCGGCTGGCGCTGCGGCTCGGCAAGGACGGCCGGATCGTGACCCCCGCCGAGCTCGCCACCAGCGCCCGGGAGGCCGCGCGCGAGGCCCTGGCCGCCTACGGCGAGTGAGGGCGCGGGCGCGCGGGGGCGCGCGGGCGGCTCGCGACGCGACGGACGTTTGGGGCGTACGGGCGTAAGCGGAACGCGGTGGATGCGCGCCGGGCCCCGTACGTGATCGGATGGGCGCCGCGCGGCGCGGAGGTGACCGGGCGCGTGCGCGACATGGCCGTCGGTGAGCGAACCGGGAGGGGCCGCGGTGGACGCGGGGGAAGCGGGAGCGCGCTCGGTGCGTGTGCGGTGGAGTGGACGTACGGCGAGTGGAGGGCACAGATGACGGCGCGGGCGACACGGCGAGCCACACCAGTGATCTTCAAGGCCGCGTGCCCGCGGTGCCGGGGCAGCTTCGAGCTGTCGGCCGAGGCGTTGCGGCTGGTCGTCGGCGGCACCAGCCGCACCACCTTCTACTCCTTCACCTGCCCGGACTGCGGCAGCGCGGTCCGCAAGCCGGCGGGCGAGCGGATCGTGGAGCTGCTGACCGGGGGCGGGGTCAGTACCCTGCGACTGCACTCCGCCGTGTAGGGCGGGCCGGCGTTACGGGCGTGGCCGGTTCTGCGCTGGCGGTGGTGGCGGGTGGTGTGCCGACCGAGGGGGCGGCGGTCGGTGGGGCTCGACGCCCGGACGGGCGGGCGGTTGCCGGTCCGCGCGGGGTGAACGATAGGTTTCCTTCCATGCTCTGGCCCATGCTTGCTCTCACGCTCGCCTTCTGCGGACTCGCCGTTCTCGCCGTGCTGGCCGCGCGGGTGTACCGGGAGGTTCGACGGTTGGCGCGGCAGGTGGGGGAGAGCTCGGAGCGGATCGCGCGGGCCGCGCAAGACCTGGAACGCGCCACCGGTCCGCTGGCCGCTCAGGTGGACGGATTGCGCCGACGTTAAGGGCCCGCCACGTTCGCCCAGTTCAGGCGCTCTGCTCAGGGGAACAAACGAGCGGTACGCTGAGGGGCGCGGCCCTGGTAGCGAGGCCCGGGGACGCAATCGGGAGGACGCCCGGGGATTGCCACCCGTTTACCCCGCCGCGTTACGATCGCTGGCACAACGGCTGCCGGACTCCCGCGTCCGACCGGTCGGACAGCCACCCCCAGCCGCCTCGGTGAGAAGGTAAATCTTATGTTCGGTGGAAAGATCGGTGCCCCCGAGATCATCCTCATTCTTGTCGTCGTCATCCTGCTGTTCGGCGCGAAGAAGCTTCCGGACATGGCGCGTTCGCTCGGCAAGTCCGCGCGCATCCTCAAGAGCGAGGCGAAGGCGATGAAGTCGGAGGGCAAGCAGCCCGCCCCGGCCGAGCCGGCGCACCCCGAAGAGACCGCCGACCAGGCTGGCGGGCACCGCACCATCCAGGCGGCGCCGGGCGACGTGAGCAGCTCCCGCCCGGTGAACGAGCCGAGCGACCGTACGACGCAGCGCTAAATCCAGGGCCGACTGAGGCGGTGGCCACGGGCCGCCGCCTGCCGCACGAGATGAGGACGTGGGTTGCTCAAGCCTGCCCGCAAGAAGGAGAAGGACCCCGAGGGGCGGATGCCCCTGGCGGAGCACCTGCGTGAGTTGCGCAACAGGCTCCTCAAAGCGGTCCTGGCGATCTGTCTGGTGACGGCCGTCGCGCTGTTCTACTACAAGGACATCGTCGACTTCCTGATGAAGCCGGTTTTGGATTCGGTCGGTTGCGGCGGTCTCTCCGTCTCCGACCTGGAGGCCAAGGACGGCAACCAGAAGTGCGCCTACTTCACGGTGAACGGTCTGCTGTCGCCGTTCACGATCATGCTCAAGGTCTCCTTCATGACCGGCTTGGTGCTTTCCACACCGATCTGGCTCTACCAGCTCTGGGCGTTCCTCGCGCCCGGTCTGCACAAGAAGGAGAAGAAGTACTCGATGGCCTTCGTGGCCGCCGGGGTGCCGCTCTTCGTGGGCGGCGGCTTCTTCGCGTACGCGATCCTGCCGACGACCGCCGAGGTGCTGCTCGACTTCACCCCGGACGGTGCCGACAACCTGTTGCCGCTGGACGACTTCATCGACCTGCTGACCCGCATGGTCGTGGTCTTCGGCCTGGCCTTCGAACTGCCGTTGGTGCTGGTGCTGCTGAACTTCGGCGGCGTGGTCACCGGGCGTCGGATGCTCGGCTGGTGGCGCGGGATGATCATGGGCATCACCGTCTTCGGTGCCCTGGCGACCCCGAGCACCGACCCGGTGGGCATGTTCGCCCTCGCGGGGCCGGTCACGCTCCTGTACTTCCTCGCGGTCGGCGTCTCGATCATCAACGACCGGCGCAAGGCCAAACGACGGGCGAACGACCCCGACTTCGGCATGGACGACGACGAGGCGTCCTCGTCACACGTGCCGGAGGCGCTGGACGGGACCGAGTCGGTGTCGGCGGGCCGTGGGCCTGGCGACGCGGGAACAGATGACGGCGCGGGCCCGGAGCCGGGGCGGCGCAATGGCTACGACGACGTCACCTGACCGGGTAGATTCCGTGCGTGACCAGCGACATCACTCTCTTCGTCAATCCCACGGCGGGCCGCGGTCGAGGCGCGCGGGCCGCTCAGCCGGCCGCACGGGTGCTCCGCGAGGCGGGGCTGCGCGTGCGGACGGTGTTGGGCGCCGATGCCGGTGACGCGCTGAGCCGAGCCCGAGCGGCGGTCTCGGGCGGCACGGGGGCGCTGGTGGCCGTCGGGGGTGACGGCATGACCTCGCTCGCGCTGCAGGCGGTGGCCGGCACCGGCACCCCGCTGGGGGTGGTCGCGGTGGGGACGGGCAACGACTTCGCGCAGGCCACGGGGTTGCCGGTGCGCGACCCCCGCGCCGCGGCCCGGCTGATCGCGGCCTCGCTGAAGTCCGACGGGGGGCGGCCGGTGGACGTCGGGCTGGCCGGTGACACGTACTTCGGCACGGTCCTGGCCTCCGGTTTCGACTCGCGTGTCAACGACCGGGGCAACCGGATGCGCTGGCCGGCGGGGCGGTTCCGGTACGACCTGGCGATGGTGGCGGAGCTGGCGGGGCTGCGGACCATCCCCTACCGCGTGCGGCTGGACGACGGGCCGGAGCGGGAGATCGAGGCGACGCTGATCGCCGTCGGCAACGGGTCCTCGTACGGCGGTGGCATGCGGATATGCGGCGGCGCGCGCCTGGACGACGGGCTCTTCGACGTCACGGTCGTCGGCCCGTGCTCCCGCGCGACGCTGCTGCGGGTCTTCCCCCGGGTCTACCGGGGCACCCATCTGAGCCACCCCGCGGTGACCACGCACCGGGTGGCGAAGATCTCCCTGGCGGCGCCCGGCCTGACCGGGTACGCCGACGGCGAGCCGCTGGGCTCCCTCCCCCTGACGGCCGTGACCGTGCCGGGGGCCGTGCGGCTGCTGGGCGGATGAGGAAAAGGACCGTGCGGGGCGGCGGGCACGCGGCCGGAACGGGGAGCGGGCCGGGCCGAGCGGGCGGGCGAGGCTCCGGTGGGGCGGGGGAGCGACCCGGCCGAGCGGGCCCGTCGCGTCCCAGGTGCTGGTAAAGATCGAGTGCGTTGTCAGAGGTGGCCGGTAGGCTCGTACGTACGATGACCGACGAGCTCTCTCCCGCCGAGCGATACGCCCAGGCCCGTCTTCGGGCGGCTGACCAGGCCACGGCGCTCGCTCCGTTCCGCGAGATGTACGAATTCGGCCTCGATCCGTTCCAGATCGAGGCGTGCCAAGCACTCGAAGCAGGCAAGGGCGTCCTGGTCGCCGCCCCTACCGGCTCCGGCAAGACGATCGTGGGCGAGTTCGCCGTCCACCTGGCCCTGACCCGGGGCCGCAAGTGCTTCTACACCACGCCCATCAAGGCGCTGTCCAACCAGAAGTTCGCCGACCTCGTGGAGCGCTACGGCGCCGAGCGCGTCGGCCTGCTGACCGGGGACAACAGCGTCAACTCCGAGGCGCCGGTGGTCGTGATGACCACCGAGGTGCTGCGCAACATGCTCTACGCGGGCTCCCGCTCGCTCGACGGCCTCGGGTACGTCGTCATGGACGAGGTGCACTACCTCTCGGACCGCTTCCGTGGCGCCGTGTGGGAGGAGGTCATCATCCACCTGCCGGAGTCGGTGACCCTGGTCTCGCTCTCCGCGACGGTCTCCAACGCCGAGGAGTTCGGCGACTGGCTGGACACCGTGCGGGGCGACACCGAGGTGATCGTCTCCGAGCACCGGCCGATCCCGCTGTGGCAGCACGTGTTCGCCGGGCGACGGATATACGACCTCTTCGAGGAGAAGGACAGCCCCGAGGGCACCCCGGGCGCCGGTCGCCGCGAGGTCAACCCCGATCTGGTGCGGCTGGCCCGGATGGAGAACAGCCGCCCCAGCTTCGGCCGGGACAAGCGGCGTGGGCGCTCCCTGCGCGAGGCCGACCGGGAGCGCGAGCGCCGCCAGCGCAGTCGGATCTGGACGCCCAGCAGACCCGAGGTGATCGACCGGCTCAACGCGGAGGGGCTGCTTCCGGCGATCACCTTCATCTTCAGCCGCGCGGGCTGCGAGGCCGCCGTGCAGCAGTGTCTGTTCGCGGGGCTGCGGCTGAACGACGAGGCGGCGCGGGCCCGGGTGCGCACGATCGTGGAGGAGCGGACGGCGTCCATCCCGGACGAGGACCTGCACGTCCTGGGGTACTTCGAGTGGCTTGAGGGTCTGGAGCGGGGCATCGCCGCCCACCATGCGGGGATGCTGCCGACGTTCAAGGAGGTCGTCGAGGAGCTGTTCGTCAAGGGCCTGGTCAAGGCGGTGTTCGCGACCGAGACGCTGGCGTTGGGCATCAACATGCCGGCGCGTTCGGTGGTCCTCGAGAAGCTGGTGAAGTGGAACGGCGAGCAGCACGCCGACATCACCCCGGGCGAGTACACGCAGCTCACCGGTCGCGCCGGCCGGCGGGGCATCGATGTCGAGGGCCACGCGGTGGTGCTGTGGCAGCGTGCCATGGACCCGGCGGCGCTGGCCGGCCTCGCGGGTACCCGCACCTATCCGCTGCGCTCCTCCTTCCGCCCCTCGTACAACATGGCCGTCAACCTGGTCTCGCAGTTCGGGCGGCATCGCTCGCGCGAGCTGCTGGAGACCTCGTTCGCCCAGTTCCAGGCGGACAAGGCGGTCGTCGGCATCTCCCGGCAGGTGCAGCGCAACGAGGAGGGGCTGGACGGCTACCGCGCCTCGATGACCTGCCACCTCGGCGACTTCGAGGAGTACTCCCGGTTGCGCCGCGAGCTGAGCGACCGGGAGACGGAGCTGGTCAAGCAGGGCGCCGCGCAGCGGCGCGCGGCGGCGGCCACGGCGTTGGAGAAGCTCAAGCCGGGCGACGTGATCCAGGTGCCGACGGGCAAGTACGCCGGGCTCGCGCTGGTGCTCGACCCCGGGCTGCCCGCGGGGCGTACCAACGGGCATCGCGGCTTCGAGTACCACGACGGGCCGCGCCCGCTGGTGCTCACGGCCGAGCGGCAGGTCAAGCGACTGGCGGCGATGGACTTCCCGGTTCCGGTGGAGCCGCTGGAGCGGATGCGCATCCCCAAGTCGTTCAACGCGCGCAGCCCGCAGTCGCGGCGTGACCTGGCCTCCGCGCTGCGGACCAAGGCCGGTCACCACGAGCCGTACCGTCGCCGTAAGGAGCGCTCGGCGGCGGCCGACGACACCGAGATCGCCCGGCTGCGTACGGAGATCCGGGCACATCCCTGCCACGGCTGCGCCGACCGTGAGGACCACGCCCGCTGGGCCGAGCGGTATCACCGGCTGCGGCGGGACACCCGACAGCTGGAGCGGCGTATCGAGGGGCGTACGAACACCATCGCGCGCACCTTCGACCGGATCTGCGCGTTGCTGACCGAGCTGGGCTACCTCCAGGGCGATGAGGTCACCGAGGACGGCAGGCGGCTCGCGCGGCTGTACGGCGAGCTGGACCTGCTGGCCAGCGAGTGCCTGCGGGACGGGGTCTGGGAGGGCCTGAAGCCGGCCGAGCTGGCGGCGTGCGCGTCGGCGCTGGTGTACGAGGCGCGGGCGGCGGACGACGCGGTGGCGCCCAAGCTGCCCACCGGGGCGTCCAAGCAGGCGCTCACCGAGATGGTGCGGATCTGGGGCCGGCTGGACGCGCTGGAGGAGAACCACAAGATCAACCAGGCGGAGGGGGTCGGGCAGCGCGAGCCCGACCTGGGCTTCGCCTGGGCGGCCTACCGCTGGACCTCGGGGCACGGTCTGGACGACGTGCTGCGCGAGGTGGAGATGCCGGCGGGTGACTTCGTGCGCTGGTGCAAGCAGCTCATCGACGTGCTGGGTCAGATCGCGGTGGCCGCCCCGCCCGGTGGCACCGTGGCCCGCAACGCCCGCAGGGCCGTCGACGGCCTGCTGCGCGGGGTCGTGGCGTACTCCTCGGTCGGCTGAGGCCGACGGAGGGGTCGGTGGGCCGGGCCCGAGCATGGGAGCCGGCGCCGCGTCCGGGGCCAGGGTCGAGCCGGGGCTGAGGTGTCGGGGCCCGGTGTCACCCGGTCGCGGGTCGCCGGGCCTCGCGGGCCGCGGGCTCCTCGGCCGCCGACCGGCTGGCCGGGGCGGCCCGGTCGGCCACGCGGGTGCTCGCGTACGCGGACAGGTGCGGGGCACCGCGCGCCGGCGGCGCGCCAGCCCGGCCGGAGTCGCGGTCGCGACGCGTCCTCGTGCGTCTGGCCGACACAGCGGTGACCCGGCCCCGGCGCGGTCGGGCGCCGGTGGGCCGGGTCGGTGAGGTGGGCCGGTGGGCGGCTCAGGTGGCGGCCGGGCCGCGCTCCTGCTCCGCCTCGACCTGCTGGTTCCACTCCTGCTTGGCGGCCTGCCAGCCGTCCTCGTTGTGGCCCAGGCGCCAGTAGCCGGAGATCGACAGGCGCTCGCGCGGGATCTGGTGCTCGACGCGCAGTTGGCGACGCAGTTCCTTGACGAAGCCCGCCTCGCCGTGGACGAAGGCGTGCACGGCACCGGCCGGGAAGGTCAGGTCACCGACCGCCTGGGCCAGCTTGGCGCCGACCCGGGCCCCGTCGCGGTGCAGCCAGTGCACGGTGGCGCCGGGCACCTCGGCCAGCGGCTGACGCTCGGACTCGTCCGCCACCTCGATGAACACGTGGGCCGGCGCCCCGCCGTCGGCGGCGAGCCGCTCCAGGGAGGCGGCGATGGCCGGCAGCGCGCTCTCGTCGCCCGCGAGCAGGTGCCAGTCGGCGTCGGGCGCGGGGGCGTAGGCGCCGCCGGGACCCAGGAGGAAGACCTCCTCGCCGGGCTTGACGCTGGTGGCCCACGGGCCGGCCACGCCCTCGTCGCCGTGCACCACGAAGTCGATGGCCAGCTCGCGGCTGGCGGGGTCCCAGGTGCGCACCGTGTACGTGCGGGTCACCGGCCACTGGTGGCGCGGCAGTTCGGCGCGGATCCGCTGGATGTCGAAGGGCTCGGGGTAGGCCACGCCCTCGATCGGGAACAGCAGCTTGACGTAGTGGTCGCTCCACTCGCCCGCGCTGAAGTCCGCCAGCCCCGCACCGCCGAGCACCACGCGCACCATGTGGGGGGTGAGCCGCTCGGTGCGGATCACCTGCCCCCGGTGGAGCTGCGGCTGCCGACGGGCCGGACGCTCTGTCACGATGCCTCCTGGGAAGGGGGAGTTAGGTTTACCTAACCTAACAGCTTACTCTGCGAGGGTGGTGAGCACCCTGGTCAGCGAGGTGCCAAGGCCCCAGCGTGCGGCGAGCGCGTCCAGCGCGGCGGGGTCGCGGGGCGCGGCGGGCAGCGCCGGGTCGAAGGCGGGCAGCGGGACGTCGGTGGCCACGCGCACCACCCGGGGGGCGACCGCGAGGTAGTCGCCGGCCTCGGTCAGCCGCCTGCGCTGGGTCGGGGTCAGTCCGGAGGCCGGGTCGGCCGCCGCGGCCTGGATGCCGGCCAGGTCGCCGTGGGCGGCCAGCAGCTTGGCGGCCGTCTTCTCCCCGATGCCGGGCACGCCGGGCAGGCCGTCGCTGGGGTCGCCGCGCAGCAGGGCCAGATCCGCGTATCCGGCGCCGTCCACGCCGTACTTCTCCCGCAGCCACGCCTCGTCCACGGTCTGCAGCGTGCCCACGCCCTTGATCGGGTAGAGCACGCGGGCCCGCCGCGCGTCGCTGACGAGCTGGTACAGGTCGCGGTCGCCGGTGACGATGTCCACCGGACCGCTCGCGCGGGTGGCCAGGGTGCCGATCACGTCGTCGGCCTCGTAACCGGCCACGCCGACCCGGGCGATGCCGATCGCGTCCAGCACCTCCTCGATCACCGGGACCTGGGGCGCGAGGGTGTCGGGCACCTCCTCCGCGTAGTCGCCCGCGTGCGGCACGTGCTCGCCCTGTGGCGCGGGGTCCTCGTCGGCGACCCGGTGCGCCTTGTACGAGGGGATGAGGTCGACCCGCCACTGGGGCCGCCAGTCGGCGTCCATGCAGGCGACCAGGTCGTCGGGGCGGTGGTCGGCCACCAGCCGGGCGACGAAGTCGAGCAGTCCCCGGACGGCGTTGACGGGCGTGCCGTCCGGGGCCCGCACCGAATCGGGCACGCCGAAGTAGGCGCGGAAGTAGAGGGAGGCGGTGTCGAGGAGCATCAGACGTCGGGTCACGAGCCGATCATGCCGTACGCGACATGGCGCAGACGGCTGTGAGGTGGGACACAAAGCGTTTGCTCGCGGGGTCCGGGGGCAGGCGCCGACCCGGAGCGGACCCTGTAGCGCATTCAACTATTGCATTGGGCACGTGGTCAGGCGGGCCGAAACCGCCCGCTCCACGACCTGACTCTCGCCCCCCGGCGGGAAGCCCCCACGGGGGGCTGGGTCGTTTGATGAGTTCGACCCGAGAGGTGTATGTGTCCAGGCTGCGAGCCGAGCACTTGTACAAGGTCTTCGGTAGACGACCGAAGGCGGCCGTGACGGCCCTGGAAGGGGGCGCCAGCCGCGACAAGCTGCGCTCCCAGGGGACGACGGCGGCCGTGATCGACGCGTCGTTCGCCGTCGAGGCGGGCCAGATATTCGTGGTCATGGGGCTGTCCGGGTCCGGGAAGTCGACCCTGCTGCGCATGCTGAACGGTCTCCTTGAGCCGACCGCGGGGCAGGTGCTCTACGACGGCCAGGACCTGACCCAGCTCAGCCCGCGCGAGCTGCGCGCGGTGCGCTCGCGGAAGATCAGCATGGTCTTCCAGCACTTCGCGCTGTTCCCGCACCGCAGCGTCCTGGAGAACGCGGCGTACGGGCTTGAGGTGCAGGGCGTGCCACGGGCCGACCGCGAGAAGCGCGCCAAGGAGGCCCTGGAGCTGGCCGGCCTCGCCGGCTGGGAGGACTCCTGGCCCGACGAGCTCTCCGGCGGCATGCAGCAGCGCGTGGGTCTGGCCCGCGCCCTGGCCACCGACGCCGACCTGCTCCTGATGGACGAGTCCTTCAGCGCGCTCGACCCGCTGATCCGCCGCGACATGCAGGACCAGCTCCTGGAGCTGCAGAAGCGGCTGAAGAAGACCATCGTCTTCATCACCCACGACCTCAACGAGGCGATGCGGCTCGGCGACCAGATCGCCGTCATGCGCGACGGTGAGATCGTCCAGATCGGCAACGCGCAGGACATCCTGGTCACCCCCGCCAACGACTACGTGGCCTCCTTCACCCAGGACGTCGACCGCTCCCGGGTGCTCACGGCCGGGGCCATCATGGCCGAACCGGACAGCGTCCTGAACCCGGCGGACGGCGGCACGCCGCGTACCGCGCGCGAGGCGCTGGCCGCCGCGCCGGCCACCGTCGCGGCCGACACCCCGATCATCGAGCTGTTCGCGCCCTGCTCGGTCAGCTCCGAGCCGGTCGCCGTGGTCGACGAGGCGGGCGAACTGGTCGGTCTCGTACCGGCCGCCCGCCTGCTGGCCGTGCTCGGCGAGCCCACCCAGTCCGCCGAGCCACCCGCCGCGCCCCCGGGGCCACGCCTGACCAAGGGCGAGGTCACGGGCGCGAGCGCGCGCGAGGACGAGAGCGCCGGCGACCTGGCCACCGCCGGGGAGCGCGCGGACAACGGTACGGGCGAGGGCAAGGTGAGCGCGGGTGCCTAGGCTGAACATCGGCAAGTGGATCGACTCGGGGATCACCTGGCTCCGAGAACACCTCGACTGGCTCTTCGACTTCATCGCCAAGGTCGTCGACGGCATGTACGAGGGCGTCCACGACGTGCTGTCCGCTCCCGAGCCGTTGCTGTTCGCGGCCATCCTGGCGGTCATCGCCTGGTGGCTGCGCGGCGTGGTGGCCGGGGTGGTGGCCTTCGCCGGCTTCGCGCTCATCGACTCGATCCAGCAGTGGGACGAGGCGATGGAAACCCTGTCGCTGGTCCTGGTCGCGGGCTTCATCACCGTCCTGATGGCGGTCCCGCTCGGAATCTGGGCCGCGCGCAGCCGCACCGTCAGCGCCGTGCTGCGGCCGGTGCTCGACTTCATGCAGACGATGCCCGCCTTCGTCTACCTGATCCCGGGCATCTTCTTCTTCGGCGTCGGCGTGGTTCCCGGAGCCATCGCCACCGTCGTCTTCGCGATGCCGCCCAGCGTGCGGATGACCGAGCTCGGCATCCGCCAGGTGGACGAGGAGCTGGTCGAGGCGGCCGAGGCGTTCGGCACCAGCCCCCGCCGCACCCTGGTGCGCGTACAGCTCCCGCTGGCCCTGCCGACCATCATGGCCGGCATCAACCAGGCCATCATGCTGGCGCTGTCCATGGTCGTCATCTCCGGCATGGTCGGCGGCGGCGGCCTCGGCTCCTCCGTCTTCGAGGCGATCAGCTCGGTGGACGTGGCGCTCGGCTTCGAGGGCGGTCTCGCCGTCGTCATCCTCGCGATGTACCTGGACCGGATGACCGGGGCCCTCGGCGAGCGCGTCTCGCCGCTGGGGCGCCGGGCGATCGCCAAGCGCAACGCCAGTGCGACCAGCGGCCTCAAGGTCCTCCAGTGGCGGCCGGCGACCTCGCTGGCCACGGTCGGCGTCGTGGTGCTCGCGCTCGTCGCCGGCGGTCTGAACGTCTTCGGCGACGACGACGAGGGCCCCCAGGTCACCGCCGACGTCGGCAAGGGCCGCTCGCTCAACATCGGTTACATCAACTGGGACGAGGGCGTCGCCTCCACGTACCTGTGGAAGGAAGTCCTCGAACAGCGCGGCTTCAAGCCCACGGTGCAGTCCTACGAGGTCGGCGCGCTCTACACCGGCATGGCCGCCGGTGACATCGACGTCCAGACCAACTCCTGGCTGCCGGTCACGCACGAGTCGTACTGGAAGACCTACCGCGACAAGCTGGACGACCTCGGCTCGTGGTACGAACCGACCTCCCTGGAGGTCGCCGTCCCCTCCTACGTCAAGGGCGTCAAGACCCTGGACGACCTCAAGGGCAAGGGCGGCACCTTCGACGGGAAGATCATCGGCATCGAGCCCGGCGCGGGCGAGATGAAGCTGATGAAGGACAAGGTGCTGCCCGGGTACGGGCTGGGCAAGGAGTACAAGCTCGTCAGCGGTTCCACCGCCGGCATGCTCTCCCAGCTGGAGCGCTCCTACGCCAAGAAGGAGCCGGTCGCGGTCACGCTCTGGTCGCCGCACTGGGCGTACAGCAAGTACGACCTGACCAAGCTGGAGGACACCAAGGGTGCCTTCGGCTCCGGTGACGGTATCCACACGCTCGCCCGCAAGGGCTTCGCGGCCAAGGAGCCGCAGGTCGCCGACTGGATGAAGGGCTTCAAGCTCAGCGAGAAGCAGCTCACCACGCTGGAGCAGGAGATCCAGGAGGCCGGCAAGGGCAACCAGCGGCAGGGCGTGCGCGCCTGGCTGGAGAAGAACCCCGGCATGGTCGACAAGATCGCCCCGGTCGACGGCGCCGAGGCCAAGGGCAAGGAGGCGGGCGCCGCGCCGCGCATCGGCTACTTCCCCTGGGACGAGGACGTCGCCACCACCTACCTGTGGAAGAACGTCCTGGAACGCCGGGGCTACCAGCCCAAGATCAAGCAGTACGACGTCGGTTCGATGTTCACGGGCATGGCCGCCGGCCAGATCGACGTCGAGTTCGACGGCTGGCTGCCGGTCGCGCAGAAGCAGTACTGGGACAAGTACAAGGACGACCTCGTCGACATCGGCGCCTGGTACGACAAGACCTCGCTCGAACTGGCGGTGCCCTCCTACGTGAAGGACGTGAAGTCCCTCGCCGACCTCAAGGGCAAGGCCGACACCTTCAAGGGCAAGATCGTCGGAATCGAGCCGGGCACCGGCGAGATGAAGCTGCTCAAGGACAAGGTGCTGCCGGCGTACGGCCTGGACAAGGAGTACGAGGTCACCAGCGCCGGCTCGCCCGCGATGCTGGCCGAGCTGGAGCGCGCGTACAAGAAGCGCGAGCCGATCATCGCCGTGCTGTGGACCCCGCACTGGGCCTACAGCAAGTACGACCTGACCAAGCTCGCCGACCCGAAGAAGGCGTTCGGCGAGAACAACGAGATCCGCTCGCTGGGCCACAAGTCCTTCCCGAAGAAATACCCGGAGTTCCACGGGTGGTTGAAGAACTGGCACATGACCGAGCAGGAGCTCGCCGGTCTGGAGGCGTCCATCCAGGACGCCGGTAAGGGCAAGGTCGAGCAGGGCGTACAGAAGTGGATGGACGCCCACCCCGGCATCGTCGACAAGATGGCGCCGGTGGCCTAGCCACCGCTCCAAGGCCCGCCCCGTGGCACGGCCGCTCACGAGGCGGCACGGGGGCGCCGCGCACCACGCGCGGCGCCCCGTGCCGTCGGCCACGGGGGGGCCACACGCCGGCGTGGGCCGGCTCCCTCCCGGCCGCGC
>NZ_JBHVJC010000044.1:0-61989 GCF_042799315.1 Streptomyces sp. NPDC057702 | reverse complement strand
GCTTCCGCCCACCACCCCCGGCAATGAGAGTGACGGACGGTCAGCCCGGCCGGGTGTCAGCCCCACCGTAAGTGACGGGCTCCGCTGCACTCCACTTTGACCACTCCCCCCACCCCGGAAACCAGCCGCTCACGTTCACGAATACCCTGCTGGCCTACACGCCAACCCCACCATTGGGCAACGGATTGCACACATGCACCACCCGAGCGAGCGAACGTGCAGCCAGCATGATGCATCACGCGGTGATGGTGTGTAGCATTTGGGTCCTGGCTGCACCACCCTTAAGCCCTCCCATAAACTCACCGGCTGAATTCAGGATTGCGCGGCCTCGAATAGCTTAGCCACAGAACGGAAGCCCGATATGGGAATGCCGGAATTCGGCGTGCGGAGGTGCATGAGCCGTTCGGCCGCCAGGCCGTACGGCGGAACCCACCACCGGCACCGGCCACGCCTGGTGCCGCCTACGGTCCGCACCCGCTCCACGGAGCCGCACGCGAAGCCGCCTCAGCCCCGTCCAGGGGCCGATGCGCAGCAGCTGACGGGCCGCCAGCGGATGGATCCGCGGCCTTCCCCGTCTGGCCGCGAGCCTCGCCGCTGCATGGAGCGGCTAGAGGGCGGGGCGCGAGCCGTAGGGAGTGCGCCTCTAAAGATCAGATAGGCGCGAGCCTCTGACCTGCGAAAACGCGCGAGATATATGCAGCCTGAGTGAATGGATCAGGTCTGAGGGGGGCGAGTTGCATGCACGTAGGTGAATAGATCGTTCCTGTCCAGGGACACGCCCGCCGCGTGCATACATCCCCTGCATAACATCGCAGATCTGCTATGTTATGCAGCCCTGACGATCATGGAGGAGAGCCCGTGGCCCAGCCCTTGAGGCGCAGCGCGGAGGCGCCGGCGCCCACCACGCCGCGGCTGGTCCCCGCTCCGCCTCCCGCTGATGTCGTCAATGGCATGGAGTCGGCGCAGCAGCTGGTGAGCAGCCTGGAGAGGTTGGCCAAGCGCGGCGGCACCTTCACGACGAAGGACCCGGTCAAGCCGTACGTGTTCTACGGCAAGGGGCACTTGAGCATGTCCCAGGTGATCGAGGACAACCTGTGGAAGTTCGATCTGAGCGCGATGTCGCGGAACGTCTTGGACTACCTCAAGACGCACCACGACAAGGAGGGCCTGGTGGAGATGACCCAGGGCGGCCTGGCGAAGAAGTACGGCTGCTCGCAGTCGAAGATCTCCCGCGCCGTGAGCCAGCTGAGCCACCACAACTTCACGTGGCGGGAACGCCGTGGGGTGTACCGGCTCAACCCGCTCTACGCTTACCGGTGGGGCAGCGAGAAGCAGATGCGCCTGGTGAAGTCGCTCAAGAAGACCCTGGTCGACCACGAGATCACCATTCCGACGGTGAGGAACGAGGCCACGCGATGAGCTCCGCTTCCATTCCTGGTTTCCACAACCCGGAGATCTTCGAGGTCCTGCCGAACGCCTGCCTGTCTCCCACGGCCCGCGACGTCTTCGACGTGCTGACCTCCCGCCAGGAGCCGGGCGGCCTGGTCAAGATCCGTCAGCAGGAGCTAGCCGAGCGCCTCGGGCTGACCCAGCCCGTGGTCTCCCGGGCCATCAGCCAGCTGCGCGACAAGGGCATCATCAGCGAGCGGCAGCGCCGCGGCGAGGTCCTCATCCACCCATTGCTGGCCGGCTACGAGTCGCTGAGCCACATGGTCAACCACCTCAAGGCGCCCGACACGTTCGTGTGGCCGCTGAACTTCCCGACCGGCGACATCCGCCCGCCGCGCGCCCGCGACGCCCGCATCGGGACAGACTTCGACCCGGACCCCGATGGGGGCGAGGACGCCCCGCTGCCGGACGCACCGCCCGCCCTGCGACTGGCCGGATGATCTGCGGCTCCTGCCCCGCCACCACGGCGCCCACCCCACCGGAAGGGCGCCGTTCGTGCTGTATGCAGCAGCCGCATAGATCTTTTGGCCTGCTGTACGGGCAGCACCCTTGTCCCGCCTGGCCCGTGCAAATGCTGCGCTGCCCCCGGTCCCTCGCTGTACAGCAGACCGCGAGCACGACCAGGACCACGGGCAGCACCGACTACAGCCCCGTCCCGGCCAAGGCCTGGCGGTCACCAGTCAGGGCGTAGCGGCGGGCAGCGAGGCCGTTCTCGACCGTCTCCCCGATCTGCTCGCACAGGAGCGCCAGGACGTCGGCGGCCTCGGTGTCGGACAGGTAGGCGGGGGCGACTTCGAGCATCAGTTCCCCGAGCTGGTGCGAGCACGCGGCCAGGTCGTCGACGACGGCGCGCAGCGCGGCGGCGGTTCGACGGGCGCCGGTGGCGGGGCGGTGCGGACGTCGCGGACGGCTTGGCGGACCACGGCACGCACCGTGGCGGCGTCGAGGGCCTGGAGGCCGCTGTGGGCGAGCGCGGCGAGTCGGCGGGTGATCTCCGCGACGGCGTCCGTACGGCCGGAGACGGCGATCAGGGCGCGCTGGGAGAGGCCGTAGTCGAGCGCGGCCGCGGCGCCCGGGTCGGTGTCTCGCGTGCGGGACGTCTCGGGGCCGGCGGTGACGGCGTCGTGGATCGCGGCGAGCGCGCGGGCGACATCGAGGAGCCGGTATGCCTGGGCGCGGCTGATGCCGAACTCCGCGCGGCAGTACGACCCCCAGCTGCTGTGCCCGAGTGGCACCCAGACGCGGGCGGCATGCGTGCCGCGGACTCGGGCGGCGAGCACCGCCACGGAGCGCCGGACGTCGTCCATCACCTCGCGCAGCCCGGCCGTCAGCTCCCGGGCGCGGGCCTCGCTCAGCGGCGGCCGGGCCGGTTCGACGCCGTGCTCCTAGTCCTCGTGCTCGTCGCCCACGACTCCATCGTCCTCCGCGCCGGCGGGCACCACCAGGGCGTGCGGGAGCACGAGGCGCGAGCTCCACCTCACAGGCTCACAGCGTGACATCGGCACGCGGGGCGAGTCTGTCACGCTGATCCGCGACGGCGGGCGCGGGCCTGCCGCACGAGGCGAAGGGGGCCCGGTGGCGGGGATTGAGCGGGAGCCGGCGGAGGTGCGGATACCGAAGGCGGCGCTGGACGCCTTCGCCGCGGCGCTGAGCGTGCGCACGGTGGCGATGCGGAGCTGGCCGAACGACGGCCTGGAGTGGATGTACCCGGTGGGCACGTGGGAGGAGGCGCACCTGGAGGTGGCGCTCCTGCCCGGCGGCGAGGAGGTCTGGCTGCGGATGTCCACCGACCGCTCCAGCGTCGCCGTGTGGACCATCGAGCAGTGGTGGGAGTTTGCCGGGGAGCTGCCTGGCGCCACGCCGCCGCCAGCCTGAGCTGGGGACGGCCGGCGCACGGACGGCGGAAGTCGGCGTGGCCCCGGCGGGCCCGGGTCGTTGAGCACCCGGGCCGCCGTGGCCGCTGACCGCCGAGCGAACGAGGACCGATGCCGAACAGGCCGCCATACGACCCGACCTACGGGTTCGACCACGAGACCCGGACGGTGCGCGTCCATCACCACGACCTGGCCCGGCTGCTGCTGATGTTCCGCTCGCTGATGCGCGAGACGCAGAAGCCGGGCTCGTGGGAGCACATGCACGACTACGACCTGTCCTTCGAGCGCCTCGCGGACGCGGCCGACGCCGCTGCGGGGATCATCCACGGCAAGAAATGGGCGGGGCCTGACCTGCGGATGCGCTGCACGACCACGGAGCCGGTCTACGACTGGCCTGAGGGCGGCCCGTACGACGGAGAGGCGACATTCACCTGGAACGTGCCGGGCTACGGCTCACACGCCTCCGACGACGACCAGGTCCAGCGCCACTCGAACACGGCGCTGTGCGGGTTCAGCTGGGCGAAGGGCGACCGGCCGCGCCGGGTGGAGGGGCTGCCGGAGTGCCCGGAGTGCCGGCGCGAGGTCCAGCTCGGTGCCGACCGCCCGCGCGGCACCTGGTGACAACTGTCGGGGGATACGCGTTGCCGCCGGGTGGCAACGGAGTGAGCGGCGGCACGAGGCCGGGGTGTCGCCCCTGGTCAGTAATCCAGATCGAGATAATCGATGTCGTTGATTTCCACGCCCGACAGTCCAGTAGCGCGACCGCCGCCGTCCTGGAAATAGACTTCTTTAAACCCTTCGGCGATGATTCTGCGCATCTGCTGGTCGCTGGCTCCCGCCTCGCGGGCGTCGAAGAGGCGCTGTGCGTACTGCGGAGGGAGGGGCACGGTGAGTCGCCGGAACCGGCCGTCGTCGGTCGATCCGGCGGACGATGTGTAGCCGAACCGGGCCCGGGTCTCCACCGTGATCCCGCCCGTGGTGGCGGCCTTCTTCTGCCGTCGCTTGCGCACTAGCGGCTGCCACCGCTGCCGTACGGCGTCGTCGATCTTCGCGGCGACGTCGACGCGGGCGTGCTTGCGGGCCCCGCGGCGGTACCTGTTCACGGAGTCGGCGGTGACGCCGATCTCCGCCGCGACGGCCTTCGCGCTGCCGAACTGCTTGATCAGAAACCCGACCTGGCCCTTGAGGGTCTTGGGCGGCTCCTTGGTGAACGCCTCCCGGTCGGCGCGCTCGATCGCGTCCTCGATCTCCCCCACGGCTTACTCTCCTTCGTCCAGTACGGCATCGCCGCCCTTGATGTGCCTGGCCGGGTTCAGGCCCTTCTCCATCAGGTCGACCGCCCAGAGCATCTCCTGGGCGCCCTCCAGCTTCGCCAGGCCCGGCGTGGGCCCGAGTCGGAAGGCTCCGGGGATGGGCTTGCCGGACTCCGCGTACGGGAGGAAGCCCAGCGGGCTCGGGCTGGGTGCCGGGTAGACGACGCAGTCAGAGAGCACCGCCAGCGGGTACAGGCCGGTGAACTCCGCCATCTTGAGCATCTTGCGGTGCATGTTGACCCGGGCCTTGGAGATGACCGCGGCGCGGATGTCCGGACGCCAGGTCGGACGCATCATGGCCGGCCACGGTTCGCCGTCCTTGTAACCCTTGCCCTGCGGGTTCTCGAACAACTTCCCGATGCCGCCCTTCACCGTGGCCTTGATCGCCGCGAGGACGGCGGTCATCGTCGGGTCGACGTCCTTGTGCCGCTCCATCGCCGCCAGGAACTCCGCGTCGGTGAGGCCTTTGGTGACGCCCAGATCGGTGAGGGTGTCGACGTACGCGTTCTTGAGCCGGTCGTGCCACGGGTCCAGGTACGCGCCGGTCTCCCGCCGCAGGTACGCCTCCAGGGGCTCCACGTTGTAGCCGAGCTCCTGGGCGTAGGCCACGGTGTGCGTCTGGTACCAGGCCGGCCCCGTGGGCCGGGAGCCGTCCGGCGTGAACGGTGAAGGCAGGCGCGGGTCCAGCTCCACATGGGAGAGGTCCACCAGCCACGAGCCGGGCACCTTCGGGTAGAACTGCGGCCGCACGAAGTGCTCGGGCTCGGACAGGCCGACCGTGAGCCTCGCGGCGGCGGCGAGGAAGGCCGTGTTGAGGTCGAGGCCCACGGCGTAGGGGAGCAGGCACTCGTCGTCGGTGAGCAGGTCCACCGGCCGGACCCACTGGTACGCCTCTTCGTGGAGGAAACCGCCCTTCCAGCCGATCCGGTGGATCGCGGGGTGCTCTGGCTGACCCTCCGGCGGCGCCGGGTCCATCGGCTCTGTGCCCAGCGAACCGGGGTTCGGGCCGCTGACCCAGTTGCCGCTCTCCTCGTCGCGCACCGGCCGGGTCGGCGGCCGCAGCGCGGTCATCAGCTCCAGGCCGTTGACCGCCGTCCCGCCGCGCGGGGTGATGACCCGCTGCGCGTACACCCCGAGAACGCAGGCGACGTCGGCCGGCTCCATCTCCGCAACCCCGGGCCAGGAGCGGGAGTCGAGCGCGTCCCACGGCAGGATCGCCAACTGCACGCACTGCCGCTCGCGGCCCTGCGCTTTGCGGTAGATCCGCGCCCACGGCCCGAACCCACGCTGCGTGAGCTGCCACTTCGCCTTCAACACCTGCTTGACGACCGGGTGGTCCTCCGACAGGCGCAGGCCGCGACGGTCCTCCAGACGCTCGGGCAGCCCGAACTTCGCGGCTGCGGACGCCATCAGGACAATGAGCGGGTCGGCGTCCTTGCCGTGCCGGTGCAGCTTCGGCGCACCGAGACCGGACTCACGCAGCGTCCACTCCACCAACTCCACCACCGTAGTCGCCGGGCAGTCCAGCACGACGCCGCCCACCGCGTACGCGGAGCCGGCGCCATCGAGGACGGCGAGCGGACCATGCGGGAAGCGCGGGTCGACAGCGGGCGCGGCGGCCCTCTTCGCCGTCGGTCGCCGAGACGCCGTTGGGCGCGCTGCCGCACGGGCGGGGCGCTCGGATGCGACTGGGACGGCAGCCTCCGGCTCTTCGGGGACGGCCGGCCTGGTGAACGTCTCGGGTACCTCCGACTGCGGCGCGACAGCCGGGGCCGGGGTGGATGAGGCGGGGGCGCTGCCCGCGGGGTACTTCACGGCCCACCCCTTCAGCAGCCGCTGGTATGCCTCCAGGCGCGGCGACTTCGGCTCGGAGCGGCCGTTCTCCCAGTTCTTCACCGACTGCGTCGTGGTCTTGAGAGCCGTTGCAAGGCGGGCCTGGGTGATGCCGGCAGCCTCACGGAGCCGCGCCCGCTCCGCCGGAGGCGGAAGATGCGGCTCCTCCTCCAACAGGGCATCGACGGACGCGAAGAGCTCTTCCTCGGATGTCATACCCCAACTCTAGCATTCTTTATCCTTCTTCTTAACCTTTCTATTAACCCACTCCTTTAGCCTGCCGTGATGGATGTCAATCCCTGGCGGAACAGCGCGACTGATCCGGGCTCCGGTAGCGGAAGAGGCGTCCCGGGCCAGGCGGCCTACGGCGGGGGCACCAGCCGCAATCCGCAGGTCGATCGCGCTACTCCCCGCGCACGCGGGGATGGACCCTGCCCCGACCGCCTCGCCCTTCCGCCTCCGCGATGCCCGGGTCCACGCGGGGCGGCCGGGCCACCTTCTGGTGGGCGGCGCCGTACATGGCGGTCTTTCGGACGCGCACCGGCCCGGAAGGCGTGACCGCGGCGGTCGGCTCGACGCCTCAGCCTGCCCGTGGTCGACCTCATGCTGCTCGCGCTGCCCGAGTTCCTCGGAAGCCTCACTTCCGGCCTCGCGCTCCTGGCGGCCCCGCGCGCCGCCCGCCGCTTACGCGTGGCCCGCCGGCGCCGTCCCGACCCGGCCGCCGGCGCGGTCGGGCGGAGTTCGCCGCCGCGCTCGACGCGGCCGGGGCGCCGGAGGAGCTGCGGACGACGCGGCTGGTGTGGTGTGCGCTTCAGACCGTGCCCGGCGCGGTCGAGGAGGCCGACGCGGAGACCGCCCGGCTGCGGGCCGGCGACTACAGCGGCGTCGTCACCCTGAGGGAGACACACACCGCCGCGCTGGGCGAGGGAGTCGCGCCGGGGCCGCTCATGATGCCCCTGGTGCGCAGCGAGCTGGTTGGGCTGATCTGGGTCTGCCCGCTCAGGGGCGGCCAGGACGCGCTCGCCGGGATCGCGGGGCTCGCGAACATCGCCGCGGCGGCCGGCGCGGATCGAGGGGGACAGCCGGACGGCCAGGCGCTGCGGTGCGCCAACCCCCTCGGGCGCGCCACCAACTCCTGCGATGGGCGCGACACGGCGCCGCGCTCAGCCAGGACGACCCCGGTTCGCCGCCTCCCAGGGCCTGGCGGCTGCTGCGTTCACGACGCGGGCAGCGCGGCGGTCTACCCCCCGGCCACTCGTATGGGTGATCGGGCGTCACGATCAGCCGCCCCCACGCACTCTTCCTGCAGCGAGGAGTTCTCGTGGCGACTGAGAAGGGGCGTGGATGGTGCTGGAGAAGGCCACGGCTGCGGCGGGGGTAGCGGCGCTAGTGGTGGCGAGACTGGGCGCCCAGTGGCTACGGGCCCGAGCACGGGTACACCTTGCCCGGGTACATCAGCAAGGCGCGACCGACCAGCTCCGCGAACTGTCGCCCGGCAGCACCCTCACCCACCTGCAGCTGCTGCGCGTGGAGATCGGACGGCAACGCCGTGGTCGATGACGCTCAAGACGTTGGCGCCAGGGCCGAGCCGGCCTCCGCAGTGTCAGGTGACGACGCACCTGCCCTCACTCCTGGCCCGGCCCCGGGCGCTGATAGCCCTGGGGCCGACTTCGCGCAGTACTACGGGCAGCACATGGCCCGCCTGGTGCGACACCTGATGCGCCAGGGTGCCGCTGCCCCCGAGGCAGCCGACGCGGTCCAGGCCGCCTTCGAGGCGGCCCTGCCCCAGTGGCACCAGATCCAACATCCGGGCGCGTGGCTGCGCCTGGTCGCCACCCGCGCCCTTTTACGCCGCCCCGCCAGAGAGATCCTCACCGACCAGACCCCCGACCAGCCCGACCAGAACGGCAGCCCCCTGGGCGAGGTAGTGCTGGAGGAACAGGAACGACGCGTACTAGCCGCGCTGGACACCCTGCCGCCCCGACAACGCGTGGTCATGGCCTGGCACCGAGACGGCTTCTCTCACGCTGAGATCGCTGCCGCTCTTGATATGACACCCGAAACCGTACGCAAGAACGTCAGCCGCGCGCGAGCCCGCCTTAAGCCCCTACTGCTGGACACCGACGATGGAGGTGGACGATGACACCGACCCCACAACCCGACCCTCTCGACGCCCTACTCGAGCGCGCCGACACCGCGATCCTCACCGCTCTCGATACTGCCCTGGACCTCGACGCCGGCCGCGCACAGCTCTTTGCCTCCACCGTGCACTGCGACCCCATCAGCACGCCCCCCGGACCAGGACCAGGCCAGCCCTATGACCGAAGCACAGCCCCCGCCGGCATCCTGCACTGGGCCGAGCTCATCGACACCAGCACCCAAGTCACCGAACTCCTGGGCGCGCTGGCCACGATCATGGACCGCTTGGAGCGACTGCGAGAGTGGCTGGCAAGCCCCACTCTCCAACCGCTGGCCCCCGGTCGCACCGAAACCGCCGCCGTCTTCCTGGCCGCCCTCACCCTGGGCGTTAAAGAACGCGGCTTGCCACACCAGCGCGCGCACCAGCTCCTCCTGGCCGCCGCGACAGAAGTCGTGACCCTGCACGGCGAGCTCGGCACCGACCACACCACCCCAGGCTGGGCCTGGGCCGACAGCGAATGCCGTCACCTGCAGGACGCCCTGACGGACGCTCAACGGTTGACCCAGGCCCTCTTCGCTGGCGACCCCCCCCCTCTCGCCACCCGATAGTCCCCAGGCCCGACCCGATAGACGAGCAGGTCAAATGCTCTGCTCCCCGCGCACGCGGGGATGGACCCTCGGCGGCAGTTGAGTACGACGTCAGCGTCAACTGTTCCCCGCGCATGCGGGGGTGGCCCCCCGAGCCGGTGTTCACGGAACCCGACCTGGTGCTGTTCCCCGCACACGCGGGGAGGGACACGCCGGCACCGCGACTCAGGCAGTCACCGCGCCGGCCCGGTGCACGAGTACGCCGACCGACCTTGCCCTCCTGTCACGAACGACCGCCTCGAACTACGGGCCCGCGGCACGCGGTGGCCCGTCCTCGCACCAGCCGCCGGTACGACTTATGCACTCACACGAGTGAGCTACCGTCCGGCCCATCGCGCCATCCGGGCGGCGACCGGTAGGTAGGCCGCATGATCACCTTCGTGCGCGGCCTCCTGGCCGCCGCCCTCACCGCCCTTCCGCTCCTGACCGCCACACCCACCCACGCCGCCGAGGTCACCCTCCGCGACGCCATCGACGCCCTGCCCGTCGCCGACGAAAGCCGCACCGGGTACGAGCGGTCGGCCTTCCGCCACTGGGTCGACGCAGACGGCGACGGCTGCACGACCAGGTCTGAGGTGCTGCTCGCTGAGTCCGTCGGCCCCCTCACGACCACCGGTAGGTGCAAGATCACCGGCGGCCGGTGGGTCTCCTACTACGACCGCGTCGAAGTCACCGACCCGCGCAAGCTCGACATCGACCACCTAGTCCCCCTGGCCGAGGCATGGGACTCCGGCGCCTCACGCTGGAGCGCCGCGCGCCGCCAGGCCTACGCCAACGACCTCACCGCCGACCGCAGTCTCGTCGCCGTCACCGCCCGCACCAACAGGTCGAAGGCCGACCAGGACCCGACCACCTGGATGCCACCCGCCGCACAGGCCCGCTGCACCTACATCGAAGACTGGACAGCAACCAAGACCCGCTGGGACCTGAAGGTCGACGCCGACGAGAAGAACAAGCTGGTGAAGGAGGCTGCCACCTGCCCCGACTCGCCGCTCGACATCCCGCGGGCATAGGCCCTACGCGCTGCCTGGCCTCGACTACGCGAGGCCAGGCAGTTGTTGCACCAACCCGCCTGCCGACCGCTCGCGCCCTACCCGTGCGGCACGCGCCCGTCGCGCCGCACGACCGCGCCGGCTGGCACCCCAGACGCCCCTCTACAAGTAGGGCTCCCAGTCGCTGGTGACCGTGATGCGCAGCCGGACGGTGATCCCCTGCCCGGTGCCCGGCGCTTGTGTGGTGTGGGCGGTCTTGACGACCTCGGAGGTGGACATCGAGATCTGGTCGGCTTCACGGACCAGCCCCTCGCCGAGGAACGCGACCCAGTGCTCGAAGAGCCGCTCTAGGTCGGCGCGGCTCTGGGCGCCAGAGGCCTGGCCGATCAGGACGCCCTGAGGGCTAACGATCCAGGACAGCGGGCGCAGCCCCGCCTTGACGGCTCGTGAGAGGAGCCGGCCGAGGGCCAACTGCCCGGCACGCTGCCGCTCGTACTCGTAGGCGTACGGGCTCTCGGTCATGGCGGCAGCGTACTCAACGCCCTGGGGGCCACCTGAGGCCGGGGATACACCGTCATCGAACGGGTTCGTAGCGCCCATCGGACCGCGTGGAAGGCGACTGCCTGGAGGTGCGTGGCCAGCTTCGGTGAGAACGCGGCCCGCGATGTCGCAGCGCGACCCGGGCCGAGAGCGTCGTCCGACGATGGGGGATCCCCGCTTCTGCGGCGAAGCGGGTGCGCCCGCCGCCTCGGCGACCGAACAGAGCACGAATAGCACGTAACCCCTTGCAGTCAATACCTTAAGCCCCTTAAGGTTTTTCTATGGAGAACGCCATCGGTATCGAGGCCGCCCGTGCACGGCTCGGTGACATCGCCGACCACGCCCGGACCACCGGCCGTGTCACCGCACTTACTCGACACGGGCGCACCGTTGCGGTTATCGGCCCCGCCCATGCCGTACAGCCAGCCGGGGACATCAAGGTCACCCTGTGGCTCGGCGACGAGGATGAGGTGCACGTCCTTCCGGCTCTCCCGCGTATCGGCGAGACGTTCCTCGTTGAGACGGGTGACGGAAACGAGGATCGCTGGCTCGTCACGGAAGTCCAGTGGGACCTTCGCCCCGACGAGGAACCACGCGTCAACGTCCTATGCGATGCGGCGGACGAGTACAGCACATGGCTGGGCACCAACCGGCCGACACCCAACGACAGATAGGAGGGTGCTCCTACGTCGGGGCCCACGCCAGCATCCACAAGCACGAGAAGACGTCCCACACAGACAGGAAGAGCTGACCATGCCAGCAAAGCCCCGCGAGCCGTGGCGCGTGATCCTGACCCAGAGGGGTGTGCAACTGGCCGAAGTCGCACACCCCAGTGAGACGAAGGCGTTCGCGCACGTCCGAGCGGCGCTGAAGACTGGCGCGGACACCGCGAAGGTCATGCACTGGGAGGACGGCCAGTGGCGGCACCGCGAGACGCTGCACGCCCGCGACGTGCAGCCATGATCATGATCGAGATCAACGGCCGGGCCTTCCGTGGAGGCGACGTCGTCCACTTCGAGTACGCCACCCTGCCGGAGAACCGATGGCGCGACTATGAGGTCAGGGCGATTAGCCCTGGCGGACTCGAGGTCGCCGCAGACGGATTCAGCTACAGCCTCACTACTGCCGACGCCGACCGGCTCGGCATGACCCTCATCCGCAAGCACCACACGACCGAGGCGAGCTGACCGTCGATGGGGCCGGACGGGGCCGCCGGCCACCAGCGCCAGCCCAACTACGCGGCGCCCGGGCGCCGGTGAACTGGCGGCCCGCACACCGGGCACACCGCCACCGTTCCTCGCACACTATCCAGCAAGGCCGCGGCCTCCTGACGGCTCATCTGCGGCTCACGTGCGGAGACCCAGCACCCGACCGTGTGCAGCTCGCCCCGGCGCGGGCGACCAGGCGCAGCGCGAGCCCACACCACCCACCACCCCGGGCTCGGCGACTGTTCGACGCCCGACCCCTGAGCCGAGACCGAGGAGGGGGCGCCGAGCGCCGCCAGATGCTCGTGCACCACAACGAGCTGGAGCCCCAGCCACCACTCCAGGACCCGTAGCCGCTCCGCGTCCGATGGCAGCCGCACCCCGAGCACGTTGCCCCTCTTCTCTTCGTGCGGGAGGTCGCGCAGGCGCGTGCGCTCGGTCTCGGCGGCACGCCGCAAATCGATCAAACTTTCGGGGAGGTCCACGAGTGCGAGTCTATGCGGAACCGGTACCTGGTCCACCTGGCCCGCTCCCCGTGCGTGCGGGGATGGTCCCTGCATGGGGAGACACGGTGGGAGGCCCTCGCGGCCGTCATGGCCTTCGTGGGGCCAGCAGCCACCGCGCGAGGAAGCACCGGGCCCGCCGGCGGGCGGCCGAGCCGGCTGCGCCGAGCGCGCTTGCGTCACGGCCCGAGGCCAGGGCGAGCAGCTACGGCGCGGGACGGCCGGGGCGAGTGCGGCACGGCGGCGTGTGGGCGCAGGGCGCGGGCCGGCGGTAGGCGGCGGCGCTGAGTTCGGCGGCGGCGCGGGCGCGGGTACGACCCGGTGCGCGGGCGGGTGCCGTGCCCGAGCCGCGGGGGCTCGGCGGCGCTCAGGCCGCGAGAGACTGGACGGCCAAGCGACAGGTGGGCTTCGAAGGTGCACGGGGCGAGCGGCTGGACGGCGCGGGCTCTGGGGCAACACGGCGCCGGGGGTCCGCAGCGGCGCGCGGTGCGGACGCGGGCTGCCAGGCCGACGCGTACGACCGGGGCGCGGTGGGTGGGAGCAGCGGCGGCGGTGAACGGGCTGCCGGGCGGCCGGCGGACGAGGGGCGCAGGACGGCAAGCGTCGCTGCGCGGTCGCGCCCTCACCGCCCGCTCCGGGTGCCGGTCCTCGTGCTGGATTACCTCTGGTGCCGCTGCGCCGCCGCCGTGCTGTCCCGGCCGGGCTCGGCCGGCCGCCACAGGTATCGGTCGCCCTGTCCCTACCCCCTCGCGGCACCCTCAGCTCCTGATCCGCGCCCCCACCCGACTGGCCCACAGCCCGATGTCTGTCACGACCCACAGGGGCGCACAGCACCCGCAGGTGACCACCAGGCGCACCTCCCCAGCATCCGGTCGTCGCACCCAGCGCGCCGCACTGCTGACGCTGGGCCAGGCCCCGGGCCCGCACTGAGAGCTGACGATCCAGGACCGCGCGCGCAGCCCCGCCTTCGCGACTCGTGAGAGGAGCTGACCGAGGCCGGGGCCGGGAGTAGACCATCGCCGAGCGGGCGCGACCGGCGGCGAGCGGGTGGTAGCGCCTGTCGGACCGGGACGGCGACCGTCCAGCCACACTCGTGCGAGGGCGAGCTCACGGCGAGGGACCGGCCTCAGGGAGAGAGCGAGAGGGGCTCGCTGCCCGTACCTCGCACGGCTGCGGGCGACGCGCGCGCCCCATTCCGCTACGCGGGTACGCCCCCTGGTCTTCGGCTGGAAATCACCACGCTCGCCGCGCGTCTCCCCGGTCACGCGTGGGGAGGTACCAGCGATCACACACCGAGTAGCCAGGGGGTCACGTGCAGTGGAAACGAAAAGAGCCCGAAAGCACACCTAGCGCGCCCATCGGCGAGCCAGCGGCAGGGGCGCTTGAGGACCTGGACACGACAGTGGCGGCGCTACGCGACCAGCTCGACCACCCGACCGCGGGATTGACAGCGATCCGCCAGCGGCTCGATCACCCCACCGACGGGATGGCCGCCCTGTATGGGCAGGTGACACAGAGCCGCCTCAAGGTGCTGGAGGTCGTGCAGGCCGGGGTGTCTGGGCTGCGCGAGGAAAACCGCGAGCTCCGGCGGCGCCAAGACAAGATGATCGGCGATCTCGCCGAGACCCGAGCCGAGGCCCGGCAAGTCACCGCGGCACTCGGGCAGATCCTGGACAGGAACGACGGCCTGCGCCCCACCCGCGACGACGGCGATAGCGACGCGGCCGCGCCCCCCGAAGAGCTCGCGGAGGAGCACGACTTTTGGACGCCAGCACCAGCGAGAGAGCTCTCTACGGACGCTGCGCCGCATCACGAGCACGCCAATATCGACACCGCCGGACCTCAGGGGGAAACCTTGACTGACCCGCAGCCCACAGCCGCCCAGCCTGCCACCGCCTCCCGCGCCGATGATTCGGCCCTCAAAGAGGCGGTTGAGGCCGCCTACCGCGGCATGACGCTTCCCACCCAGGCCCCGCACACCACGCCGGCCGCCCCGGCCCGCCGCGACCCCGGTATCCAGCACGGCGTGCTCCTGCTGACCGCCGCAGGCGTGGCCTCCGCTGAGCTGGTCACCCACCGCGACACGTGGGAGTGGATCGCCGCTCTCGCCAGTGGGCACGCGCACTTCCGCGCGCCAGCCGCCATCGAGGAAGTCGACGATGGCCGCGAAGAGGGCCGCGAAGGACGCGTCAAGACCACCCTGTCGGGCCGATCGCTGATCGCGCTGCTGATCGAGCTGTGGAAGACCCGACACTCCAGTGCGCTCGCCGAAGCCGACTGGGCCCTGGCAGTGACCACCTACGACCGCATCGCGGCCAGACTGGCCGACGTCACCGAGCACAGCCAGCACGGCGCGCTCATCCGCATCGTCCTGGACGACGGCCTCCCCAAAGCCACCGACTAACGCCCCCACCGATCAGTCCGCCCCGGGCCGGCGCCCCGGGGCGGACTGATCACTCGTCCGGTGCGCGCGCACTGTCCAGTCAGCGGGGGGATGCGCCCCGCGTCAGACCTGGAGGAGCGCGCATAGTGCTGGAGTTGGAAACCGCGACCACGATCCACTGATGACGGCGAGGGCGAGGCCCCGCCACGCCCACCACCTGTCAGCAGGCCCAGACCTCACCTAACGGGCGCTCAGGGCTCAGGAATGAGGCGGACCACGGTGACGGTGAGGATGCCGGCCGAGATGACATAGCGCAGGATCACGCGCTCCACCACGGCCTCGCGCCGGTCGCGATCCCCACCGACCGACGCGGAGTCGTGGGCATAAGGGTCAGCGCCGATCGTGCGTGCGACCGCGGCACGGAAGCGATCGGGGTCAGGAAGCTTACCGAGCGCCTGCTCGGCCGCCGGGGCATAGGCGACACGAAACCTCACGCCGCCGCCCCTGAGTCAGCGGCGGCCTTACGCTCCGCGGCGATCAAAACGTCCACGTGATCCAGCGGATCACCATCGCCAGACAGCGTCTCCAGCGCCCACCGACGCAGGAGCGGTCCCACCGCGTGCGGCGGCGCGCCAGCCAGCTCCTGATCGAACTCGGCCACAGCCGGCTCGGGCAGGACCGCGCGGATATCGCGAGCCGTGAGCGGGACAGTGAAGCGCTCGCCGTGGACGGTGACCATCACCGGGCCCGCGAGGGGCGCCGCCGGGGCGCCGCGCTGATCGAGCAGGTCAGCGAGCGCGGCCTCTTGTGCCTTGAGGCGCCGCACCACAGCCTCTTCATCCGGGTCGTACGGCACTGCCGGGATGTCACTCACAGCGGCCACTCCTCGCACGCGGGCTTCTGCCTCAGGCCAGCGTAGAGGCCCCGGCGCGACGGCGGGGCCCATTCATCCAGACGGCCACGCCGCGAGATCCCCTTCGTCGTGGCCAGGGCCTCCTGCGCGGTGGCCGCGCCGCTTGGTGGCTGAGGCAGGCCCTCGCCGTGGACGTCGGCGAGGGGCGTGTCATCCCTCGCCGAGCTCCAGGAGGCCGGCGTCAGCGAGGCGTTGAAGACCGGCTCGAAGCTCGACCTCGCTGTTTTGCTCGCCGAACGCCCCGTAGCGCATGTGGGCGATGCAGTCGTGGACGCTGACGTCTTCAACCAGGAGCGGGAGCCACTGGCTCACTTTTACGTAGAGGCCCAGGTCGTGGAGGGAGAGGTGGGCGTCCAGCACCTCGGGCTCCACCACGACGGGCTGCGGGCGTGGGTTACGCAATGGCGACACGGGTCATCCTGTCGGGCACGACGGTTGTGGTGGCCCAACGGGGCTTTCGAGCAGAACGTCACGCCTGGGGCAGATAGGCGACAGACGGGGCGCTGTCGTGGGGCGCTCCTGATGCGAAGTCACCGCCGGTCGCCCCAAAGGCTCGTACGGGCGCCTAAGGGACGCCACGCGGCCCTGCCCCGGAAAGACGACTTGATCACCTTGAGGCCCGCAGCGGGCCACCTGAGGCCCTGCGCGAGGCCGCAGAGCCCCGGGGGGATGTTCCTGCGGCGGTCATTCTGGGCTCATGTCCACGAATCGCGAGTAGTGCCCCTGGAAGCCGACGGTGATCGTCGCTGTGGGCCCGTTGCGGTGCTTGCCCACGATCAGGTCCGCTTCACCAGCGCGGGCCGATTCCTTGTCGTAGGCGTCCTCGCGGTGCAGCAGGATCACCATGTCCGCGTCCTGTTCGATCGATCCCGACTCGCGTAGGTCCGAGACCTGGGGGCGCTTGTCGGTGCGCATCTCGGAGCCGCGGTTGAGCTGGGACAGCGCGACCACTGGCACGCCGAGCTCCTTGCCGAGCTTTTTCAGCCCTCGGGAGATCTGGCCGACCTCCACCACGCGGCTCTCGGCACGCTTGCCGGACTCCATGAGCTGTAGGTAGTCCACGATGACCATGCTCAGTCCGTGCTTTTGCTGCAAGCGCCGGCACTTCGAGCGGATCTGGAGCATCGTCAGGTCGGCGGAGTCGTCGAGAAAGAGCGGGGCTGCCTCGATAGCGGGGGTCTTGCGGCTGATGGCTCGCCAGTCGTCCTCGGTGAGGTTGCCCGAGCGCATCTTGTGCAGGCCCACGCGGGCTTCGGCCGAGAGCATGCGCATGTTGATCTCGGAGGCGCCCATCTCCAGCGAGAAGAAGACGCTGGGCTGGCCGTCACGGATCGAGCAGGCCCGGGCGAAGTCGAGCGCGAGGGTCGACTTCCCCACGGCCGGACGTGCGGCGATGACGACGAGCTGGCCGGGCTGCAGGCCCTGTGTCAAGGCGTCCAGGTCTCTGAAACCGGTGCTCACGCCGGTGAGCTTGCCACCGCGGTTCTGGATCGCCTGCAGTTCGTCGATCGTGGTGGCCATGCTTCCCTCGCCGGGGCGTTGGGGGTCGGAGGCCGTAGCGATCTCGGTGGCGGCGTGGATCTCGGCCTGGGCCGCGTCAGAGATCTCAGAGACCTCGCCCTCACCGGACCAGGCCATGGTCTGAATGCGAGTGCCGGCCTCGATCAGGCGCCGGCGTACGGCCAGGTCGTGGACGATCTGAGCGTAGTACTCAACGTTCGCGACGGTGGGGACCGCCTCGACCAGGGCGTGCAGATACGGCGCGCCCCCGACACGGGTGATGTCGCCGGACTTGGTCAGCTCGGCGGCGACCGTGATCGGATCGACGGGCTCACCGTCACCGTAGATCTTGGTGATCGCCTGCTGGATCGTCTCGTGCGCGGGCCGGTAGTAGTCCGCGGGCTTCATGGGCGAGCTGAGGAAGTCGGCGATGGCATCGCGGCTGAGGAGCTGGCCGCCCAGCACCGACTGCTCGGCGTCGAGATCTTGCGGAGGGACCGAGCGCAAGACCTCGCCGGATGCCTGGTCGTCGTGATGGCCGGTACGGGCGGTGATCACCGTGGGGTCTCCCGAGTTCATCGAGCTCAAACCGTCGCGGTCAGGGTCGTGGTCGTAACCAGTGCGGGGTTGCACTGCGGGCACCGGCGCGGGCTGCCCTCGCGAGGCGCGATCCAGCGGTATTCCGGGGAGTCGCACTGGCCACACCAGGCCACCGCCGCCCCCGACCCGGCGGTCTTTGGAGCCGGCGGGGGATTGTGGTCGGCGTGCCGGGTCAAGTCCACGTAGCCCCGCCCCGGCATCTGCGCGGCGAGCTTGACCACGTGGTCAAGCGGCCAGCCACGCGCCAACAGCTCACGCGCCTGGGTACGCAGTCGCTGGGTGGTCGCCTGAGTGGGATAGACGCCTCCAAGGGCTAGGACGTACGCCTCCACGACCTTGCCGACCCTTAGCTCCAGGTCCTCGCCCCCCTCGCCCTGCTGCCGCTGGCCCGGCATCGCAGCCTCCACGGCACAGGCCGCCGAAGGCACCTCCTGCGCGGAAGCACAGGGGGGGCCCGAAGGGTCTGCCTTGGGTGAACTCGCTTCTCTCTCTCGCTCGGGCGAGGGCCGGGGGGGCCGGGCGGTGAACGCGCCAGCGGGGATGAAGAGAGAGTTCAATTCCTTACAACTATTGGTGCTCGATTTGAACACCCGTGAGAGATCGATTTGAACACCCGTGGCGGGTGTTTCCTTCGACGGGTGCTCAGATCGACCACCCGCTGACCTGCGCTTTTTCTGCGAGTGTTCAGATCGAGCACCCGTGGCGCGGGCGGGCTTACGCGGGTGCTCGATCTGAACACCCGTGGCTTCGACGGCTTCGACGCGGCAGATGTCGCCCACGTTGTGCTTCCCCGGGCAGCCCGCCTCGTGCCCGCCCGCCAGGTCGTAGACCGGCGGGCGCCGGTCCGCTCGCAGATGGCTCACCAACTCTGGGTCGCCCGGCACCAGCACCCCGCCGGCCTTGAGACGACGCAGGTGCTTGAGCACGGTGGACTCGCCCATCAGGCACTCGCCAGCCAGCGTCTCGGCCGAGGCGTAGCAGCCGCGCATCTCACCGTTCGTGTGGTTCGCCACCCGGATCAGCACCAGCAGCTCACCACCGTTCTTGCAGTGCTTGATCCCGACCGCATCCACCCACGTCTGGGCCTGGTAGCTCATCGAGCCACCCCCGGCCCACCGGCACCGCGGCAGTAGCGCGGGCAGCAAGCGGGCCGGCTCCCCCCGGCGCCGTCCCGACCTGAACCACTGGAAGGTGGCCGAAGGGCGGGATGGCGCGGCGGCCGGAGCTCCTCATCACCCCCCGGCCGCCCGTACGACCGCGCGGAGCGCGCGGCGGTGAGAAGTGCGAGGACCGCGGCCGAGTGGCGGCGGTGGTGCTGGCGGGTC
Organism: Streptomyces sp. NPDC057702; assembly: GCF_042799315.1. Taxonomy (NCBI): domain Bacteria; kingdom Bacillati; phylum Actinomycetota; class Actinomycetes; order Kitasatosporales; family Streptomycetaceae; genus Streptomyces; species Streptomyces sp. NPDC057702. Next base: position 42,772 of record NZ_JBHVJC010000044.1, on the reverse strand, counting down.
ACGGGTGGTCCCTGGGGGTAGGGGAGCCGCGCGCAGGAGGGGTGACCACCAGATAGCGGACAAAGCGCTGGGAGCGCTACCGGCGCTCGGGCTGGGCCCGTATCCTGGGCAGAGGTGACCACGCGGACCCCTGAGGGCCGCGGCACCACCGCCCGCGAGGTCACCTCGCGTGCAGCACGACTCGGGATTGCGAGGTCCGGCGAGTCGAACCGAAGTAGCCGCTCCTGCGCCAACAGGGGCGGCTTTCGGCGTTAAGCAGCGCTACTGGTTCACTGCTCTGGCGGGCTTGTGTTGCTCAGGAGCGTGCTCCACCGCAGGATGGTCGCTCCTCCGGTGATCTTTACGGCCACTTCCACGATGCGATCGTCCGATAGAGTAACCGTGCGTACGACTTGGCTCACCACAATGTCACCGGCGGACAGGCCGAGGTGCTGCTTCTCGGAGTTCGTAGCCAGGCGTGAGGTCACTTCCTCCAGAACGCGATCTTGTGCCGCCCCCAGTCGGGCTGCGGCTAGCTCGCGCGATCCGCCAGTGGAGACCGGCTCGGTCAGCTCTGGCGTTGCAGCAATCACGTACGCCGGGTAGTAGGAGTTGCTGAGGTGCACTGGTATTCCGTGGCGACTAACGAGACGGCGACGCACGTGCACTGGAGTGCCTGGAGCAACGTCAAGGCGCGGTGCTACAAGCTCATCTGCACCGACGGTGCCCACCTCCAAGATGCGTGAGGTTTCCCCGCCGCTCAATGCCTTTTGCGTTTCCGCGTACATCTGAACGCGTGTGCTGATGTTGTCGCTGACTGGCCCGGCAACGATCGTTCCCACGCCAGGCTTTGCGATGGTCAGGCCTTCCATCTTGAGAGCTTGGTAGGCCCGGTTAGCGGTCGTCTGCGCCACGCCGTAGAGCTCACACACTTCTCGCAGTGACGGCATGGTGGCGCCAGGTGCCAGAAGGCCGTCCTGGATCTGCTTGCGATAGATCCCGGCGATCTCCGCGTAACCACCTGTGGCGGGCATCGGCTCCTCCCTCGAATTTACGCACCGCCCTCTCTGGTGCAGCGCTACGTGTAGAAGACTACGCCACGCAAACTTCTAGCGCTACCACTAGCGCATAGAGTCGCTAGTGGTCTACATTGAGTGCGCGGCGCAAGAAGCCCCCGAGGTCACGTGCTTCGAGGTCTCTCTCGCGCCACCGCACCACTCGCATCACCGCAGTAGTCGTTCGCCCTTCGGGGTGGCCGGAGTAGTCCTCAGCGAGCTGTAGGACGCGAGAGCACCATCGAACTCCTCCGGAGCCTGACGGCCGACGACTGCGTGCACGTCGCAGCGCTGTGCGCTGACCGTCCTCCGGGACGCCGACTTCGTGTCGTGCGGCCCGCAGGGCGGAGAGGGCATCGCGATCCGCACCCCGCCACTCCGTTCTTGAGGAGCCCAGATGTCTACTTCGCCTGATGAGCACACCGCTCGCCCTCGTAAGAGCCGGACCCGCTCCCGCACTGTCAACGCAGCCCCGCCACTGGCCCTTTCCTCCCTCCGGTCCCACCAGTACGACCTGCGTCCGGCCTGCGCGTCGGTGGTCTGCGCCGATTGCGGGACCTGGGTGCCGATCACCGGGCTCCAGACCAAAAAGCCCAAGCTCGTGCCGCATGACACTGGCCGTACGTGGAAGGACGCTGCCGTCCGCTGCCGCCTGGGCAGCAACCGCCGGCTCACCCTCGACGTCACGATCACGGAGTGGCAGAAACGTCTGGAGGAGGGCGGGGCGGAGACCGGCCACCGCCGCCCGACGACCGTGCTGCGTAAGCCGAGGGTTGAGGCGGCGCCGGCTCTCTCCCAAATGGTCACCGCGCCGCGCCGAACCTCGATGCTGCCGAAGATGCTGGAGGCGGCCCGCAGCGCCCTGGTGGCACACCGGAAGGTATGCAAGTCCTGCCCGAGTGCCCGGTGCAGCGAGGGCCGGGAGATGGAGGTCTGGCTCGCGGAGGCGAGGGCGACGGAACGCCTGATGCGGGAGACGACCGAGCGTTTGACACAGGAGCGGGAGCGTACGGCTGCCCGTCAGGCCTCTCGCGATCGCCGCGCGCAGTGGCGCCGGGCTGCCCGGCCTGTGCGCGACGCCGACCTGCTACGCGCGGATCGGCCGGCTGGAGACGCGCCGCTGGAGGGGCGCCCGGTCCCGCTGGCCCCGCAGGACATGGAGGCGCACACCCGCCGTCAGGTCGAACTCGGCCAGCAGTACACGCAGCGGCGACCGCTCCCGGCCTGAGCGCCGCGACACCGTTCCTGGAGGACGACATGACGCACGCCCCGCAGCACCTCGCGCAGCGCACCCGCACCGCCCTGGGCCTGCCCGCCGCCCCGCTTCCGCGTGTGGAGTTCGGCGAGAGCGCCACCTGCCTGATGACCTGGTCGGTCCGCGAGCTGGATCACCTGTACGGCCAGACCGGGGGGACCGTGACGGTCGTCGAGACGGAGATCGCCGGCACCCTCCACCTTGTGGTGGAGACCATGCTGAGCGAAGTCCCGGGGCCCGTCCGGCTCTTCATCGACTGGACGCCCGCCGAGGAGGTCTACGGCTTCGCGCTGCCAGTGGTGCGGGATGCCACCACCACCGCGGCCGCCTGACCCGCACCGCGACGAACAACCACGGCCCGGCCACCGCGCTCTCGCGGTGGCCGGGCCGTGGCTGCTCGTGCAACGAGGAGCCGAGAAGAAAAGGGGGACAGCCCCCGGGGTGCGACCCGGGGGCTGTCTGTGCAGGTCGTCCCAACAGGAAGGACACGACCATGGCCATGACGGTACAAGAGGCGCGCGCCGCGCGGCGCCCGAAGCTGGAGGCCGAGCTCGAAGCGGCGGTCTGCGCGCAGCAGACGAACCCGGCTCCGGGGGATTGGTTTCGCCGCGATGGTGAGGGCGGGGCTGAGTGGCGCAAGCGCCGCGCCCAACTGCTGGTGATCTGCCAGGGGTGCCCGGCGCGCATCGCCTGCCACGAGCTGGCGCTGCGTGAGGGAGATGGCGACCGCCGGCGGGATGACCGCGTGCGCGGCGGCGCCCACGGCACCCAGCTCTACCGCGCCCGGCTGGCCCAGGAGGACCGCCTGGAGCAGGCCCGCCGCGAGGACGAGGAGCTGACGCTTCGCCAGGACACGCGTGCGCGGGGCATGCGCCGGCTGCTGGAGGAGGCGTGCCGGGCGACGACGCGTCCTGCGGTGGTCAGCTCGCGAGTGGCGCACCAGGCCAGCGCGGAGCTAGCGGAGCGGGCTCGCGCGCGCCGTGTCGAGACCGGGTGGGGGGCGGTCGCATGAGTACCACTGCTCGCGTGGTTCGTCCGCCGTTGCCGGAGCGGCCGGTGTGGCCGCCTCGCCCGACCCGGCACGAGAAGGACGGGCGCCAACCTCAGCCGGCGCCGGCCCGGCCGCACCCGCGCGGCAGTGCGGAAGAACTCCACGCGCTCGTGCGGCACCTGGTGCGGCACGGCGACCAAGTGGCCGCTCGCAGTGGTCAGCGAGTCCGGCGCACGCTGGGCGAGATGGTGCCGGGCGCCGCGAGCGCACCGCTTCTCACGCTCACTTCGCCGGTGATCGGGGCGGAGGATGCGTGCGGGCTGTGCGGGTACTGGCGGTGCCGGTGCGGTCAGAGCTCCCGAGCGAGGGCGGCGGGAGGTGCGCGATGAGCGGCGGCCGCATGACCGATGCGGAGCGCGAGGACCTGCGGCGGAAGTTGGCCGAGGTCAACAAGAGGTCGGAGGGCCGGCCCCGGTGAGCGCGCGCAAGATGAGCTACACCGCAGCCGAGGCCGCCGCCCTAGCCGCTGACCTCGCCGACCAGGCGCACGCGCACCAGGCGCTGGGCGACCGCTTGTCGGCTCGGGGTGACAGCGGCGGCGCGGCACGGTGGCACGTCAGCGCGGCCGAGGCACGGCGGTACGCGGACGCCGCCACGCTCGGCGGTGCGCACTTCACTGCCGTGGTCCACGGCCGCGCTAGGTGAACAGCGGGCCCCGCGCCTTGCGGGTGCGGGGCCCGCCCACCACAAGGGCCCACAGACACCCCACGGTGCCTGTGGGCCCTTGTGGTCGGAGCGGCCGACCAGGGAGGGCTACCCATGATCGAGTACCACTACATCATCTCTGTGCGCACCAGCCAGGGCGCTGGTCACACGCTGGCCGGCACCGTCAGCGTCCGCGAGGGGTCCACGCGGCAGGAGGCTTTCCACGGGGTCCTCGCCATCACGCAGGAAGAGATCGACACGCGAGGGTCCTTCGAGGTGACCTTCTTCGCCTTCGAGCCCAACCGGCTGTGACCGGCGCGGGCCCACGGGCCCGCCCGACCACCAGGGCCCACGGACCGCTCGTCCGTGGACCCTGGTGGTCGGAGAGACCGGCCGCCGTGAGTCAGGAGCAGGAGATGGTCATGCCGATGACCCCGATCCAGCCCGGTACCGAAGCCCAAGCCGCCGCCGCCGCTTTCTCGATCTTCGGGAGTGACATCCCCCCGGTCGATCCTGCGACCCACCAGGGATGGCGCACCGCCCTGGGTGCTGTCGCGGAGGGGTGGGCCCGCGAAGGGGAAGCCGCTGCGCGCCCGAAGAACTGATGGTGCGGGCCCCGCCGGAGCGGGGCCCGCGTTCGCCTGGGGCCACGGACCGAGTCGGTCCGTGGCCCCAGGCGTTCGGAGACGCCGATCAGATAGTGAAAGGACCGTCATGATCTCTCTTGACACCCCGATCGGGTGGGTGACCGCCGATCCTGTACGCGCCGGCACGATCGCGGCCAGCGCGCTGCTGATGGTGACGGTGGTGCTGGTCACCGCCCGCAAGATGCCCCGCCCGCTCGCCGGCATCGGCCCCCAGGCCGTGGTCGCCCTCGGCGGTGTGGCGGTCAGCGTTCACGGTTTGTGGGCGTTCGCGGTCGAGGTCGCCGCCCTCCCCCGGCTCCTGGCCGTCGGGTTCATCAGCGTCTTCGACCTGGCGGAGATGACGCTGCTGGCCATGATGTACCGCCAGGCCGACCCGGCGACCGGCTGGACTCCCGAGTTGCGGCTGATGCACCGCACCGCCTGGCTCCTGGTGGCTTTCTCCTGCGCCATGAACGCGATCCACGCGCCGAGCTGGTGGGCGCGGCCGGTGCTCGGAGCGATCCCGGCCCTGGCCGCCTGGCTGATCGAGCTAAAGCTGCGGGCGAAGCTCCACGACCCGCAGGCCGAGGCAGACCAGGACGCGCGGCCGGGCCCGCTGCGCCTGGTGGTCTTGGGCTGGCAGCACCTGTGGGCCGGCATCTTCGCGGTGCTGGGGCTGGACGCCGCCGGTCGCGGGTCGAGCATCGCGCGGGCCGCGCTGGCCCAGCGTGCCGCGCACGCCTCCTACCGGCTGCGCCTGGCGCTGGAGACCCGCGCGGCACTCGGCCTGCTCAGTCCCCGCGCGAAGAAGCGCGCAGACGCGCAGGTGGAACGGCGGCGCCGAGCTGCTCAGCGCGCGCTCGATCGGGCCGACATCGCCACGGACTCCGCGCAGGCCCTGTCCATGGCCCGCCGCATGGCCGCCCTGACCGGAGTCGATGGCGTCGCGCAGCTCGCCTACGACGACGCCGAGCGCGTGATGAGCATGCTGGAAGGGCTGGCCGTGGTCCCCGCCGCGGAGCACATCACCGCATCAACGCGCGCCCTCGAAGCCGAGGACGCGCGGCAGCGCGCGGAGAGCGCTCGGCAGGAAGCCGAGACCGCGCGGCATCGCGCGGCAGAGGAGACCGAGGCCGCGCAGCAGCGGCTGGAGGAGATCACCAAGGCGGTCGCCGAGGCCGCCCAGGGGGCCGAGGACGCGCGCGAGGAAGCCGAGCGCGTGGAGGCTGCGCGGCAGCGCGCGGAAGCTGCGCGGCAGGAGGCCGAGGCCGCGCGGCAGCGCGCGATCGACGCGCGGGAGGAGGCTGAGCGGCGTACCGCGCTGCTGCGAACCGAGGCCCAGACGCTCCAGGAGCGCCTGGAGCGCCTGGACGGCGAGCGCGGCAGCGCGGAGCAGCGCGCGGATGGCGCGCGGCACGAGCGCGCCGAGATGCAGGAGGCACTCGGCCTCCTGCGCGGCGAGCTCGCTGACCTGTCGGCAGCCCGCGAGCGGGCCACCGAGGATCTCGCGCGGGCCACCGCGACCACCGAGCGGGCCCGTGAGCAGGCCGCCACGCTGGTCGCCCAATCTCGGGACCTGGCGCACCGCGCTGACCAGCACCGCAAGAGCGTGACCGAGGCCGAGGCCGCGCGGGGTGAGGCGCAGCGCGCGGCGCAGGCCGCCGCCCAGGAGGCCGAGCGGTGCCGTGCCGAGCTGGCCGCCGCGCAGACCGCGCTGGAGCGCGTACGCGGCGAGTTGGCCGCGCACACCACGCCCGGCCCCGTCCCGGACGGGAGCGGCCGAGTTTTCGAGTCCGATGCCAAGCAGCGTGGCTACGAGCACTACCGCGCGCTGTCGCGCGCCGGCCGCGCGGAGCCGCGCGCGGTCGACCTCGCCGCGCGCTTTGGCGTCTCCGAGGGCAACGCGAGGAACTGGGTGAGGGACTTCCGCGCCACCCACGCGCGCGAGTTGGTCACCGACTCGGTCCTCGCTTCGGATGCGGTATCGGCCTGACCCAGCGGCGCCGCGCGCTCGCCGCGCGGGATCGAGCACTCGCCGCGCGTTCGCCGCGCGCAGCCGCACGGCCGGGCCCGAGGCATTCGCAGTGCCCCGGGACCGGCCGCGCCCCGCAGGCTACCGGCCCTGGCATTCGCCGCCGTCCCCGACCGCCCCGCGCGCCGCGCCGGGGCGGGTGCGGGGGCGGCCACGGCCGCCAGGCCCCGGCCCCGGGCCCGCGCCCGGGGCGCCCCACCACCACGAAGGAGGCCCACAGGGCCATGCGTCCCCGCTTACGTCACCTAAGCCATCACCTCACCGCCCACGCCCTGCTCACCACCGCCCTCGCCGTCTCGGGCGCCGCCCATGTCGCCGTGCTCCTAGACCCGTACGGCCTGCCGCCCCTGCTGAACGCCCTGCTGGTGGTCGCGGTCTTCGCGAGTACGGCCTCAGGCATTGAAGCCATCCTCAGGACGGTCGCCACTCGGACCTACCGCTGCCCGGACTGCCTGGTCAGCGCGACGGTCGTCTACGGCACACCGGTCGATCACCAGGTCTACCAAGCGATGGTCGCCGACCACCCCCACCACCGCACTCACCACGCCGACCTGCACTGACCGAACCTCACCTCCTGGCGCTCGTCGTCGCTCCCGACCGCCCCGACCTCGCGTGATGCGACCGGGGCGGGTGCGGGGGCGGCCACGGCCACCAGGCCGACCACAGTTCGCCCGGAGCCCGCACGGGCCCCGGGCGGGCCCGCACAGAAAGGACCCCATGCCACCGCCACTGTCGATGCCGCCCGCGGCTTCCGCTCGCGGGGCCACCGTCCCCTCGCGGCCCCAGGTCCCGAGGCCGACACCGATGCCGACCACCGTGCCCACGCGCGAGCTGGTCGCGCGCGCACTGCGGGACGTGCAGGCACCGCCTGTCGTGCCGCCGTGGCGCCACAGGGTGCTGCCACCCTCGGCCCGCCAGGCGTTGGCGGCCCTGGGTTGGTGGCAGGACCCCACCCCCCAGCCCCCCTCCCGTCACCTCGCGCACGTCCTGGCGGTGCTTCGCCACTACGGCTGGACCCAGAGCCAGGACGTGACGCTGACCGGGCGGATGTGCGTACGTGGTGCGCAGGCCATGCTCCAGCGCGCCGGGCACGTCACCCCCACCGCCCGCGCCCGCGCGGTCGAGTACATGGAAAGCGTTCTGCGCGCGGCCGGAGTTCACATGGCTTTTTTCGCGTGGAACGACCTACCCGGCCAGGATTTCCCCACGGTGGAGAAGCTGCTCACCGCTGCCGCCTATCAAGCCCGAAAGGAAGGTGAATGAAAATGCGTGACGAAGAATTCGATCGGATCGTGCAGGGGTTGCGAGCCGACGCGCAGCCGATCGACCCGACCCCCTACGGCGGCCCGCAAAAGACCAAGCCCGGCCTTACCAAGCGCGGAAAAATCGCGCTGGGAGTCGGCGCCGCCGTTTTGGCCGGCGGGTCCCTGATCGGATGGCAAATGCACTCCGCGCAGGTCGCCGAAAGCGAAGCAAAAGCCGAGGAGATCGCGCTCAAGGTTGAGGCGCTGGAACTGGAGAAGCTGCGCGAGATGAATCGCGCGGCCGAGCAGAGCCGCAAAAGCGACCTCAGCCAGGCCCGGGTGCGCCAGGCCGCCATCGACGCCTGCATGAAGGGCTCGATCGGCCTGACCAAGGAGGAGGGCGGGCCCTCGCGACGCGATGTCGAGCGCGACTGCCAGGCGCGCTACCCCGAGCAGTCCGACACCAGCGACATGGAGGCGGTCAGCACCGTCAAGGACAACGGTGGGGGCGACGTCAACGGGGGCTTGTTGCTGGGAGGCGGCGCGCTTGCGCTGGTCTTGGTGGCCGCCGCGAAGAAGGCCAAGCGTCACGAAGCGTGACGGCCGGACTTACTTCCCACTTCCCACTTCCCGAGAGAAAGCGCCGATCGGACCCCCAAGCGACGCCGGTCGGCGCTCTTGGGATCGGGAAGTGGGAAGTAAGTAATACACAGAGTGAGGAGCAAGGGATGGTTGACGCGACGCCGGCGCCGATGCCGGCGCCGGTACCCGACCCCGCGGCCGTGCCTCCCGAGGCCACCGCGCGGCCCGAGATCACCGACCCCGCCCCCGCCCAGCCCCAAGGGCTGGCGGCCGGGCTGGCCGGACTGCTGGCCCCGATCGAGCCGGCCCGGCCCCTGCCCGCCACGGCAGACCAGAGCGCGGCCGCGGGTACCTCCAGCGCCGACTACCACGACAGCGAAAGCAACGACACAAAGCCCGGAAAAGGCAGTGTCGGAGCGGAGAATTCGCGGAGTATTTGGCGTGCCTGGCTCTTGGCGGGCGCTACGCGGTGGGCCAAGGGCGGAGGTGCGGAGAACAAGCGCCTCGACCTGGCGAAAGCGAAAGCACAAGCGATCCAGGAAAAGCGGCAGGTGACGGTCAATCGCACCAGCTCCGGCTCTGGCGGACCCTCAAGTGGGAAGTCCGAGGGAAAGGGCCCCGGAAAAGGTCTTGGAAAGGGCAGCGGGGGCGGGAGTGGAGGGAATGGCCCCGCACACGGTGGGAGCGGCGGACGGGGCTCTGATGCCGGCTCGCGCGGTGGCGGCAGTTTAGGAAACAGCTCGGGCAGTCGGGGGAATTCCAGTGGATCGCGTGGCCACGGGAATTCTGGCGGTGGCTCGGATTCCAGTGGTCGCGGACGCTCGGATGCTGGCGGCAGCGGTCGTGGCAGCCCGGGTGGCAGCTCCGGCGGTGGTGCTGGTCGCGATCGCGGAGCTGGCTCACAGGGGGCCGGCGGCAGCGGTTCGGGCGCTGGGCGCGGCAACTCCGGCGGCGGTTCGGGAAGTGGCTCGGGGGGCTCTGGTCGGCGTGGAGACGACAGCACACGCTCTGCGCGAGGGCCCGGCGCGAGTGACAGCGGCTCCGGCAACGCCGGCAAGGGCGGCGGCGGAAGCAAGGGTGGCGGTGGGAGCGGCAGCGGGACCCGCGGCGGCGGTTCCGCCAGCGGTCACCAGGCCAAGGGCGCCGGGGACTCGAAGGACTCGAAGGGGGCGAAGAACTCGGCGGACTCCAAGGGGGCGAAGGGCTCCGGGGACTCCAAGGGGCCCGGCGGCTCGAGGTCGGGCGGTGGTGGTGATGTCGCGCCGATGACCCGCGAGAGTCGTGAGGCGGGCTACCGCGACGGCGCTCGTGTGGCTGGTGTGGTCTCGCACGTCGCGGCCTGGGGCGCCGGTGCCAAGGACGGCTGGAAGGACACACGCACCACGGCACAGAAGGAGAAGGAAGCGCTGACCCGCGCGCACGCGCGGCGCAAGGCCGAGAAAGAGGCCGCGGCAGCGGCCGCCGAACGGAAGAAGGAGGGGCAGATGGCCGATCCCATCGGAGTCACGGGCGTGACAGCGGGGGATGTCCTGTTGGGCGAGGGTGCCGACCAGACAAGCGTGAGCCGGGGCGAGCTGCGCACGCTCAAGAGCTACGAGCGTGCTCTGGAGGTCAAGGCGAAGACCATGGGCCACCTGACTGAAGTGGGCCGCCACCTCAAGGGGCACGCTCAAATGCAGGACTTCCGGGCGCAGAAGCTGCTGGAGAGCGCGAAGGGCGTCAAGGGTGGAGAGAAAGTGGTCGCCGCCCTGACGCGCCTGAAGGAACGGACGGCGGATCAGATCGAGAAGGCGGAGGCGCTTCGCGCTCGCGCTCTGCGCGGCGAGGAGGGCTGCCGCGTGGTCCTCGCGAACGTCGATACGCGCTACGGCGCCATCTACCAGGCCGTGGTCGACTCCGACGAGACGGTCCCGGCCGAGCTATCCTTCTACAAGGAGGCGGCCACCAGTGGCTGAGATGACCTACGACCAGCTCCGCAAGTCGGTCGCCGCGCTGGAGCGCGAGGTAGCCCGGGCCGCAGAGGCCATCCGTACGCGGGCCCAGATGGTGGACGGCGAGGCGCGGGATACCGCGCGGATCGCCGACCAGATCGGCGCGATGAGTGTGGACCCCGAGACGGTGGCTGAGACGCGTGACCTGGCGCGGATCATGGCCGGGATCTCGCGGGCCGCGATCGCCTACGCGGCGGCCGGTGACACCACCGCCAAGGCCGCCAGCGCCGCCTACGCCCAGGCCCACAAGACCCACGGCGGCATCCACGAGACCGTCAACCGCAGCTCCGCGCAGCGCATCCACGACGTCAACCGCGAATGGCTGCGCCAGGACTAGACGGCGCGCGAGCACGTCAGCAGAGGGGAGAGCGGCCCGCCGCTCTCCCCTCTGGCGTACCACCACCTCCCGGCGCATCACCACGAAAGGGACTGACCGTGTCCGAGCTCGACCCCCAACACCCCGCCCCCGCCCCCGCCCCCGGTTCGGCTTCGGGTGTGGCGGCCGGCTCGGCCGCCACGGAGCGCGCGGTGGCCATCGCCACGAGCGCGGCCCCCCTCGCCACGGCCCTGGTCACGCCCTTCCTCGATGGGGGTGCGGCCTTCACCGCCACCCTGGCCTACGGCGCCACCGCCGGCGTCCTGGCCGCCAACTACATGCACCGCCTGCCCACCGCCCTGACCGCCGTGCTGCCCGGGTCCGACATCCTCTCCGCCCACCGCAGCACGCTCTTCACCTCGACCATCACCAGCGGCATGGCCCTGGGGATGGGCGCCCTGGCCGGGCCCGCCGGCGCCGACGCGCTGATGGCCGGCGTCCTGACCCTGCCCTCGGTGTCGGGTGTGATCAGCGCGGGCTGGTGGGGCGCGGTCGCGCTGGTACCCCTGCGGCTGCGCCGCATCCTGCAAGGACGCGGTCGACCCGCCGCCCCCGGCCCCGGCCCGGAGGGCGGTTCGGCACCGGCGCCGCCGCCCACCGCCGTCGAGCAGATCCTGGCCCGGTGGAGCCGGTACATCTCCCACCCCACCAGCGGGACCCACCGACGCCAGGAGCTCACGGTCACCTCCGTCACCGGCACGCGCTGGCAGGGCCTGATCACCGCCCCGGCCGGCGCCGCCGTCACCGTCAGCGCAGAGGCCGTCTCCTCCGTCTACCAAGTGCCCACCGCCTGGGTCACCATCGCCCGCGGCGACCACGCCGGCGCCCGCCGCCTGACCGTGAACCTCACCCCGCCGCCCGAACTCAACGCATCCACGCTGGCGGGGGCCTGGCTCAAGCACGTGGCCACCACCGTCATGAAGGGCTCCCACCTGGAGGCGGTACAGGAAGACCCGGTCACCGGCGGCGAAGTGGCCTGGGTGGTCGCCGACGACGACCAGCCCCGGCTGAGCCACCCCACGCAAGAAGACCTCGCCGGCGCGCTGCGCACCACCACGCTCCTGTGCTCCTACACCGCCACCCCCGGCGACCCGCGCCGCGGCCAGATCCGCCTGATGAAACACAACCCCCTGCAAAAGGGCGTTGAGTTCCCTGGCCGGCACGTCCTGGAGATCAGCGAGGGCGGCTACGTCCAGATCGGCACGCACGTCAGCGGCTGGCCCGCCCGCCTCCAAGTCACCGACCCCCACCTCGGCGCCCGGCACGTCTTCGTGGCCGGTGTCACCGGCTCCGGCAAGGGCGGCATCGTCCAACTCGTCGCCCTGGCCGACCACGTCAACGCAATCTCGATCATCTACGCCGACCCCAAGGGCTCCAGCAACCCCGACATCCCCTCGATGGCGGCCTTCTCCGGCCTGGGCGAAGCGGGGACCATCGGCGCGCTCCGCGTGATCTACGCGCTCCTGCAGTGGCGCATCGAAGAGTCCGCGCGGCTGGGCATGAAGAATTTCCAGGCCACTCCCGAGCGGCCGTGGGTGCGTTTCATCCTGGATGAAGCGCATGTACCGCTCTCGGAGAGCGAGCACAGCAAGGAGGCCGGCATCATCATGGAGGCCCTGGCCGCCAAAGCCCGCTCCCTGGGCATCATCCTGGCGCTCGCCAATCAAGCCGTCAACGCCGACAAACTCGGCGGCTCAACGACGTTGCGGACCAACGTCATCCAGGGCGGGTCCCTGGTCATGCTCCGAACCGACAGCGACCAAAAGCACCTCGCGTCCACGGGCTTCGAGGGCGTGGACCCCGGCCAGATCCCCGCCACCTGGGACACCGACCCACGCCCCCTGGTCTACGACCCCACCCAGCCACTCCCCGACCCGCGCAGCACCTTCGGGCTCGGCTACACCCTCGGCCCTGGCGGTTCCGCCGAGATGATGCGCGCGTTCATCCTGGAGAGCGCCGCCCCCTACATCGACCCGACCGCGGTGATCCACCCCGTCGACTGGCCCGACTGGGACCAGCGCGAGGAGATCGCCGCCACCAGCATCCTGCCCGACGCCGACGACCCCCTCGGCAGCGGTGGCGGCGGTTGGGGCACCCCCTCGCCCTCCAAGCCCAAGGCGAGCGCCGACGACAAGATCGTCAAGGCGATGGAAGACGCCAGCGACCCCCTCGGCCTGGAGGCGATCTACCTCGCCAAAGCCGACATCGCCAAGATCAGCGGCGTCACCGGCAGCACCCTCGACAACGCTCTCTCCCGCCTAGTCACCGAGGGCCGCATCCACCGACAGGTCCGCGACGGCAAAGAAGTCCGCGGCTTCTACGGCGCCGGCCCCACACCCGAGGACACCACCAACCTCGACACCAACTAACCCCACCGACGCCGACGACCTTTCGCGGCCCCCGGAGCGCTCTTCGGGGGCCGCAGCCGTACCCGCCCACCCTGAGAGAGCCACGACTGCGGCCGAGCATGCCCACTTGCCTCTCCGGAAGCGCCGCCACGCCTCCCGCCGCACCATGCGCACGGGCCCGCACCCGCGCCCGCCGCGCCCCAAGCGCCCGTCGCTCTCACGAGCACTCGCTCTACTGCTGCCTCGGCTGCGCTGACTGGCACCTGACCAGCTGCGGCGCCTGGCCTCTCCCTCATCCATCCCGCCTAGGAGACCTCGTGACCCGCGCCCGCCGCCACCTGCGCTCCCTCCTGCTCACCCTCACCGCCCTCCCCCTGACCTGGACCACCATCCACCCCCGCCACCCCGCGCACTGACCGGCCGCTCCGCCCGGCCCTCGCCTGTCCACCGGGCGCGCGAGAGCCGGACAGGCCGACCGGCCACCTCGCCCCGCCCCGCCGAAACCAACTTCGGCGGGGTGCGGCGCTGTCCAACCGCCGCCCGCCTCCTGGAGGTCTCCCCCGTGCCCCGCTCGCATAGCCGCCGGCATCACCGCTCGATCAGCACCCGGAGCTGGTGATGGCCCGGCCTAGGAAGATGCGCCGCGAGATCCGCAGGGTTCCCCGTACCGCCGCGACGCTGCCCGAGTACGACCGACACGTCTGCCCCCAGAGCCTGGTGACCCGGCGCCAGCTCCGCGAGCGCGGACTGAGCCCCGGCGGGCACGGCCCGGTCGCAGTCCTGCGCTGCAAGAGCTGCTCCTACCGGCCCGACCAAGCGTGCATCCACCCCACCCGCGCCTGGCTCTACGACGCGAGCCTCGCCCGGCCCAAGCGGGTACCCACCCTCGCCCAAGAGGAAGCGCTGGATCGCGCGATGGCCGCCCGGTCCACCTGCCCGCAGTGCCGGCGCCGCTACTACTTCTGCCTCCCACTGCGCACCCACGGCTGCTGCGACCCCTGCGCCCGGGGCTACGAGCCCAGCCCCGACACCTACACCCTCTCTCGCGCCGAGACCACCCACCGGCTCGTCGCCTGGCAAGGAGGCCTGGATGACAGCCCATGAGGCCCGGAAGGCCGTCCCGCCCGCCTACTCGGAGTGGATCGGCCAGCAGTGGCTCACCTACAACGTGCCGGCGGTGGCCGCGTGGCTCCTGCCCGTCCGGGACCTCTGAACGACCCGACCCCGGCCACGCCGGCCGGGGTCGGCACCGCCGGGTGGCCGCTCGGCAAAGGGCCGGCCACCCCGCTCCCTCACCCATGTAGAGATCAGGAGACCTCCAGCATGCATCGTCCCGCCGTCTTCGCCGCCCTGCTCGGACTGGGCCGCGCCGCCAGCGCCATCGGCGACTTCTGGGTGCAGTCCGACTTCTGCGCCCGCGTGAAGGGCGCCTCCGACGACCACCCGGTCACCTACGTCGACCCGGCCACCGACGAGAAGACCACCCACGGCACGGTCGATGGCCGTAAGGCGTGCCTGAAGCATTGCCTGACCTACACGGCCACGCAGGCCATCGTCGCCGGGGCCGGCGCCCGCGCGCTCGGCATCAAGGTCCACCCGGCCGCCGCCGCAGCCGCGCTCGCCATCTCCTTCACGACCCACTACGCCGCGGACCGCCGCGTCCCGGGCAAGGGCCTGCTGGAGAGGATCGCCACCAAGACCGGCAAGGGCGGCTTCTACAAGCTCGCCGACTTCGGCATGAACGGCGCCTTCCACCTCGACTCCGCCTGGCACCACGGCTGGGAGACCGCCGCGGCCGTGGTCGCCACCACCAAGGTCACCACCCGGTGACCGACCGCACCCGCACCCGCCTGGACCGGGTGCGTGCCTCCGTCGGCATTGCCCAGCTCGCTCTCCAGCAGATCGAGGACGACCTGAGCGCCGACGACGTCGACCAAGAGGAGCTCGCCGCGATCCTGCGCGAGCTCCAGGAGGACGTCGACGTCCCCGTCGGTCTCTTCCCCGCCCTCGCGCAGCTGGTCACCGCCGCCGCCCGGCGGGCGGAGCAGATCGAGCCCGACCGCGACGGTGACGCCTCCTGCCCCCTGCACGAGGCCGCCGCCCTGATCACCGACAACGCCGGGCCCCGCCTGAACTGGGCTGCCCGCTCCCTCGACCCGCAAGGAGACCCCGAATGACCTCGGCGCTGTCCCCGGACCTGCCCGAGAACGGGCTGATCGTGTTGATCGGTGCCTCCGGGGCGGGCAAATCGACCCTCGCCCACACCTGGCCGGCTTCCCAGGTCCTCTCCCTTGACGCCCTGCGCGGCACGGTCAGCGACGACCCCGGCGACCAGAGCGCGACCAGCGACGCCGCCGACGTCCTCAAGCTGATCCTGGAGCGCCGGATGGCCCGCAAGCTCAACACGGTCATCGACGCCACCAACGTCGAACAGCCGGTGCGGGTAGAGCTGGTGACGGCCGCCAAGCGGCACGGCATGCCGACCGTCGCGGTCGCCGTCGCCACACCGCTGGACCTGTGCCTGGAGCGCCAGGGCCCGAGGGCGGCCAACCGGCGCGTGCCCGAGGACGTCGTCCGCGCCCAGCACCAGGCCACGGTCCACTCCCACCAGAGCCTCGCCGCCGAAGGCTTCAACACCATAGTGTTCGCCGACGCCCTGTACCGCCTGGAGCCGTTCCTCGAGCGGCTCTCGCAGGTGAGGGAGGCCGACCTCGGGCGCGACGGCAGCGACGGCCTGGGCGACCTGTGGCTGGCCCGCCGCTTCTTCGGCCCGGAGATCCTGCCGCTGTGGCGGTGGCGGCCGGGCTCGGACCTGGTGACCGGCCGGGACCGTGTCGCGGAGATCCGCCTCGGACAGCAGTCCCTCACCCTCGCGCTGCGCGAGGACGTCGACGGCGAGGGCGACTTCGGCTTCGACGTGGCGGTGCCGTGTCCCCTCGACCCGGAGTGCGCCGGGCAGGCGTGGGCGCCGGCCTACTCGGTCACCGACCTGCACAAGGCGCTGACCGGCGCCATGGGCAGCGACCCGGACATCGTCTGCACCGTCCACGGCGACGGCGCCGACCAGGAGGCCGAAGACCACCACCAGGGCTGGGGCGACCTCCCTGAGGGCCGCGCCGACCTGGAAGCGCAGTACGCGGAAGCGGTACGCGCGTGAACCGCGCCGCCGACGGCCCGCGCCCCCACCCGCTCACCCCGGCCGACCTGCCGGCCGGGGACGAGTGGTGGAACGACTGCAACCAGTGCAACACCACGGTCCAGGGCGGCGCGGCCGGCCTCGCCGCGCACCGCCGCACCGTCCACAACCTCCGCCGCGACTACGGCGACCGCCGCACCCCCACCACGATCCGGCTCGACTTCTGACCCGCCCGGCACGCCGAAGGAGACCCGCTCATGCCCATGTCCGAGACCACCCGCGCCTACTACGCCGCCCACACCGAGGCCCTGCGCGACCACGGCGCGATGAACGCCGCCCGCCTCTGGCCGCGCCAGGCCCTGCAGTACACCACCGTCAACGGCGCCCGCTTCCTGCCGTTCCCCTCCCGGCTCCCCACCCGGTCCGTGGCCCCGGCCGTCCGCTCCGCCCTCAAGAAGCACCTAGTCCACGAGTACGACATCGCCGCCCGCGACGGCGCCCCGCTGCACATCGTCTACATCCGCCACGCCCCCGGCACCTGGTCCGGCGGCGAGGACGTCATCGACGTGTACGAAGTCCACGCTGACGACGCCCTTTCCCCCAAGCCACAGGTGAACAGCCAGAACGCCTCCTAGCGAAGGGATCTGACCATGACCACCACACCCGCCCCCGCGACCAAGCCGCTCACCGGCACAGACGAGGGCTTCGCCACCTTCTACGGCATCGCCCTCGCACCCGTCGGCGAGGACGGCGAGCGGCTCCTGGCGCTGGGCCACCCCACTACCCGACGGCTCCTGGCCGCGCTCACCGCCTACCACCGCGACTACGGCCACTGCCTCCTCCCCGGCGACGAGCTCACCCACCTCCTCTCGCACGGGATCCGCCAGACCTGGGCCATCGCCACCGACACCACGAGCCCCCGCTACGCCTGGGTCATCCAAGACGCCACCCCGGAGCATCCTGGTGCCCAGCCGGTGACCTGGATCGACCACGAGGCCCTGGACTATCGGACCATCGCCATCCCAGAGCAGTGCCCGCAGTGCGGGCGAACAAGCCGCTCCACCACCTACCACTGGGCCACTGACCATCGTGGTGGGCCGCACCACACCTGCCGGGTGTGCGAGTGCTGCTGGCCGGCCACCCCCACCCACCAGCACCTGCTGGCCAGCCCCGAGGCCCCAGGCATCTCCTGATCTGACAGCGTCGCCCGGCTGACCGGCTGCCACCAGGACCCGGGCGGCTCCCCCATCCCACCCGCTGCCGACCGGATCGAGGATGTCCGCGACCGACTCCGTGACCCGGCCGCCGCGCGTCCTCAAGGCCACCGGCACCGCAGCGAGAGCATGACGACCACGCTCCTGAGTGCGGGTGAGCCCGCTACCTGGGCGGCCTGACACCTGATAGCCGAACGCCCGGCT
The DNA here is from genome assembly GCF_042799315.1 of Streptomyces sp. NPDC057702. Taxonomy (NCBI): domain Bacteria; kingdom Bacillati; phylum Actinomycetota; class Actinomycetes; order Kitasatosporales; family Streptomycetaceae; genus Streptomyces; species Streptomyces sp. NPDC057702. The sequence continues at coordinate 25,034 of NZ_JBHVJC010000044.1, read as the reverse complement.
CCCCTGTGGGGGAGCCGGGCCTTCTTGCGTTCCTGACCCTTAACCGGGTTAAGACCTGGGGGGTCAACTGTCGGCCATGAGGAGTAGCACGAGTTCCTCGCGACGCTCGGCCGACATGTGCGCGCGAAGTTGGTCGTTGAACCACTTCGGGTCGTTCCACGGGAGGTGAGGTGCGCTGCCGTTCGCCTGTTCCCTCTTAACCGGGTTAAGACCTTCGGCACCCGTCCCCTCAGCGGCGTCCTCAACAGCTGTCTGCGATGGGGTCGAAGTAGCTGGCGACTCCGTGCTCGGGGCGCTCGTCTCCTTAGACCGGGGTTTCCGGGGCGTCTTAACCCGGTTAAGGGCTGCGGTGGCCTCGGTCTGTTGCCGGCTAGCAGGGAGCCGGCCGATGCGGCGCCCGTCCTTGACCGTCAGCTCGCCGGACTCCACCTTCTCCTGCAGGTCCTCGGTCAGCCCGAGCAGCGCCAGGCGCTGCGACACCCAGGCTCCAGACTTTCCGAGCCTCTTTGCCACCTTCTCCTGGCTGCCGTGCTTGCTGAGCAGTTCCTGGATGGCCTTCGCCTGGTCCAGCGGTGGGACGTCGACCCGATGGACGTTGGCGATCAGTGCGCTCTCGAGCATGTCTTCCGCACTGGTGGCAAGGTCGTCATTGACGTCGATCCGCAGTTCTGCCAACCCTGCAACGGACGCGGCCGCCAGGCGCCTGTTGCCATCGACGACGACGTACTCAGCCGTCCCGATCTGCTCTTCCCGGCCAGGATGGGCGGTCAAGAAGGCCGCTCGCCGGACGACCGCGACGGGCTGAAGCTGTCCCTTCTCCTTCAGAGAAGCTGCGGTCTCTTCGATCTCGGTCAGCTCATCGCGGGGGTTGAGGGGGTTGTGCGCCAGCACGGACAGCGGCACAGCCGCCGGCGGGCGCTTGCCCTCCCCGTTCATGATCTGCTGCCGAGTCCGGATGCGACGGGGCGCAGGCTTCGAGTCCAGGTCCTCATCGATGCTGAAACCACGAGTGACCCGCTGCGCTGGGGGCGTCATACAGCCAGCTCCTTTGCCAGATCGCGCATCACCTGCGCGTGCTCACTATCGGGTGCGTACTCCAGCAGCGGGATCTCACCATCTGCTGCCTCACGCCCCTCTTTGAGGTCACCGATCACGGCGAGGACCGAGGGAGAACTGCTCTTCTCCCACTGGTCCTTGTTCTCCTTCACGAGCTTGCCGCGACGACTGTCGTAGGCGTTGATGATCAGACCCAGGTAGTCGACCTGGATACGCCCCTTTCGGCAGAGGTCGTCCATCTGGGACTTCAGGAGCCGGAACGCTCGGTGCGACGCCTTGTTCGCCCAGACGGGCGTGATGACACCGGAGCGGTCGGCGAGTTCTCCGTCGCGACGCCGCACGTAGTACAAGGCGGTGTCCATGTTCAACCCGAGGCTGGGCGGCCCGTCGATGATGATGACGTCGTAGTCCGCCTCCAGCGGCTCCAGGGCCCGCTCCAGGGCGGCCTCGCTGAAACTCACCTTGGACAGAGCCACATCACGCAGGAACGCGTCGTCAGAGGCCGGTAGCAGGTGAAGCCGTTCCCCGAACCGCCCACCGTCCAAAGCCACCAACAAGTCACGGATGTCGCCCCTGGCGCTGCCGTCCATGTGCATCATGAGGGTTTCGACATCGTCCTCGTACATGAGGTCCTCGAAGCCCAGCTCCGCCGTCAGATGCCCCTGAGGGTCGTAGTCGACCAGCAGAACACGATGGCCAGCCTCCGCGAGGGCCTGCGCGATGCCGGAAGACAGGAAGGTCTTGCCGACGCCGCCCTTCTGGTTCGCAACTATCACCCGCACCACTGGCTGGGCGACCAACGGAGCTGTAGGGGAGGGGTGGTTGTCGAGCCACAGGGTGAGGGCTTGCGCCAGCCCTTGGACGTAGGTGACACCGCGCTCAGAGCAGGCCGCCTTGAACTTGTCCGGCCCACCGGCCGAGAGGAACGTGCCCCAGGTCTTCGCCCCATCGGTCTTGACCTCGGACAAGCCCTCCGCCGAATACCAGGCGTTGATCGCGTGCTCGGTCGCGTCCTGGATGTCCATTCCATGCTCAAAGGCGCGGATTTTCAGATGCCTACGTAGCTGGGGAGTGAGGGCTGTAATTAGCTTCTCTCGCTCCCCTCGCGGGTTGGGGATGCTCATGTGGCCGAACATTACTAGGTTGACCGCCAATCGTTCTGCTACCGCGCGGAATCTCCTGCAGCTAGCACCGGGTGAGCGGCCGGAGGCCACTCAGTCGGGGGAACCTCACGCACACCCACGGCAGTGCGGCTAACGCCGGGCAACGAATGCGGGGGTGGCTGTCATGGAGAGCCTGTACCGGGGCGGTGGGTATGTGCGTGAACCTCGCCGCCACCGCTGCGAGGTGCCCCTGCGGGTTGTTCGGCGCGGTTGGAGGGTCTTCGTCGCCGCGCGGGTGGTGCCCTCGTCCGCGGCGGTGGTGGTGGTCAAGACCAAGAGGTCATGCCCGTGGATGTGCTGCGCGTCGAGGCCCGAGTCCGGCGTGGCATCGATGTGCTGCTTCGGTTCGTTCGCGGTCAGGAAGGCCGCTCGCGCGAGTGAGCTCGGGAGTGTCAGTGGTCTGGGTTACGGTCGTGGCGCCCTGTAAGGGACGCGTCGTCCCCGCCCGGCCTCCAACTTAGGCCGGGCGGGGGCGCGTAGCGTGTCCCCTTTTTCTTCGGCACGGGGGCACGCTCTTCTTCCGGATGGAAGGACCGACACCAGGGTGTCGGTCTCCATATGACGGGGTGTCGGTTGGGATTGCAAGGGAAATCTGGGAACTTCATTCGCCGTGCGCCCGTGGTGTGCTCTACGTGCGTCGGAATGGTCATCTCCGGCTGTGTGGTTGATCGTCCCTGACTCCTAATGTTCCGTGATTCCATGATCACCTAGCGTGATCATGGTGCGTCGGTTCATGCTGATGATCCCCAACAGCGGCTCGGCACCCGCTTGTTGGCGGACTCTCTTTGGCGTGGCTCCTTCCGGATGGCTTCGCCTGACCGACGCGATACCAGGAACGGTAATGACCAAAAAGCAGATAGCGGCAGCAGGGGCGCTGTCGCTCGTGATGGTGACGGTGTTCGGCTGGAGCATGGCGATGGCGGCGATGGGCCACGCCGCCCTCATCGCCGGGCTGGCTCCCATCCTGGGCCTGACCGTGACGCAGGTCCTGCGCGGGTACCGCTCGCGAACCACACCGGCCTCCGGACACCGCGTCACGCCGGTGCCCGACAAGGAGGACGGAGCCCCGTGACCACCTACCCCTCCCCAGAACCAGCGACCCCGGAACCAACCCCCATCCGCCCCGGCCGCAAGCTAGGCCCCATCTCGACCACGGTCGGTAGCTCACACCGTGCCTGGCTGGAGCCCACCCGCGAGCGCTACCTCGCCAGCGGCCACACCCTGGGCGACCTGAGCCGGCGAGTACCACTGGCCAAGTCGAAACTCTCCGAGTTGCTGCGCGGTGTCGGCCACTACCCCCGGTGGGAAGTCATCTACCGCCTCGGTGACGAACTCGACCTCCCCGGCTGGCCGCTGTACCGGCTGTGGAAACAGGCCGCACTGGACGCCGGCAAGAGCCGCGACTGGGTCGAGCGCTCCACCGACGGCACCACCGCCGTCACGATCGCCCGCTCCGGCCAACCCATCGAACACGCCGCCCTGTGCCTGACCGTCGAGGCCGGCTACCGCGCCTACGCCGGAGCCTTCCTCACCCACCAAGCACGCGTTGCGGCAGTCCGCTCCACCTTCGACATCCTCTGGCTCAGCTTCAACGAAGCCCTCGCCAGCCCCGACATCCGCCGCTACGCCTGGAACATTCTTCGCGCCACCGTGAAGGCCCAGGCCACCTACCGTGACCAGCGACCTGTACTAGGCGAAGCCGCCTTCGACACCGTCGCCCTGCGCGAACAGACCACCCTTGAGGCCCAAGCCGCGCAACTAGCGGAGAGCTTGGAACTGTTCGCGGCGATCAGCCGGCTGCCCGACGCCCAGCTCGATGTGATGGTCCTCCGACGCCTGTGCGGCTTCTCCCCGGAGACGACCTCCAACCTCCTCGGCGTCTCACTGGCCACCGTACGGTCCGACGAACGTCACGCCATCCGCTTCCTGGACGACACCATCGAGCTGCCGCCCCACCCGGAGGAGCCCACCCATGACCACGCTTGAAGACGTCCTGTCCAGGGCGTTGCTCGTACCCGATCGAGCCCTACCAAGCGACACCGTCTCCAACGACCCTGTTCCTGACGACCACCCCGTGCCCGCTGCCACAGGCGCGACCCCACGCACAACCGCAGCCGAAGACCTACGAGCGCTGTGCGAGACCCTGGTCCGTCACACGCCTAGCACCACGGTGGCTACCTTCGTCACCGACCAAGTCCCCGACCCACAAAGCGCGCTCGTTCTTGCCTGCGTGCTCCAGATGGCCGACACCGACGACGGTGCCCGTTTCTGGTGGCAATACGCCGCCGGAGCTGGTCAACCCGCCGCCGCGTACTGCCTCTACCTGCACCACCTAGCCCTTGGAGAGATCCACGTCGCGCGCTGGTGGCACACCCAGATCGACACCTTCGACAGCGACATTGCCCCCCCAGACGGCGCCCCAGCCGCGACCCACCTTCAGCACGGTGACCACACCTCCACGTCCACGCTCCTACGCCTCCTTCGCCGCCTGGCCCGGCACGTCGCCAGGCCGCGAACCGCCGTGGTCACCGAATTGATGAGCTACATGCCCCTCGCGGTGGCCGTCGGCTACATCCGCCAGCCGGACAGCGAACTGCCTCTGCCCGGACCTGACTTCGCAGGCAGGGTTCGCACCCTGCTAGCCGAAGCCGCAGAACGGCCCGACAGCCTCAACGAACCGCTTCCCGCGCGCTCGCACGAAACCACCCCAGCCGAACTCCACGTTCACCACCACATCGACGAGGCCGCGAACCACTGAACCAGCAGTCCCACTCGGCCCCGCTGAGCTATGGCTCGGTGGGGCCGAGTGCTGCGATATTCACGCACGCTGCCCACCATGGCGAACACCACGGCACCTGCCACGCTCCCGACGTCGCCCGCGAGGAAGCGACTGACTCCAGGCCGCCGCGCCGCCGAAGCCCGAGGACGGAGAGCCTTCTGAGGCGGCAGTTGCGGCGGTAGAGGCCACGTCGGCGGAATTGGACATTCACGGCAAAGTTCCAGACATTCGACGGATTGATCACTCAAAGTATCTGTGCCCGCTCCTAGTGTTACGCCGCTGTCGCTACCGCCAGCGCACACGGCGCTGACGAGTGAACGCGACAGCAGGGGGAAATCCACATGAGATGGCGCTCTGCCATACGCCCTGCCGCAGCGATCGCTCTAACGCTCGCGGTGGGCGCGACCACCATGGGCGCGGCACAACCGGAAAGCGCGCCGCAGCATCTGGATCTGCGGGTGAGCCAGGCTCCTGTCACCATGCGGGCGGACTCCGCGACGGTAAAGGACGCGAGCGGCGCCAAGGCGAAGTGCAACGTCTACAACCGGTACTACCTGTGCCAGCAGATGGACATCACGGTGCACGTGTTGAAGAACGGGAAGGAAGTGGGAAGCGTTTCCTTTGGCATCACGCACAAGATGAACTTGAAGCAGACCTCGCCGAAGTGGTCGGAGTCGGTGAAGGTCAGTAAAGCGAAGATCGTGGGCAACGCGCGCGGCGTGCTGATGACGCCTCGCGTATCCTGCGGCAACCCGTGCAAGGCCACACCCAAGATTCCGAAGAGGACGCTCGGAGCCGCCTTCTCAGGGTCGGTCGACTACGCGGACGCGATCCGCAAGGGCAAGTCGCACGGCACCGCCTCGAAGTACGAGTACACCTTCACCAAGGCCGGATACACCCCCGGAAACGTCTCCTACGACTCGCTGAACTACCGGTGCGACGACACTTTCTCCAGCCAGCAGCGGCCAGGGTGCGTCTTCCCCAAGTACACGCCGACGCTCACCGCGATGAAGGACCTGCCCACCATCGCCAAGCACATCCGGTCCGTGCAAAACAGGGGAGGGCACTACGGCCGGTACGGATCGGGGCACCCCCTGCACCGGCTGACGGACAAGAAGAAGGCAGAGGCCAATCGGCGGGCGGTGTGCGGCAAGATGAAGCCCGGCAAGGGGAAGTCCTGCGACGAGTACCCCTTCGCTCGCACGCACGAGGGCGGCACGAAGCTCCCCAAGGCGAGCCGTGGGGTTGCAGCCGTGCCCAGGGGTGAGCAGAACCAACAGGGAGGCATGCTCACCGCGTTCAACCTCAAGCAGCGCGTCATGGAGCGCGAGGCCTTCTGGGTCTCCGTCTAACCCGCCCACCGCCCGAATCACGCCGCGGTCCTTGCCCCCAGTCACCGGGAGCAGGGACCGCGGTGCCTCGCCCAAGGAAACGAAACGATGGCCGACCAGAAGGACACGAGGGATATGCGGATCAGCATGTCGCACTCGCAGTACGTCCTGTACGCAGCGAACGCCGAGCCCCTCGAACTGACCGCGGACGACCTCGCAGGCGGCAACGGCCTGGTCTCGGTCACCCCTGCCAGTACCTACGCCAGCATCATGACCGGTACATCCTGGGGCAACGTCGACCTCACCATCGAGGTGACGAAAGAGGAACCAGCGCTCCACGTGGACGACTGGGACGAGATTGTCGATATCAGCCTGCACGCCCCTTCCAACGCACTCAACATCGGTGACGTGAGCGCCGACTCCACCGAAGAGATCTCCCTACCCACCGGCAACGAGCCCCGATGGTGGCGAGTGCGCGTCCATGCCCGAGGCCGTGACGCCGCAGCGGAAGCAGGAGACATCTGGGCAGAAGAGGGAGACGAAGTCCTGGAACAACACCTTCTGCACCTGTGGCCGGCGCCACCAGCCCCGGAACTCCGCCACAAACTCACCGACGAAGTCGGCGCCGACGTACGCGACCCCCAAACCGACCCTCACGCCTCGGGCAAAGCAGAAAAAGCACAAACTGCGCCTCCCGAGCACGAGCAGCCTCACTCACTGCCGCACCACACACGCACCACCAACCTGCACACGCGCGACTCCTGAAGAGAATCGAAGGCCGGCGCGGTAAGCGCCGGGGAGGAGGAGCGCTTAGCGGGCGCGTTCGACGGTCAGTGGTTCGTCGACGCACTCGGAGGCCAGACCCTCGAGGGCGTCGATCTCTGCGGTGTCGGCGCTCAGGCCCCAGCGAGTCTTTACCGCGACCCATTCGGCGAGGTAGCGGCAGTCCGCTTCATCGTCGGAGGGCTCCCACTGTGAGGGGTCCTTGTCGCCCTTGGCTCGGTTCTCGGCTGCTGTCACCGCGACCAAGGCACGCGCATCGCCCAGGTCATTCGCGTAGTCCTGCCGTTGCTTGGGTGTCCACTGAGAGGCTCCGCTGTCCCAGGCCTCGGCCAGCGGGACCATGTGATCGATGTCCAGCGCGCCGGCTTGGTCGTGGTCTTTCTTGTCGTAGTACGAGTGCCAGGTGCCGCCGGTGAGGGTGCACCGGCCCTCGACGCGAGGTGGTGTGGTGGCCTCCTCGATCAGGACTTCGGCGCGCGTGTTGCACCCATCGCGGTCGGCGTCGACCCAGTGCCGGAACGCCGCGCGCGTGTAGCCGTTACGGTCCTCGGCCGCGCGCGGCAGGTCGGCGATCGCTTGCCACACTGTGGTCTCAACCGTCTCCCCCGGCGCCGCCGCGCCTGCCACCGGTGCGCTGAGGCTGCTGGTGGCCGCCACAGCGACGGCCGCGATGATCGCGGCCCTGATCCGCATACCCATGCCCTGCCCTGCCCTTCCCTGAGCTGACGAGACTGGACCAGTAGAGCCACGCGCGTCGGGCGCCGGTAGGCCGGTGGCCTGAGACCACCCAGCCGAGGGACTGCGCGCACACACACCCGACCCGGCTCACACCGCCCCCGCTTGGCGAACGGGCCCGGTGACGGGGCCGTGAGTTCGGAGACTGCCGGCGCACGGCAACGGTCCGCAGACCCGCAGCCTGGTGACGCGCCAGGTCGCGGGAGGCTCGGGCAGCCCGTAGACCAGAGACATGGTGCTTCGACCGCCAGTGACCCCGATGCTGGCGCAGGCCCGCGAGACGGTGCCCGCGCCGGGCGCGCTGCCCGGCGAACAGCGCTTTCAGCCCAAGTGGGACGGATACCGGGCACTGGTCTTCACTCCATGGTCGCCAAGCCCCGGCCCGCTGCTGCTGCAGTCCCGCCGCGGCAGCCTCCTGCACAGCCGCTTCCCGGACCTCGTGACCGCGGCCGCGCACCTTCCCGACGGCCTGGTCCTCGACGGCGAGCTCATCGTCTGGGCCCAGGGACAGATGTCGTTCGAGGCGCTCCAGCGGCGCGCCGCCTCCAGCGGCCGCACCGCCGCCCGCCTCGCCGTGGAGGCGCCGGCGCACTTCATCGCCTTCGACCTCCTCCAGCTCGACGGCCAAGAACTCCTGCACGTCCCGTACGGCGAGCGGCGCGCCACGCTGGAGCACCTGTTTGTCGACCGCGAGCTGAGAGCCCCGTGGACGCTGTGCCCCGAGACCACGGATGTGGCGGTGGCGCAGGAGTGGCTGGCGTCCTGGACGCAGGTGCCCGGCGTCGAAGGCCTGGTGATCCGCGGAAGTGACCAGCGCTATCGGCCGGGAGCCCGCGCGCTGTACAAGGTGCGCCGCCGGGAGACGACCGAGGCCGTGATCGGCGCGGTCACCGGCACCGTGCGCCGGCCGCGGACGCTCGTGCTGGGCCGCCTCGACGCGGCCGGGGCACTGCGCCCGGTCGCCCGTAGTACGCCGCTGCGCCCGGAGGTGGCGCGCGACCTGGCCGAGCGGCTGATGCCGGCCCAGCCCGACCACCACCCGTGGGAAGGCGTGCGGTTCACGGCCTCCTGGGGCTCGAGCGCGGGTCGTGGCGGCACCCGGTGCGTTTCGCCCGGCTCCGGCTGGACATCACTGTCGCGGACGTCCCGCCCTTTGGTGCGGGCGCCGGCCCCGCCATCGGCTGACCTCCTTCCCTGCCGTAGTACGGCGTTAGGGGGCGATGAGGATGTGATGGGTGCCTATGCGGCGCCAGATGATGTGCGGTTCGCCGCCTATCCGCTCGGTTCCGTACGCCCAGGTCGCGCGGCCGTTGCCCGCCCAGGTGAGCTCGTAGATGCCGGGAGCGCAGCGCACGCCCTTGATTCGTAACCCGGGGCGGAACTGGCGGCCGGTGCGCAGGTCGGGGACGAAGGCGTCCAGGACGACGTGGCGGAAGCGTCGGCGTTGGGCGGGGGTGAGGTGCTGGAGGTCGGCGGTGAAGCGGGGGCAGGTCTCGAAGGTGGGCACGGTGGTCTCCTGCGGGCAGCGCGAAGCAGCCCCCGGCGGGTGCCGGGGGCTGCTGTAGGCGGTGCTTCCTTGGCGGTGCTCGTCTCTTGGCGCGTGGTGATGCTCAGTGGTGCTTGTTGGTGTCGTTCGGGTCGTGGTGTGCGTGCTGCCGGAGAGCGATGACATTCGCGTCCGGCCTGGCGCCGCTTCCCGCCCGGCGGGCACCTGAGAAGAAAGTTCGGCCGCTGCTCCCGCCTGGCGGGACGTGCCACTGATCGGCCTTTTCTTGCAGGTCAGGGCCGTGTGGCGTGGTCTGCATGACAGTCGACATCAGGGTCATCCGGGCCGGTCAGATGTATCGCTACTACCTGCGCGAGACCGTCGTTGGCGACGGCCGCCGCCCGGCCCGCACGCCGCTGCGCGCCGCCCAGGAGCAGGCCGGTGTCCCGGCCGGGCGCTGGATGGGCCGTGGCCTTGCCGTGCTCGGACTTGCGCCGGGTGAGGAGGTCACCGAGGCGCAGCTTCGGAACCTGTTCGGTGAGCGCGGCCGCCACCCGTACGCGGACCGGATCGAGGCCGACCGGCTGGCCGCGGGCGACTCCCCGAAGAAGGCGTATCGGGCCGGCGCCCTCGGACGCCAGGTGACGGTGACCGGGGTCGACTTTGTGTTCCGGCCGCAGCCGACGATCTACCTCCTGTGGGCGTTCGGGGATGAGGAGACGCGGCGGGTGATCGAGGCCGCGCACGAGCGGGTGCTGGAGTGGATCGAGGACGAGGTCGCGGTGATCCGGTACGGCAAGGACGGCATCTACCGGGTGCGGCCGCCCGGCGGTCTGGTCGCCGCCCGCTTCCGCCACTACCAGGCGCGCTCCGGGCGGCCCTTGCTGCATGACCATCTGATGGTGTCGGTGAAGGGGCAGCGCCTGGACGGGAAGTGGGGCTCGATCCACACCACGGCCCTGCACGAGAACACGGTCGCGGCGTCCGCGCTCTACAACGAGCTGGTCACCTCCGAGGTCTGCGAGGTGCTGGGGCTGGCGACCGAGCCGCGCACCGTCACCCCGGGACGCCGCCCCGTGATGGAGATCGCCGGGGTGCCGCACGAGCTGATCCGCTGGACCTCCCGGCGCAGCGACCAGATCGCCGCCTGCCTGGCCGAGCTGGAGCACGAATACGTCACCGCCGTCGACGACGACGGCGAGCCGCGGTTCCTGCCAGTGGTCTCCGAGCAGGCCCGCGCCAAGCTGAACGCCATCGCCGCCCGCAAGACCCGCCCGCCCAAACAGTCGGCCCGGCCGCTCGCGCAGCTGCGCGAGCGGTGGAAGGCGAGCGCGATCCTCACCTCCGGCGTCGCCGCCGACGTCATCACCTCCCTCCTCGAGCACGCCCGCGCCGCAGCCGCAGCGATCCGGGCCCGGGTCGCCGCCGTGGTCGACATAGCGCTGGCGGCCGTCGACGTCGCCGCGACCGTGTTCGTGATGAACGACGGCGGGCGCTTCCACCGCCGGCACCTGCTCGCCGAAGCCCGCCGCCACCTCGCCCTAGTCCTGCGAGGCCGCCGCCGCGACCGCGGCCTGGACGACCAAGTGGTGGCCGCCGCCATCGCCACCCACTGCCTAGACATCACCGAGCCCAAGACCATGCGCGGCCTGGAGGCCGGCTACCGCCTCTACACCGCCCGGTGGCCCCTATCCGACCTCCCCGCCCACCACCACCCACCCACCCCCGCGTCCGATCCGGACCGGCAGCCCCCGGCCGACCCCGGCGAGCCGGCCGTACTCCGCCCCCCCCAGGCCAGGACACGAGGGAGTGGGAGATCCCCCGCATCCCGTTGCAGTACGAGCGCGCCGTCCTCGCCGGCCCGGCGGTGCGGGAGAACCTGCGCACCACCACCGTGCGGGGCCGGGCGTACGACGTCGCCGCCCACCAGCAGGCGGCGATGCCCGAGCACCTACTCGCGCCCGAGCCGGCCGACCCCGAGCACGACGACTAAGAGCAGCAGACCGGGCCCCGGGAAGCGATCGACATGACCGCGCTGCGGGCCCTGCGCGAGTCCCGTACGGACGCGAAGGCCCTCGACCTCACGGCCGACCGGTTGCGCCACCTCGGTGCTGCCTTCACCGCGGCAGCCGACGGAGCCCGCGCCACCATGCACCGCTACGCCGGACAGGACGATGCCGGCGCAGTGCACCCGATGCGCCAGGACGACCGACGTACGGACGACCTCCAGCAGCCGGACCCACGCCATAGGCCACAGGCCGGCCCTGGCCGCTGACCCACCCACGAACGCACACAGGTGCTCGGCACCGTCACCCGGATGAATGAACGAGCCGCCGCAGCGGCAAGCCAGCTGTGGCGGCGCGCCGTTTCGGCGGCACACTGATGAGCGGCCCCATCGGTGGGCCAGCATCCGCAGGGCGCTTCCGGCCAGACGCCCGATGTCCTACGGCGGATGCGAAGGAGCCAGGCCCCGACCCGACCCCACCCCGCAGCACGCAACCTGTTCGCACCTACCTGTGCGTACCGGGGCCGGACGGACCACAGTCAGGAACGCCGATGAGTCACGGAGACCTCCTCACGCAGAAGGCCCGCTACCGCGCCCGATGCACTGGCATCGGGCACCAGCCCGGCCTCCAGCATCTCCAAGCCTTCCAAGGGCAAGACCCAGTACCGGCCGCCAGCCATGACCAGGCCCGCCTGGAGACCGCCGTGTTCGAGCGGTTGGGCGGGACGATCGACTACTGCGCCCACCCCGCCGGCATCGCGCGCGTTCATCCCAGCGCCGACCACCTGGTCGTGGAGGTGGATCCGAAGCTCGGTCCGGAGCACTCACTGCCACAGCACTGCCTTCAGGCGCTCCTGCCGACCCAGTACACCGGGCCTGACGAGAACGAAGGAGGGGAGCCAGGAGGCATTGCCGGGGTCAGGCTTCTTGGGGTCGACGCAGTCGGCCTCCACCTCGGATTGGCAGGCACCGACGCTCGCGTCACCCTCACCGGGCCGTACCCCAAGCAGTGGCGAACCATCGTCACCGAACACCGGGCCTCCTGCTACGACGACAACCTCGTCCCCCTGTGGGGCACACCCGCGTTGACTCCCTTCGAGTCCGCCTACCTGGCAGCAGATCCCACCTGGTGGAAGGAGCAAGCAGACCATGCGTGGGTCGCCAGCGGCCTGCTGCGCCGCATCGCCCTCTTCCACACGGTGACCAAGCCGTACTCCATCAAGTACTGGCCGCACGGACTGGGCTGGAGGTTCGAGCTGCGCTATGAACACGACGTCCCGATGAACCACGAGGCGCTCGTGGCACATCTGACCCACCCAGTGTGGGGAATGCCGCTTCGAGCCACTCGCGAGCACTGCGTGTGCAAGCCGTGCGACTGCGACAAGGGAGCAGAGCGCACCTGCTGGTACACCTTCGACACGGCAGGCGGCCGGCGGGGCGAGATCGGGATCCACTTCCGGCGGGCTCGTGCTGGTCGTGATACCGAGCATGAGTACGAGCGACTGGTTGCGGCAGGTGCTGACCCCAAGTGGCTCGCACAGGCCCTCCCGTCCCACCACCAGCGCTCAGCCGCCTAGAACGAGTCCCCGGCACCCGACTACCCGCACCGACCTGATGCGGGTGGTCGGTGCGCACCGGCGATGCCCCGGCTCCACTCCACCGCCGCACCGCGAAGGACACCGGGGGGAGCTGCAGCCAGGCGGCCACCACCTCTACGACCGGAAGATCCCGATCATCACGGTCGGGCTGAACCAGCTGCGCCAGCATGGCCCGGCCGGCCCGGTGTTCGCCCGCTTCGGACGCAGCGGCCCGCAGACCCTGCTGGAGGCGATCGGCAATCCGCGCCGCGAGGCCGCCGACGCCCGCGAGGCAGAGGAGGCCAAGGCCCGCGCGGCGGAGTACCAGGCACAGGTACGGCGCGCGGCGCAGGAACACGACGCGAAGAAGGCCGCCGAACGCGAGGCCCGCCGTCCCGTCTGCACCGGCTGCGGAGCGAAGTTCACCGACGCCCGCTGGCAGGCGGTACAGCGGACGGACTGGGGAGCCACGAAGGATTCCCACCCGCAACTGTGCGGCGCCTGCAAGCAGAGGGCCGTCGTCAGCTCAGCGGCTGACCCGCAGGAGCGCCAGGAGCCTGTACGCGGTGAGGCAGGGCCGGACGACTTCTGGCCCGCCCCCCAGCGCCCCGTTTGCACCGACTGCGGTGCCGCGTTCACCGACGAACGGTGGAAGGTGACCGCGCGCGTCGGCTGGAGCCCTTCCGCGGTGAAGCGTCCGTCTCTGTGCGGGGAGTGCGACCGGCGGTTCGAGGCCGACTTGGACCTGGCCTGGGGTGTGGGTCACCGGCAGGAGGAGCGAGACCAGGAGCAGGAGCAGGCCGTGCCTGAGCAGAAGGCCACCGGCTGGTTCTCCCGCCTACGCGGCTGAGCAGGGCAAGCCGCCGGCACAGGGCGGTGGGCAAGCACAAGGGGACCCTGGGCTCTCCCAGCGCCCGCTCTGGAAGCGGGGACGCTCGGGCTCTACCTGGGCCGAGACGTCCTTACCGGCTCCGACGGCCAGCTGGTGCCACTGCCGCCGGCGCCGGCGGGTTCACCTCGAAGGACAAGAAGGCCATGCAGGGCAGGTTCGAGCGGAGCGCGGCACCGCGCTGGCCAGTCCTCCCAGACATCGCCACCGTGCTCCACGACTTCAACCTGCCTAGACCTGACCCGTCCCGGCCCCCCGAGGCGTCAACAGGGTGACCGGCCCGAGGAAGGGTTAGGTGGTGACGCGGGGCATACGTAGTGCGGAGGGGGTCGGGCGCCCGATCGGCAGGATGCCGACCACGATGAGCCGGGGTACCTCGGTGGCGCTGCGCGCGTGGTGGATGATCCAGACGCTGTCCTCGATGCTCCGGTAGCCGCTGGTGTGGCCGCTGTCGTCCCCGACCAGGAGCACGCCGAAGGGAGGGCCGGTGGCGGTGTAGTTGGCGGCCTGCGCGAGGTAGCTCTTCTTGATGCGTTCGCGGGTCCATTTGGTGTCGCGGCGTTTGACCTCGGCGACGAAGCGGCTGCCGGGTTCGGGGGTGTAGGTGACGTCGGTGCGCCCGCTGGCGACGTCGATGAGTTCGCGCTGCACGGTGCCGGGGGTGAGTGTGCCGGCGAGATGCTGGTGGAGGTCGTCCTGGACGTGCTTCTCGTGCCAGTGGTCGGGTGTGCCGTCGGGCTTCTTGTCGGGGCAGGGGCCGAGGTAGGCGGTGCGGGCGCCGTAGTAGTCGGCCTGGGCGTCGAACCGGTCGTAGAGGAAGCGCAGGAACTGCTCTAGCAGGGTGGTGAAGTAGGAGCTGTCACGCTGCGTCCAGGCGGGGCTGGTGGCCAGCTCCCCGAGCAGAGATTCCAGGTGGGCGTCGAGGCGGGCGTTGCCGCTGGGGGTGTAGCCCTTGGACTGCTGCTGTAGGAGCTGCTCGATCCGATCTAGGAGCAGCGGGTCGAGGTCGTCACGCAGGCCCGAGGTGTCAGCCTGGAAGAGCCCGGCGAGCGTGGGGCGGCCCTCCAAGGCTTTTCCCGGCATCACCTGCCCGGTCGACGGGGCTGCCCGCCGCTGGGCCTGGACGACCTCGTACAGCGCCCGTGCGTCGGGGGAGCCGGTGAACTGCGGGTCGGTGGTGAGGGCCTGTTCGAGGTGGTGCAGCAGGCCGTCGTTGCGTACGAACGCGGCCTCCACCGGTGGGCTCACCAGCGCCGTCAGGCCGCCGGATCCGTCGGCCCGGGTGGTGTGGATGCTGCGGCTGGCGACGTAGATGTCCAGCAGGTCGCCGAGGGTGCCGGCCGGGTCGTACCAGCTGGGTTGGCCCAGGTGGGTGCGGGCGGTCTGGAGAGAGGTGACGAGCCGGGACCAGGCGCTCTGCGCAAGTCCGCGGGCGCTGAGCCAGTCCAGCCGGTGCATACCGCGGGTCCACTCGGTCAGCAGCGTGGCCGTGGTGTCCAGTTGGGCGGCGGCCTGGGCCAGGCGCTGCTCGGCGGGTGCGGCTGTCGTGGGCTGCTTGCCGATTTCACCGAAAGCGAGGACCGCATCGACGGCGGCGGCGTGGGCGCGGGCGTCGAGTCGGGCCTCGTGGGTGCGGTCGAGGTCCTTGAACCGCATCAGGGCCCGGCGCAGATAGTCTTCGACGGCCGAGCGGTCGGATGCCTCCAGCGCGCTGCGCATGTCCGCGACGGCCAGTTCGAAGGTGGCGTCGGCCCGGGTGCCCGCTGGCAGATCGGTCTGGTTCTCCAGTGCGCTCAGGACATCGAGCAGGGCGTCGTCGCCGAAGTGGTCGTGGGCGACGCCGACCAGGATCGGCAGGCGCTCCAGGGCCTCGGACGGCTCGTCCCCGGTGATCTCGGCGAGTAACGCCATGAGGCGGTGCGGGGTGGCCGTCTGCGCGACGGCCAGGCGCAGTAGCCCGGCGACGGCCGGCTGGGCGAGAGCGGCATCGGCGTCGCCGGCGAGCGCGGCCTCCACGTGTGCGGCAAGATCCCGGACGGTGCGGGTGCCGAGGCGGGTGGCGAGCGCCGGATGGGCGCACACCACGTCGATCGCGTCGGCCAGGACCCAGGCGGCCTGGGGGTTCCGCAGCCCCCGGGCCGCGGCGTCAAGCAACCGCCGGGCCTGGTCACCGTCCACGGCGTCGAGGTCGCGGCCGAGTGCCGTGAGCAGATAGGGCAGGAGTGGACCGGCAGCGAGCTGGTCGGCCTCCGCGATCACCGCCTCGGCACCGCCGAGGTCCGCGATCGAGGGCCCGGCGTCCAGCTCGTTGTCGGTCGCGTTGCTGGCCCAGGCCTGGAGCGTCTGGTCCACGCTTGGGGCCACGGTCCTCTCCTTGTCGCCGACTGGTTCGCGAACGAGCAGCTTAGAACAGGTGTTCACCGTCGCTGGTGATGAGGTGGTCCTTCGGCAGGGCGTCGACGAGCTCGGGCTGCGCCGTGGTGAGAACGACCTGCAGCTCGGGACGTTCTGCGGCGATGGCCTGCAGCTCGGCGATCAGGGTGCGGGCTGGCACCTCGGTGACCTCTTCGGCGGCTACCGAGTCGATCAGAAGGAGGCCGGGGTGCGTGGCCACGCCACGGTCAGCACTCACACGCAGAAGCGCGATGACGGTCGCGATCCGCATGCGGAGCCGGTCGCCGCGGCTGAGCTTCTTGAACGGGGTCTTCACCCCGGCCTTGACGGCGTTGACCTTGCCGGCGCGGTCGAGTTTGACGCTGTCGAGGTTTTGGACGCCGAACCGTGTGGCGAGCTCGACGATCGCCTCGTTCATCGCCGGGAACAGCTGCTTCGCCGCAGCCTCGACGGCCGCGCGGACAGCTTCCTCGGTGGCGGCCAGGACCTGGGCGGACACAGGGACCGGCGGAGCCGGAGGCGTCGATCCGGTCGCCTCGAGCCGTCCGTGGAGCTCGGCCGCCCGGATCTCCAGGTCACGCAGCCGGTCGTGGGCCTGCGAGGTGGCAAGTCCCTGCTCCAGGCCGGCCGCCGCCTCGCGATGGTCGGCCAGAGCACTCTGCACCGCCTCCGCCGCCCTCAGCCGCCGGTCGGTTGCCTCCCTCTCGGCATCCTGGGCTCGCTCCAGGGTCTGCTCCAACTCCGCCAGCAGCGCTTCAGCGGTCTCCGGGTCGACCTCGGGCAGCGGCCGCGTGCACACCGCACAGTTCGCCTGCTCACGCTCCTCGCTGCGCCGCCCACTGCCCAGCGGCTCCTCACAGCGCGGACAGCACATCGGGTCCAGCCGTCCCAGGACCCGCCGGGCCTGCCACGTCTCCCGGGCATCCAGTAGCCCCTGCTCCGCGCGCATCCGGGCGGCGGACACCTCCGTGAGCGCCTGCTCGGCCTCCTCCAACAGCACCCGCACGCCGCGCAGCTCCGTCGCAGCCTGGTCGGCGGCCCGCAGGAGCGGGGAGATGTCTTGGGCAGCCGCCCGGCGCCACACTTTGATCTGCCCAGTCACGTCGGCGAGTTCGGTCTGCCACGCCTCGCGCTCGGTCCGGCGGGCTTCCGCGTCCCCTTCCGCCCGGCGCTGCCCCTGGGTGATCGCCTTCTTCTCCCGCTTCCCGGCGACGGACAGCTGGGTGAGGGCCGTGCTGTACGGGATGTCGACGAACAGCTCCATGAGCCGTCCGGGCAGGCCACCAGCGACATCGCCGAGCAGGATCTCGTCCCCACCGGGATTGAGGTAACAGGCGCCGAAGTACGACGCCCACCCGTGGACCTGCGGGGCCCCCTCGCCGTCGGCGCCGCCGGTCACCCGCCACAGGTTGGTGTGCTCCATACGCAGCGCGTCCAGGAAGAACTCACCGATACACCGGCTCACCTCCTGGTTACCGGACGCTGTCGCCAGCAGACGAAGCGCTCCGTCGTCCGCGGCAAGCAGCTGGTCGACAGACTCCCCGGCGAGGATCCGGCCCCGCAACTGCGGGTGCGGCTGGTCATCGACGTCCAAGACAATGCGGATCGCCCGGCCAGCCACAGCGATGTCCACGCTCAGATGCCGCAGCCACGATCGGACATCGGGCGGCAGATCGCGCGGCCCGCCGCGCAACGGGAAGACGAGGAACTCCAGCAGGCTGGTCTTCCCGGCGCTGTTGTCCGGGTGGACGATCGCCCACACCCCGGGAGTGAAGGGCTGCTCCACGGTGAAGTCGTCGCCCGAGTGCTTCGTGCCGCTGGCACGCAGCCGGATGATGTGCAGCCGCCGGTCGGCGGCAGTCGGACTCTTCAGGGTGATGTTCGCCTCGGCCAGAGTCCGCTCGACCTGCACCGGCGTTAGCCCCAGCTTCTCCGCGACCTCCTTCAGGATGTCGCCGGCGCCCGGGGCGACGGTCAGGTCCTTCGCGTCGGAGCGGGCCGGGCCGGGCGCGGTCATGAAGCCTCCTGGTCAGTGTCGCCCGTGGCTCCCGGGCCTGGTGCCGCTTGAAGTTCGCGCAGCCGCTCGCGGGCCTGCTCGGTGATGGGGCCGATGTGCTGGCCCCAGGGGGTGTCGGCGTAGTCCCGCAGCAGGTACTGCCGGTCCTTTAGCTGCGTGCCGCCGAGACCGTCGACCAGGTCCACGACCAGGCGGGTGCGCTCGACGTACCAGGCCAGCGCGGGCGCATCGGTGACCATCGACTGTGCCACCTGCCGGCCCCGCTCCAGTAGGAAGTAGACGTGCTCCACCACGCGCTCACGCCCGAGGACTTGTGTCTTGCGTAGCAGCCCCCGTTCCACCAGCGGGGCCAGAGCGTCATCAAGCTCCTCGAAGGCGCCGTACTTGTAACGCAGCATCGGGAAGCGCCGCAGATCCGGTTCCTCCGACCCCAGAATCTCCGCAGCAAGCTCCAGCAGCCGAGGAACGTCCGGAGCGGCCACGTACTCGTTCATCAGCTCGTAGGCCAGGTAGTCCGGATTGCGGACCCAGAAGTCGAGCTTCTGCAGCCGCACCTGGGTGTGGACCACCCCGACGGTCGCCGGCGGCACCGACTCGCCTTCGGCCGCCGGCTTTGCGGCGGCGTCGATCAGCAACAGCAGCCGCACCGAATCCTGCCAGCGAGTGGCCCGACGTACTCCTGTGGATCCGACCATCACGCTCCTCTGGATCGGTACACACCCTCGGCCCTGAACGACATCCTGACAGCGTGTTGAGGTGAGTGGGGAGAAGTCGGCGTGAATCGGCGTACCAAAGTCGCGCCGGTCGCCAGAGCCTGACCAGCGGGCTAACTGGTCCAGGTCTTGATTGAGCAGACTGCGGACGTCTTGGAACTGCTGGCCGCCAACGACAAGGTCGGTGGAGCCGGGCCGCGCCCCGCAGGACGAGGTGTCCACGACCGCCGCAGAGCTTCGGGCCACCGCGGCCGACAGCGAGCAGCTTGGCAGGAGCCTCGCCAACCCGGCGTCGGCCCTGTTCCTCACGGGCGGCCGCGACCATGCTCGACCTGCCCTCGCTCGAAGAGGTCGAAGCCGCCCGCACGCCCGCCGGCGGCTGGAAGCGAGACCAGCTCGCCGCCTGGGGCGTTCCGTGGCCCCCGCCGAAGGGCTGGAAGGACGAGCTGGCCGAACGCTGGAAGGCTGCCCGCCCGGCCGGACCGCCGGCGCCCCCGCCCACCCCGGCCGACTTCGCCCAGGACACGCTCGACTTCGGCTGAACCGACGACAGTGGGGCCGGACAGGATCACCCTGCCCGGCCCCACTGCTCGTTCCCGGCTGCTTACCAGCTGAGGCGGATACGCGGCCCCCACGCGAACTCGAGGTCGTCCAGGAAGACGGGCTCCAGCTCCTCCTCCCACCGGCCGCGCAGCAGGAACGGGTTGGTCTCCATCCGCTCCAGGATGACCAGGGTCTCGGGCTGACCGACCAGCGCGTACCGGCCGTGCGAGGCGGGCCTGCTCCCCGGCCCGTACGCGCGCAGCAGCTGCTCCAGGCGGTCGCGGTGCTCCTCCACGAACGCCTCCAGGCGCTCGATGTACCCCGCGCGTTCCTCGTTTCCCACCGCGCTCAGCGCGACGTCCAGGAAGTCGGGCCCGTCCGGGCAGTGGCGCGTCCCCGGTGCGGCCACGGCCCACGGGAAGCGTTCGGCCGCCGCCAGGACGTCCGTCGCCTCCAGCGGCGGTACCGAGGCCGGGGCTGGTTCGTCCGCCATCGTCTTCTCCGGGGCGGGGGAGCGCGGCTGCTGGAGGTGGACGAGCAGCATGGCGCTGGAGGCCGCGCGCCCGCGCCCGGCGGTGGCGGTGGTGTCGGCGATGCGCAGCAGGTAGCTGGTGACGTCGCGGATCCCGGCGAACCAGCCGTCCTCGTACCGCGGCTCGGACCCGTGCGGGGGACTGCTCTCGGAGATCCAGGTGTGGGCGCCGGCCACCGCACGGTGCGGGCGGGCTACTCACCTGCGGCGTCGGCCGTGTCCTTCACCGCGAGGATCTCCGAGACCGGGCAGCCCCAGGCCGCGCCCGGTCTGGCGGGGCCATAGAGCGTGAGCCCGCACGCCCGGAAGAACGCCTGCCGGCCAGCCCCCTCGGCGCCGTCCTGCGGTACCAGGGCCAGGAACGTGTCGCCGGCTTCCTGGGCCCGGCGGGCGATCTCGGCGAGAAGCGCCCGACCGACCCCGCCGCGACGATCGGTAGGGGCGACGGCCATCGTGTAGATGAACGTCTGCTCGCCGGGGTGCGCCTCGCGGCCTTCGTCGTGCCCGAAGTCGCGGTGGAGCCCGAACTCGGCGACCCCGACGAGACGTCCCTGGAGCTCGGCCACGACGACGTCCAGGTCCCCGGGGTCGTAGAACCCGCCGATTCCCAGATCGGTCAAGTACAGCAGCTCCTCCACCACCGGGTAGTCGGCTGGGGCGATGTCACGGATGAGCGGCATGCCCCGAGTGTTCCAGGACCGCGGCGCGCAGGCACCGCCCACGGCCACCACGGCTCTGCCGGGCCGGGTGATCTCTTCCCGGTTCCGCGCCGGCCGCGCCGGTTTCGCCTCTACGATCCGCCGTGTGAAGACCCCTAACCCTCGGTCAGAACGCGGTGGTTCACCAGGGAGCCGCAGCGACTCATGTGTCATCTGCCGACTGCCGATCGGCAGCGTTCCTCGGAAGTTGAGCAAGTCGGGCAAGCCCTGCCACGCGTCGTGTCTGGAACAGGCCACGACGGCGGGGCAGCGCTCGGCGACACCGCCCACTCCTGTCGGCCGGCAGCCGCGGCAGGGTCGCAAGCCCCGGGAGGCCCGCAAGCCGAGGGAGCCGAGGCAGCCGCAGGAGGGCCGGAAGCCCCGGGAGACTCGGGAACCGCGACAGGCCCCGCAGAAACCTCCGCAGCAGCCCCCACGGCAGGATGGGCTCGGTACGCCCGCCCGCTTCGCGGGAACCTGCCCCATGTGCGAGACGCGGTACCTGGCGAAGACGCTGGTGACGAAGGTCTTCGCCGGGTGGGCCCACAGCGACTGCGTCTTCCCTCCCGAGACCCGCTCGGCCCCTGGGGCTGCTGGCGAGTTCGAGCGCAACCGGCAAGCCGTGCTGTCGGGGGAGACGTTCCGCAGCCAGGCACCTTCTACCTGGCGCCTCGGTTCCTCTCCGTCCTCGAGCAGAGGCCAGCGCTGAACCGAGGCTCTGCATCGTTCGACTCGTGGCCGCCCGCTCGCCGGGCGGTGCCGGAGACCACCGACGCCCGGTAGTCCGGAAGACTGGCTCACGGCCGGTGACGTCGACTGGGGCCTGTACGTCCCGGCGACCGGCACCGTCCTGGCTGAGGTCAAGGCCATCGCCCCGGGCCGCCGGTAGCGGCCCACCGGCGTCGTGACGTGCGCGACCCCGGGCCCTGAGCGGGCCCGGGGTCGCGTGAGAGCTGGGGACGATCAGTAGTCGTCGCGTTCGGAGTTCGGTCCGTACCGCTCGATGAGGTCGCAGGTGCAGGTCCCGCCTTCGTAGTGCGTCTCGTGGATCACCGGGGGAGCGGTCTGGAGTTCCCAGGGCTTACACGCACTCCAGTGCGATGCCGCAGTCAGAACCCCCGGGCATCGCACCCAGCGCGTGTAGGACCTGGGAGCGGCACCGCTGGCCGCCGCCGCTCACCAGTCGTCAGGCGCGCTGCCCACCCACGCGATCGGCTGGCCCTCGCTGGGGCGGCCCCAGTGCGGTTCCTCCACCGAGGTCTCGTGTCCGCCGGGCAGCACACAGATCCGCCCCCAGCGGCCGTGCTTGCCCCCGCAGAGCCCGGCGAGCCCGTTTGCGTCGCCTTCCACCACGGCCTGGTCATAGCGGTCCTGGAACGGCTGGAGACGGGCGCACAGCTCTAGCCCGAGCTCCGTCTCCGCCGCCTCCACCCGCTCCCGCGCCTCCCGCACCCCCGGATCGGACAGCACAGTCGAGATGACGTCCTCCGCCTGCGCGAAGGCCCTGGTGCGGGCATGCTGTCGCACGGCGCCCTGCACCCGCTGCTCCGCGGCCTCCTGGTCGCTCGCGCTCATCACGCCGCCCCTTCTGCGGCCGCCCACTCCAGCCCGAGGCCGGCGAGCATGGCGAGCCTGTCGCCCGTCAGCTTGGTCCGGCGGCTCTTGCTGTTGGACAGGAAAACCCCGAGCTTCACCTCCACCCCGCCCGGCAGAGCCTCTACGTGGGCCCTGGGGACCGTCACAGAGCCCGTGCGGGCCTTGTACTGCGCCAGGGCCGCAACGCCCCTCTCGAAGGCGCTCACGGGCGTCGTGGACGGCTCCGCGGACACGCCCGTCTCCGCCGGCGCCGGGGCGAGCGGGGTGACGCCGATGGCCTCCAGGCGCTCGCGCTGCCCATCGGCCAGGGTCGCCCACACCTCGGGCTTCCGCTGCCGGGCCAGCCACTTGCCGACGTCCATGCCGTGCACGGTGACGCCGGGCAGGACCTCCGCCGTGCCTGCCTCGTCGCGCACCAGCTCGCGCAGCGCGGCGTAGTGCCGCTGCCACTCGGTGGGCCACGAGGGGTTCCAGTCCTCGTCGATCGCCTTCAACGCCGCTTCCCACTCCGGGTGTTCGGCCAGCGCGCCGGGACGGCGCAGGTTGCTCACCCACTGCCCCACGGGCTTGTCCAGCACGGCCGCCGACCGGGGAGCGCACAGCGTCCAGTGCTCCTGGTAGTACACGCGGGCCGCCGCCAGGTTCTCCTGGAACCGCGCGTCGGCCGCCGACCACGCCATGCCCAGCTTCTCCAGCCGCGCCGCGCGCCGGCCGTTCATCTGCCCGGCCCCATACGCTCGTCGCTGCTCCGCAATCCACTGCCCGAGCGGGAACGCGCCCTCCTTGTGCTCGTACGGCACCCGGGCGTGGCCCTCACGCTCGACGTACTCCTTGAGCTTCGCCCAGCCCCTCGCCCAGTCCTGCCGTTCCGTGTCGATCACGTTGAAGGACACCCAGTTCGCGACCATCACTGGATCACGCGGAGCCGCGAAACGGAGCAGCAGTCTGGTTTCTTCCTCGTTTTCATCGGGTGCGGCACCGATGTATTCGGAGGGCTGTGCGACGTCTTTCTGAGGCTCTTGCGGGATCGCCAGCAATTCCACGGCCTCTTCGTCGTGAGCTCGCAGGCCTTCCAACACCTTCACCAAGGGCCGGTACGAACCCGAGGTGAACATGTCCTCCGGGCTTTCGTCAGGCTGGAGGAATACCGGCACGATCAAAGAGGCGAGCTTGCCCTCTCCGGGCTTCTGGCGCAGCGCGCGCCCGATCGCCTGCACGATGTCGTGCGGGGCGCCCTTGGGGTCCAGGAGCGCCACGGAGTCCACGGCCCGGATGTCCACGCCTTCGCCCAGGACGCGGCAGTTGGAGAGCACGGCCCGCCGGGCGGTGGAGCCGAACTTGCCCAGGACGTCGCGCCGGCGCTCGGGGCCGTGCTCGCCGCACAGCCAGTCGGCCCAGATCTCGGAGGGGTACTTCTCGGGCCGGTCGGCGTGCAGCCGCTTGGCCACGCGCTCCAGGCCCTCCGCATACGCCGCGGCCTCTATGGTCCGGTGGTGGAAGGTGATGCAGGTCTGGAGGTTGTGCTGCTCCATCGTGTGCAGCAGCGCGGCCTGGAGCGCCCCGAGGCGCTGCCCGCGGACCTCCTCGGTGTGCCGCTCCTCGCCCATCAGCCGCTCGGGCGTCACGACCGGGTCCTGGAGCTCCAGGACGATGATCTGATACCGCGCCAGCAGCTTCCGCGACACCGCCGACGCTAACGAGAGCTTGTAGAGGACCGGCCCGAAGACCTTCTCGTCATCCATAGAGGCCGCCATCTCGCGCGGCAGCGGGTCACGCACCCCCTCGGCGACCTCGCGGTTCAGCCGCTCCTCCCAGATCCGCGGCGTCGCCGTCAGGTACAGCCGGCGGTGCGCCGGGATCTTCGTCTGGTCGTGGATGTCCGCCCACGCCTTCCCCATCGAGCCCGACGTCCTGTGCGCCTCATCGACCACCGCCAGGTCCACCGGCGCGAGCTTCTGCCCGTAGGCGCCCTCGAACGCCTCCACCAGCACGCCCAGCGAGGCGTACGTGGCGTAGATGGTCACCGGCCCGGCGCTGTGCCACAGGGCCAGCTGCACGGGGTTCGTGGTGGACCGCACCCCGAGGTGGAACAGCTCCGGGTCATCCAGGGGCGAGCACACCATGACGGCCGGCCCCTTGTGCCCGGCGCTGCTCCACGCCTTCACGGTCTGCGCCAGGAGATCGAGGGTCGGCACCACCACGAGAATGCGGTCCTTGGGCACAATCCGCTTTGCGGAGGCCGCCGCGATGATGGTCTTTCCCGTCCCGCACGCGGCGTGCACCTGCCCGCGCAGACCATTCCAGGGAATGCCGCCCGGCGGGATATCGAGGCCGCGCACGATGGCGGCTACGGCCTCAATCTGGTGTTCACGCAGTTTCACGGCCATTCCCGTGTTCTCCTTTTCGCGGAATGCGACGCGTAATAGGAATGAGATTCCGGCGCGGTGACTAGCGGGCCGGGGTGGTGGTGTCTGACTCCAGACTCTACACACCCGGCACCCGTGATGCATCACCCACGCGACAGCTTCCCCCCTTTAGACTGGTACTTGACCGAGTATCGCCCCGTATGCACGGTTCATAGGGTATGCTGGCGAGGTATTCGTGAACGTGAGCGGCCGGCTTCAGAGGTGAGGGAGTGGTCAGGGTGGAGCGCAGCGGAACCCGTCACTGCGGTGGGGCCGGCACTCGATCGGGCCGACAGTCCGTCACTCTCGTTGCGGGGGTGGTGGGCGGGAGT
>NZ_JBHVJC010000043.1:0-65436 GCF_042799315.1 Streptomyces sp. NPDC057702 | reverse complement strand
GCGTGGCGGTCCGCCGCGGGGCGGGGCGCTGGTCAGGTCAGGTCAGGTCAGGTCAGGTCAGGTCAGGTCAGGTCAGGTCAGGTCAGGTCAGGTCAGGTCAGGTCAGGTCAGTAGACGGTGACGCCGTACCTGCTCAGGGCCTCTCTGACCGGCTGGAAGAACGTCGTACCGCCCGCGGAGCAGTCGCCGCTGCCGCCGCTGGTGAGGCCGAGGGCGGTGGTGCCGGAGAACAGCGCGCCACCGCTGTCGCCGGGCTCGGCGCACACGGTGGTCTGGACGAGGCCGGTGACCACGTCCCCGCCGCCGTAGTTCACGGTGGCGTTCACCCCGGTGACCTTGCCGCCGCGCAGCCCGGTCGTGCTGCCGCTGCGCTGGACGCGCTGGCCGACGGTGGGGTTGGCCGCCTTCCTGATGTCGCGCGTGGAGCCGTTGTGGAGGTTGACCGTCCCCGGGTGGGTCAGGGCGCGGTTGTCGTAGCGCACGAGGCCGTAGTCGTTGCCCGGGAAGCTGGACCCGACGGTCCCGCCGATCCTCGTACGGTGGTCGGACCCGGTGTACCAGGAGGGTTTGCCGTCGGTGCAGTGGCCGGCGGTGAGGATGAAGTACTCGCCCCTGGCGTTGCGCGCGTTGAACCCGGCCGAGCAGCGCCAGTCCGTCGCGTGGATGGCGTCGCCGCCGGCGCTCAGCGGGGCGAGGGTGCCCGGGGTGCGCTCGACGCGGATCGCGCCCGCGCGGTCGCCGGCCGCGTGCCGGAGACGGGATATCCCCGCCCGGCCGACGGTGCTGTCGACCGTCACGACAAGGGTGTTGGTGGCTTTGTCGACGTACCAGGCGGTGCCGGCGACGTCGGCCGAGCGGACCGCGTCACCCGCCGCGCTCGCCCGGGCCGCGGCGAGCTCGGTCGACGCGCCGGCGGCGGTGGCCTCCGCCGCCGGCGCGGCCAGGGCCGAGGCCGCGACCAGGGCACAGGCCACACCGACGGCACGGGTCCGGGTGTGGGAGCGGGGAGGGAGGGTGGTGCGCGTGTTCCTCAACTCTTCCTCCGAGGGAGTCGTGGGCCGGCCGTCCGGCCGGGCCCGGGTGGCACACGCCACGGGGCACGGCCGCACGACGGCGTGGCTGCCCGGCCACGATTCCCGTCCCCCCTGGCAAGCGCTGCCAGGAGTATTCGGGGTGAGCTCAGGGGCGCACAAGGGCGTACCGGCCGCGGCGGAAGCCCCCCGTCCGCCGCCCCGCCACGAGCGCCGGCCCCACCCGTCGCACGGCGCGCACCCGCCCCGGCGCCGCGCCCCGCGCTCGCCCCGCCCGGCTCGCGGCGGGCACCCGACGCCCCCGTCTCCGGCCACCCTCGTCCACCCCAGCACCACGGGTGGGCCGGCGCGGCGGGAATCCCTCCCGTCGCGCCGGCCCACCCGTCGGCCCGCCAGGGGCCCACCGTGTCCGCGCCCGCTAGCCCGCCGCGAGCGGGTTGCGCTCCCCCGCCGTGAGCGCGAACGGCAGCGTGTTGCCGGGCGGCGGGAAGGGGCACAGGAAGTGGTCGGTGAACGCGCACGGCGGCAGCACCGTGCGGTTGAAGTCGAGCGTCAGCTTCCCGTCGGCGCCCGGGGCTCCGGGCCGCAGGAAGCGGAACCGGTAGCTCCCGCCCTCGGCCCTGGCGCGCCCGCTGGTCGCGTCGGCGAGCACGATCCACAGCGAGCCGTCCCCCTCGT
This sequence comes from Streptomyces sp. NPDC057702, assembly GCF_042799315.1. NCBI lineage: Bacteria > Bacillati > Actinomycetota > Actinomycetes > Kitasatosporales > Streptomycetaceae > Streptomyces > Streptomyces sp. NPDC057702. The sequence goes on along the minus strand of NZ_JBHVJC010000043.1, from coordinate 63,727 downwards.
CCCCGGCCACCAGCGTGTGCTCCACGCCGTCCACCGTGAACACCACCTCGCCGGTCAGCCCAAGGCCCCGGCTGACCCCGTCGGCGTTGGCCACCCGCACGGTGCGGTCCTCGGCGTAGGGCCGGAACTGGGCGGGCACCGCCCACCGCTGCGCGTAGTCGAAGGCGTCGATGCCGGCGAACGCCCGCCGGGAGGCCGCGTCGGGGTCGAAGACGCGGACCGCCCACAGACCCTCGCGGCGCAGCACCACCAGGTGCCGGTCTCCGCTGGTGACCCGGGCGTCCAGCGGCCCGTGCTCGGGCCCGAGCCGGGCCTCGCCCTCCAGCGGGTGGCCGTCGACGGCGAGCAGGTCGGCGGCGGTGGCGGTGAGAACGAGTTCCTCGCCGTCCTCGGTCCACCGGCCGGGTACGCCGGGCAGCCGCCCGTCGGGCGCGTCGGCCAGCCAGTGGGTGCCGGTGACCGCGAGCGGGCCGTACGGCGCGGAGACCGTGTCCAGGCGCTCCTGCCGCCAGGTCCGCCAGTCCAGGGCCTGCGCGGAGGACTCGCCCGGCGGCCGCGTTCGGGAGGGGGCGTCCTCGCCCGGTGTCTCCCCTTCCGGGCCGGCGCCGGGTTCGAGGCCGCCGGAGGCGGTGCGGGTGGCCGCGGCCGGGTGCACCGTGACGCTCGGCCGGGCCGTGGCCGGGGGTCGCGTCGAGGTGGTGGCCGTGTCGCGCTGTGCCGCTGTGTCCGTCATGCTGCTGTGTCCTTTCGTGTGGGCTGGGTGAGCCCGAGGTGCGCGCGCAGGGTGGTGCCGGTGTACCGGGTACGGAACGACCCGCGCTCCTGGAGCAACGGCACCACCCGCTCGACGAAGTCGTCGAGCCCTCCCGGAGTCAGGTGCGGTATCAGGATGAAGCCGTCGGCGGCATCCGTCTGGACGAAGGTGTCCATCTCCTCGGCGACCGCCGCCGGCGTGCCGATGAAGGACTGCCGCCCGGTGGCCTCGATCACGGTCTGCCGGATGGACAGCCCCTTCTCCTCGGCCAGCGCGCGCCAGGCGGCGACGACGGTACGCGGATCGCCGTGCCGCACCCGCCCCAGGCTGAGCTGGGCGTCGTAGTCGGGCTCGACGTCCGGCAATGGGCCATCCGGGTCATATCGCGATAGGTCGAAACCCCAGATCTGCTCCAGTGTGAGCATCGCCGTCTGCGGCGAGATCTGCTGGCGGCGGATCTCGGCGGCCTTCTCCTGGGCCTCGGCCGCCGTGTCGCCCAGGGCGAACGTCACTCCCGGCATGATCTTCAGGTCCTCGGGGCGGCGCCCGTAGGTGGCCAGCCGCGCCTTGACGTCGGCGTAGAACGCGCGGCCCGTCTCCAACGTGCTGTGTCGGGTGAAGATCACGTCGGCGTTGGCGGCGGCGAACTCCCGGCCCTCGCTTGAGTCGCCGGCCTGGATGACGACGGGGTGGCCCTGCGGGCTGCGCGGGACGCTGAAGTGACCCTCGATGTCGAAGTGCTGGCCGTGGTGGGCGAAGGCGCCGGCGCGCGCGGCGCCCCGACCCGGCCCGGCGCCCGCCGGCCAGGAGTCCCACAGCTCGCGCGCGGTGGCCACGAACTCGGCGGCCCGCGTGTAGCGGTCGGCCCGGTCCAGGAAGCCGCCGCGTCGGAAGTTCTCGCCGGTGAAGGCGTCGGAGGAGGTCACCACGTTCCAGGCGGCGCGCCCCCCGCTCAGGTGGTCCAGCGTGGCCAGCCGGCGGGCGAGCTCGTAGGGCTCGTTGAAGGTGGCGTTGACGGTCGCGGCCAGCCCCAGGTTCTCGGTCACGGCCGCCAGCGCGTTGAGCACCGTGATCGACTCGGGCCGGCCGACGACGTCGAGGTCGTGGATGCGGCCGTTGTGCTCGCGCAGCCGCAGCCCCTCGGCGAGGAAGAAGAAGTCGAACAGGCCGCGCTCGGCGGTGCGCGCCAGGTGCGTGAAGGAGGCGAAGTCGATCTGGCTGCCGAAGGTGGGGTGGCGCGCGGGCGCGCGCCCGGCGGCCGTGTCGGTGCCGGCGGCGGGGTCCGCCGGCGGCACACTCCACACCGTCGTGTTGTTGACGCCGGGGAAGTGGGCGGCGAGGTGGATGGCTTTGCGCTCACCGCGCGGTGAGCCCGAACGGTCGGTCATTGCGGGGAAGCCTCCCTGGCGAGGGCGTAACGGTTGGCCGGGCGCGGCAGGCCCAGGTGTTCGCGGAGCGTGGCGCCGGGATAGAAGTGGCGCACCAGGCCGCGGTGTTGCAGCACGGGGACCGTGCCGTCCACGAGGAGGCGCAGGTCGCGCTCGGGGTCCCGGGGGCGGAAGTGGAAGCCGTCGACGATGCCGTCGGTGTGCCAGGACGCGGCGAACTCGGCCAGCGCGACCGCGTCGGCCGACGCGTCCAGGTCCACCGGCAGCGAGGCCAGCACGACCAGCCGATCCGGTTCCCGGCCAAGGTCGCGGGCCCGTTGGCGCAGGTCGGCGCGGGCGTCGCGGGCCACATCGGGGTCGTCGGTACGCACCAGGGCCACGTCGGCGTGGCGGGCGGCCACGTCACGGGCGTGGGCCGCGGTGGCGTCGACCGCGGTGACGGGGTGCCCCTGCGGTGGGCGCGGCACGGTGGAGGGTCCGCGCACCGAGAAGGTGGGGCTCTCGAAGTCGACGTAGTGCAGCTTGTCGCGGTCGACGAAGCGGCCGGTGGCCACGTCGCGGATCTCCGCGTCGTCCTCCCAGCTGTCGAACAGGCGCACGACGACGTCCACGACCTCGCCCACCTCGCGCCACAGCTCCTCCGTCGGGGCCGCCGAACGCCGGCCGATCAGCCGGGCGTCGGCCTCGGTGGTGGAGACCTCGGCGATCCAGCCGGCCCGCCCACGGCTGACCCAGTCCAGCGTGGCGATCTCGGTGGAGAGGTGGAACGGTTCGGTGTGGGTGGTGGTGAGCGTCGGCAGTAAACCGATGCGGTCGGTGGCGGGCGCCACGCGGGCCAGCACGCCGAGGGCGTCGAGCCGCCCGACGCCGGGCGTGGGCTGGCCGAGCGAGTCGTCCAGGGTGACGAAGTCGAAGGCGCCGCGTTCGGCGAGCCGGGCCCGCTCGACGACGGCGGACGCCGCTTCCGGCGCGCCGCCGTCGATGGCGACGGCCAGCCGTAGCGGACGGTTCAAGGGGGGCATGGGGGTCCTTACGGTCCGAGGTGGATGCGGTGGGTCGGCCTCGCGGCCCCGGCGGTGGGGGGCGGCCGGCGCCGGTCGGCGCCGACCCGGTCGGGCCACGTATGTGTCCGGCCTGGTCAGGCGCTCAGTCGCGCCGGTCCAGCGGCTTCGGTGAGCAGGTGCAGCAGGGCGCGGGCCACCGCGTCGTTCTGGCGTACGGCGGGGGCGCCGGTGCCCGGTCGCGCGAAGGCGGCGGCGACCCGGGCGTCGGTGGGTGCCCCGATCGCGAACCGGCGCGGGTGGGGCCGGCCGGCACGGTCGAGGACGCGGGCGTCCTCGGGGCGGACGGCGACCAGTCCGCCGGGGGTCACGCGCAGGCCGTCCGGGTCCTCCTCGTGCAGGGCGCGCAGCAGGCGGTCGCGGGAGCGGGCCACCGACGGGTTCGGCAGCCTGGCCTCGACCAGCGTGGCGGCCTCGACGGTGTGCCCGGGCACGGAGGCGCTGGTGGCCACGAAGGTGCCGCGCGCGGGGTCGGCCGCCACCGTCATGTCGGCGCCGACGAAGCGCAGCACCCCGGCCCGGGAGAGGGCCAGGAGCTGCCGCATACGCGGACCCGGCGGGCCCGAGGCGAGGTAGCTGAAGAACCCGTGCCACCACGGGCCGATGTCGCCCAGCCCCGCCACCTGCCCGTACACCGACAGCAGGCCGAGGAAGACGGCCAGGTCAGGGCTGTACGCCGGGTCATGACGACGTATCAGGTCGGCGGTGATGTACTCGCGCAGCCCCTCCTGGAGCGCGGCGGGCGAGGCGAAGGTGACACCGGCCAGCGGGCGGTCCAGGCGGACCAGGTCGAGCCGGTCGGCGGGGTCGGGCACGGCGTCGGCGACCAGCGCCGCCAGCTCCGCGCTGTCCACGTCGCACGCCGCGTACTTCTCCTCGAAGTCCGCCCACCGCGTGGTGGTCCGCTCGGGGTGGGCCGTGAACAGCCGGTGGTAGTGCACGTAGCCCAGTTCCTTGCGCACCAACGGCCACGCGTCGCGGGCGAAGTCGGCCGGCCGCTGCCGCCGGAGCGCCTCCGCGACCTGCTCGGGCCCGAAGAAGCGCGGCAGCGGTGGGAGTTCGCCGCTCCAGTCGTATCCGAGCTTGGCGTGGTAGGGCACGCCCCGGCGCGATCCGACGTAGAGCACCGGCTCCCGCCCCGACGGCCGGTAGACCAGCTCGGGCCCGCCGTCCGCCCCCTCGCCGCCGGGTATCTCGGCGTACGTGCCGCCCCGGCCCTCGGTCAGCAGGACCGTCAGGTCCACGAAGGCCAGCCCGAATCCGCGTACCAGCACCGGCTCCCCGGCGCGCACCGCGCGCAGGTCGCTGTCGGCGGTGTACTCGGGCGGCAGGTACGTCAGTCCGCGCCGGGCCGCGAACTCGCCCAGCGCCTCCTCCTCGGCGTCGGGTTCGGCGTCCAGGTGCCCGAGGGCGAGCACCACGGCCTCGGCGGCCAGCGGCAGTTCACGCCCCTCCAGCCACACCCGTTGCACCCCGTCACGCGGCCCGGTCAGTCGCACCGCGCGTCTGCGGTGCACGCGCAACTCCACCCCGGCCGGCAGCGCGGCCACCGCCCGCTCGTACACCCAGTGCAGGTACGCGCTCTGCAACCGTCGCGTCGCGAAGGTACGCCCGGTCAACACGGCGACCTCGGCGGCGAGTTCGGGCGCCAGCGGCACGCTGAGGCGCCCGGCGCGGATGTCCTCGGCCCACTCGGCGAGCGAGGGGCCGGAGTCCGGCGGGCCGTCCCGGTCGGCGTCCCAGCCGCGCGCCCCGTCGTCGAAGACGGACACGTCGGCCGCCATCGAGTTCATCCACAGCAGCGGCGACTGTCGCGGACGCCAGACCCGACCACCGCCCGGTGGGTACGGATCGATCAGGTGCAGTACCAGGCGCGAGCCCCACGGCGCGGTGGCGGCCCGGCCCGGGGGCGCGCCGCTCCCGGGGCGCCGGGGCCGTGTCTCGCCGAGGGGCGCGGGGCCGCCCAGCGGTGTCGGAGCGCCGGCCGGCGCGGGCACGAGGTCGGCGTGGGACAGCGACCGGGAGGCACGGGCGGCGATCCGGGCGATCAGGCCGACACCGCGCGGGCCCGCGCCGACGATCGCGATGGCCGGGGGCCGGGGGCGTCGGGGAAGAGGGGAAGTATCCGATGACACGGACATGCGAAGACTCCGTGGGTGCTCGGTTCGAGCACGCGTTCAGCCCACACACCGGTCGCGCCCCTCAGCACGATCGGACTCCGAGGCTATGCGGTGGCCACGGCCCGCTGTCAAGGCTGTCCATACTGTGAACAGCGCGTCTCAAGTCAGTTGACGGGCAAACGGAAGCCTGCTCCACTTGGCCCATGCATTCAAGGCAGCGCCTGGTCACCCGCGACCACATCGACTTCGGTCGGGTGTGGTCGTGTTCCTGTTCGGGCTGACCGCTGCCCCTGCGCGCGACAGCGCCCGCCCCTAGCGGCCCGGCCGCGCTCGCGCCCCCGTGACCTCAGTCGTCACGGCCCCAGCCACCCGCGGGTCTCGCGCCCCGCGTCCGCGTATTCAGCACGCGTCCACACACGGTTAGTGCTCGGCCTCCCCTCGCCTTGCTCTCCCCCGCTCCACTCCCACCCGCACCCGGGCCCGCCCCGCCCGGACACCAGCGCGGCTCCCACTCCGTACTCGCCCCGGCCCACCTCACCCTGACGTCGCCTCACCCCCGCCACGCCACCCGGCCCCGGCCTTCACACACCTCGCCACACATCCGCCCAGCCCCACCGGCCAACGCCTCCCGGCCTGACCCACACACCCACACACCCGACTCGTCCCCGACCCGTGCCCGTCGCCGCGAACGCGGTACGCGAACGGGCGGTCGGGATGCCGCGCGATGCCGCGCGCCCCGACCGCCCGCCTCGCCGCCTCAGCAGCCGCAGTCGCAACACTCACAGCACTCGCAACATTCACAGCACTCACAGCACTCGCACTTGTGGCACCAGCCACCACGGCTGTCGCCGCTCCACGGGTCGTGGTACTCCTCGCGACAGCACAGCTGGCAGGTGCAGCACAGGCCGAGCCAGACCGCACAGCCGGGAACCAGGGAGCGCCGGCGCGGCGGACGGCCGGGCGAGCCGTGGCCGTCGCCGCCACCCCCGCCTCCGCCACCGCCGAACCAGTCGCCGTCCGACCCGCCGTGGCCGGGCCCCGGGTGCAACGGCTGGGGCGCGCCACCGGCGCCGTGGGGCGCGTTCAGCACGCCGTACGGAGCGAACGGACCGTCACCCCGCGCCGGCGGCGCGCCGTGGGGCTGGGCGTACGGGTTGCCGTGCGGCTGTTGGGCGCCGGGGCCGTGCTGGCCCGGGTGCTGGCCCGTCGGATGCGCACAGCTCGACCCGAACGCCCGGTCCACGGAGTACCGCAGCTCGTGTGCGAGCAGGACGTGCGCCAGCTTGCCGTCGGTGAACTCCACGTCCTTGAGGGCCAGCCGCACGCCGTGCACCGCGTCGTCGCACAGCCGCCGCGCCTCGGTCAGCGACGCGCCGGTGGCCAACAGCGGGTTCCACGCGCCGGTGCGCGCGTCCTCGTCCAGGTCCTCCACCGCGTCGAGCAGGTGGGCGAGGCGCCCGAAGAGCCGTCCCACCTCCGCGAGCGGCGCTCGGTTGCCCGGCCGGCCGGCCAGGTCCGCGGTGTGCGCGAAGGCCGCCGCGGTCGCCGTCTCGGTCGGTTCGGTGATGGTCAGCAGCGGAGTGCCGTGAACGGCGAGCGCCTCGATGCCCGTCTGCCGGTCCACCGCGTCCACCAGGACGGCCGTGTCGAAGCCGAGGTCGGAGCCGGTGAGCGCGCCCGCCCGGTCCCAGCGGGTGGCCACCCGGCGGGCCGCTGCGGCCACCGGGCGGCGGGCCAGCACGCCGTCGCCGTCCGCGATGTGATCCCTGACCTTGGCCGACGCCAGGACCAGCGACACGGCCGCGGCCAAGCGCGCGCCCTCCCCCCGCGCGACGGGCGCGGTACGCATCCCGCGGAGCGGACACGGCCCGGCGTTGCGACGCCCGGCCGCGCGCTCGGCGTCCGGCGACTGGGCCTCCACCAGGACGGAGATGATCAATCCGTCATAGTTGGTGGCCACCCGGGCGAACTGCCCGTGATCGGCCCGCAGCGCCAGACACAGGCCACACATGTGGGCCATCCAGTCCGTGCGAAGACGATCCGACAAGCGGTGCCGACATGGTCGGACAATCCCAAACAAAGCTTCCCCGTTCCCCCGTACGCCGCGTGGCGTCACTCATTTAGCCGGCGAGTCTAACTACCATGCCGTCAGGCCCCTTGCATGGGAGGAACTCTGATTTCTGGGCAGGCGTTGTGCACCAGTACCGTCACGAATCCCCTGTGCGGCGGCAATCCGCTTGGCACATCATCTACATGATGGCCGACCATAGAGGAGCGGACAGTACCCACCGCATGTGAGAGGAGGCGTCCATGGGATCGGTGCGCAAGGCGAGTGCCTGGCTTGGCCTCGTCGACGACAGCGATGATGAGCGCTACTACGATGACGACTACTCCGAAGGCCCCGAGCCCGGCGACGCCTGGGCGACCGACCCGCGGGTGCGGGTCGCCGACCAGGCCGCGCAGGACCAGGGCTCGCGCATCGCCACGGTCACCCCGGACGGCTTCCGGGACGCGCGGGGTATTGGCGAACTCTTCCGCGAGGGCATCCCGGTCATCGTGAACCTCACCGCCATGGAGCCCGCCGACGCCAAGCGCGTCGTGGACTTCGCGGCCGGGCTCACCTTCGGACTGCGCGGCTCCATCGAGCGCGTGGCCACCCGTGTGTTCCTGCTCACGCCGCCCGACTACCAGGTCGTCAGCGGCGAGGCCCGCCGCGGCAACAGCGGCTTCTTCAACCAGAGCTGACCTGGCGGCGTGCGCGGACCAGCGCACGCCGCCGGGCCGGGTCCGGCCCCCGGCGCCTCGCCCAGCGCCCGGCCCCGACCCAGCGGCCCCGTGTCACCGTCGGCCCCGACATCGCGGGGCGCCGTCACCACCAGCCTCGACGTCGCGGCCCCCGTCGCCGCGACTCCGGTCACCACAGCCGCCGTTTTTACGGCGTCCGTCACCACGGGGCCCGTCAACACGGCGTCCGTCACCGAAAGGCATCGAGCCCGGTGAGGGCCTTACCCAGCACCAGCTGGTGCATCTCCACCGTGCCCTCGTACGTCAGGACGGACTCCAGGTTGGTGGCGTGCCGCATCACCGGGTACTCCAGCGAGATGCCGTTCGCCCCGAGGATGGTGCGGGCCGTACGGCAGATCTCGATCGCTTCCCGTACGTTGTTGAGCTTGCCGAAGCTGACCTGCTCCGGCCGGAGCCGCCCGGCGTCCATCCGGCGACCGAGGTGGTGCGCCAACAGAACGCCCTTGTGGAGTTCCACCGCCATGTCGGCGAGCTTGGCCTGGGTGAGCTGGAAGCCGCCGATGGCCTTGCCGAACTGCTCGCGGGTCGTCGCGTAGTCCAGGGCCGCGTGAAAGGAAGAGCGCGCGGCGCCCATCGCGCCCCAGACGATGCCGTAGCGCGCGTGGCTCAGACAGCTCAGCGGGCCGCGCAGCCCGGTGACCTCGGGGAGTACCGCGTCGGCCGGCAGCCGCACCTGGTCCAGGACCAGTTCGCTGGTGACCGAGGCGCGCAGGGACCACTTGTGGTGGATCTCGGGTGCGGAGAATCCGGGTGTGTCGGTGGGGACGACGAAGCCGCGGATGCCCTCGTCGGTCTGGGCCCACACGACGGCGACGGCGGAGACCGAACCGTTGGTGATCCACATCTTGCGGCCGGTGAGCACCCAGTCGGAGCCCTCGCGCCGGGCCGTGGTGCGCATGCCCGCCGGATCGGAGCCGTGGTCGGGCTCGGTCAGACCGAAGCAGCCGATCGCCTCGCCCGCCGCCATCGCCGGCAGCCACCGCTGCTTCTGCTCTTCGGAGCCGAAGCGGTGGATGGCGTACATGGCCAGCGAACCCTGCACCGAGACCAGGGAACGGATACCGGAGTCGGCCGCCTCCAGCTCCAGGCAGGCCAGTCCGTACTGCACCGCGCTCGCGCCCGCGCAGCCGTAGCCCTGAAGTGACATGCCGAGCGCGCCGATGGCGCCCAGCTCCCGGGCCAGCTCGCGGATGTCGGGCAGCTCGCCGCGCTCGTACCAGTCGGCGATGTGGGGCAGGACACGGTCCGAGGCCCACCGGCGGACGGTGTCGCGCACCGCGAGGTCCTCGGGCGCGAGGAGGTCGTCGATGCCCAGCGGGTCGGTTGGGTCGAACGGTGGCAAGGTGCGCGCGGACATGAAAACAGCCTCCGGCTCGGGTGCGGGTCTGTGTCCGGGTCCGGCGGCCGGGGCCCGTACCGCCTCGGCGACCGGGGTGATCATCCCGTGGCACCTGACGCTACTTCCGGGTACGAGACGGCGTCCAGCCCCCGAGACGGCGGCGACGCGCCTGCCGCTCGGCCGTGTGTCGCGCGGAGTTGCGGATCGACGCGGCCCGGTCAGCGGTGCGCGGGCGAGGCGGCCTGGGCCGGGTCGGCGGGTGGTGCGAGGCCGGCGCCCGCACCCGGTGCCGCGGGGTGCTGGCGGCGGTGCGGCACCGATGGCCCGTCACCGCTGGCGGGGATCGTTGTCGGCGGCGCGGCCGGGCTCGCGGTGCGCTCGTCGGTGGGGGCATCGGCGACGTCCATGGTGCGGGGCAGGTACAGCGCGGCGAGCGCGCCGAGCAGCAACAGGCCGGCGCTGACCAGCAGCGTGACGTGCAGGCCGGTGACGAAGGAGTCGCGGGCAGCCGCCCGCAGGCTCGCCCCGGCCGGACCGCCGAGACCGCCCGCGACCTCGTACGCCTCGCCGAGGGAGTGGCTGGCGGCCCGGGCGGATTCCTCGGGTATGCCCGGTGTCGCGGCGACCCGGGGAGCGTAGGCGGCGTTCATCACGCTGCCCAGGAGCGCGATGCCCAGGCCCGCGCCGAGCTGGTAGGAGGTCTCGCCGATGGCGGCGGCGCCGCCCGCACAACGGGCCGGCGCCTCGCTGAGCATCGACTCGTACGCGCCGAACAGGGTGGTCTCCAGGCCGAAGCCGAGCAGGACGAAGCCGCAGACCAGGACGGCCGGGCGATCGTGCTGCCCCATGGCGGTCAGCAGCGACACGGCGCCGGCGGTGGTCACGAAGCCGAGGGCGACCATGGTGCGCGGGCCGAGCCGGTGCAACATCCGCGAGCCCACGAGGCCGGCGGCCATGGCGGCGAAGGTGAGCGGCAGCAGCCGCAACCCGGTCTCCAGCGGGGTGAGCCCGAGGACGAGTTGCAGGTACTGGGCGGCTATCAGTTCCAGTCCGACCAGGGCCAGCATCGCCAGGACGACACAGCCCACGGCGGTGCCGAAGGCCGGCCGGGCGAACAGGGTCAGGTCCACCAGCGGGTTGCTCCGCCGTCGCTGGCGGCGGACGAAGAGCACCAGCAGCGCCCCGCCCAGCAGCGTCGGGGCGGCGGTCCCGAACTCGACCAGGCCCTGGCCGTTGCCCATCCGCTTGACCCCGAGAACCGCGCCGAACAGGCCGAACGCCGCCATCAGCGCGCCGAGCACGTCCCAGGGCCCGTCGCCGTCGCCGGTGGACTCCGGCAGCAGCCAGCGACCGACGGGCAGGGCGGCGACCATCAGCGGGATGTTGATCAGGAAGACCGAGCCCCACCAGAAGTGCTCCAGCAGGAACCCACCGACCAGCGGTCCGGCAGCGGCGCCGACCGCCGCGACCGCGCTCCAGACACCGATGGCGACGGCGCGCTCGCGCCGGTCGGGGAAGACCTGGCGCAGGATCGACAGGGTGGCTGGCATGATCATCGCTCCGCCCACGCCGAGCAGGGCCCGCGCCACGATCAGCACCTGCGGCGTGCTGGCCAGCGCGGCCAGCGCGGAGGCCAGCCCGAAGAGCGCGTACCCCAGCAGCAGCACGCGCCGGCGGCCCACCCGGTCACCGAGGGTGCCGAAGAGGATCAGCAGGGAGGCGCACACCAGCGGATAGGCGTCCACGATCCACAGCAGCTCCATGGAGCCGGGGCGCAGATCCTCGCTGACGGCCGGGACCGCGACGTGCAGCACGGTCGCGTCCACGGCGACCAGCAGCAGACTCACGCACAACACGACGAGTACGAGCCAACGGTCTCCGCCGCCGCTCGCCTCGCGCCAGCGCGCGGCACCGGGTCCGAACCGGGAAACGCCCGCTGACCGCCGATCGCCGGTCGTGGTCGTCCCGGTCATAGAGGTACCTCCCTGTGGTGCGCTCGCGGCGCGGGCCGGCGCGGGACATGACGTCGGCATGACGTCAGGAAGGCGGTCCGGTGGCCCTGCGGGTCGGGCGAGTGAGACGTCAGCGTACGCGAGTCCCCCGTTGCCACGCGTACCTCGGCCTCCCTCGAACCCCCGCCCTCATCACACCTTTTGAGGCTTACGCCGCTTTCGCTCCAACCATCGACCGGCGCCGTCGCCACGGGGCCGGGGCGGCTGGCGGGCGGCGGGGGTCGGCCACACGCACGATGGCCGGATGTGATCGCGTGAGAGCGGACACACTCCGGGGCCCGATCGGCGACCGGGGGCGGCGACCGGGGCGATCACCACGACCTCGGCCGACACGGCCGCCGGAGGGCGACCAGTCGGGAAACGGCGGGGAACGGTACGGCCAATCAGCGATAAACAGGGGCGCGCTAATAGAATAAACGGGTTCCGCTCCATCCCGATGCGAAGCGCCACGAGAAATAGACAAGGGCTCCCGGCATTCCGTGAAATCGTGAACAGCAATGCCGAGAACGAGACCCTCTCCACATCACATCGTCATCACAAAGAGACGTGATCGACCGATGTCACCTGTCACGCAATGTAATGTCGATTGAGTGCGTACCGATGACAAGCTTCCTCAGGCGGAGGAGCGCCCAGCCAAACTCGCGCGACCGCGCATGACGCGGACGCGCGGCTGGCTGCTGGGGTCCACTCTCGCGGTCTACGTGGCCACGGTGGTCGGCGTGCTCACCACCTCCTGGCTGGTGAAGCTCGACTGGCAAGTCATGTTGTTCCGGCCGTACAAGCAGTGGCCGGAATTCCACACCTTCCTGGACTACTTCGTGGTGCTCGGTCAGCGCGGACCCACGGCCGTGTTGGTGACCGCCTGGCTCGGCTGGTGCTGCTGGCGCCAGCGCACCCCGCGTCCGCTGCTGCTGCTGGGCACCTCGCTGCTGCTGCTGAACGCGACCGTGGGTGCGGCGAAGTTGGGGATGGGCCGGCTCGGTCCGCACTACGCCACCGTGGTCGGCTCGAACGAGATGTGGGCCGACGGCGATATATTTCCTTCCGGTCACACCGCGAACGCCGTGGTCACCTGGGGCGTGTTGGCCTATCTGGCGACGACGCCCGGGGCGCGCAGGGTCGCCTCCGTGATCGCCTCGGTGGTCACCTTCGGCGTGGGCATGACCACGGTCTACCTCGGCACGCACTGGGTCAGCGACGTGCTGCTCGGCTGGGCCGCGGGGCTGCTGATCCTGCTGGCGCTCCCCCTGTTCGAGGCGCCGATGGCCTGGGCGGAGATGATGCTGCGCATCGCCTGGACCCGCCTGCGCGCGGGCTCGCTCTTCACCCCGCAGCCGGCCTCCGTGCTGGCCAGCACGGCCCTGAGCACCTCGCGGAACGCCTCGGACGAGGAGCACCACACGCGCGAGCGGCTGCCGCTGGCCGGTCGCGCCGGTGGGGCGGCGCGGGCCCCGGAGGGCTGGCCGCACCACCCCGCCCGCCCGCACACCGCGCGCTCCGAGCGCACCCCGGTCACGCCGACCGGCAGCCGCCGCCCACCGCACGCGGACCGGGCGCGCGGCGCGCCGCTGGGTTCGGCCGGCGCCCCGCGCGGTCGCGGCGGCGGCTGAGGGCTCGCCCGATCGGCGCGCACGCCAGCGGGTCCCACGTCGGTCGAGGCCCCGCCGCTCTCCGGAGCGGCGGGGCCTTCGCCGTGTCCGACGGGGGCGACTCAGCCCTTCCAGCAGCGCTCGACGACGCCGTCGTCAACGGTGAAATTCAGTCGGCCGCCCAGGTACTCCATGGTGATGATCGCGCCCTTCGGCAGCGACCTGACGGTGGTCCAGCCGCGCTCCCTGGCCTGCCGTTCGGCGGCCTCGCCGGTGAGTCCGACGTAGGAGTCAAGGTCGTCGGCCGGTTCGGCCGGGGGTTTGGGTAGAGGTGCCATGCCAGCCACCGTAGGGGGCTCGGGCGGGCGACGGAAGGCGGGTCCCAGCACCGGGACATCGCTCGCGGGTCCGTCACTGGTCACACTTGTGTCACAGAAAACGGGGCCCGGTTTGCCGTAACCCACGTCACCCGTAAGGACCTTCCGTTCCCCGCCGGATGACGTGGCGGAGTTCTCGTCAATAACTCGCTTTGGCGCCCGAAAAGGGCTTCAACACGCGGGCCCGTGTGGACTTCGGGTAGCGGAATTCCCCAGCGAACGGAAATGCATACCGCATCACACAGGGAGCACACAATTCCGCCACATTGATCTGGCCGTTCGCACACAGGTTTGGCCATAGTCGTACGTATCGACTTCTCCCACTGACGCCCACATGACAGACACACCAGACAAGCCCGACAACGCTCCCGCACCGGCCGGCTTTCGCGGTTCACGGACGGGGCAGAAGGGGGCGAAACGGCCTGTCGTACGCGTGTCGCAGCCCCGGCAACGCGCCGCGCGCCCCGCATCATGGCGGGTACCCGAAGCCCGGCGGAGCAGACGCCCGGAGGGAGCAGGCATGGGGACGGAGACCGCTCAGGCGGCTGCCGGGCCGGTACGGGAGCGACAGCCCGGCCGGGTGATCGTGGACTGGCTCACCACCACCGACCACAAGAAGATCGGTCACCTCTACCTCATCACCTCGTTCGCCTTCTTCCTGGTCGGCGGGTTACTGGCGCTGGTGATGCGCGCCGAGCTGGCACGCCCGGGGTTGCAGCTGGTCTCCAACGAACAGTTCAACCAGGCGTTCACCCTGCACGGCACGATCATGCTGCTGCTGTTCGCGACGCCGACCTTCGCGGGCTTCGCCAACGAGATCATGCCGCTCCAGATCGGCTCGCCGGACGTCGCCTTCCCCCGGCTGAACATGTTCTCGTACTGGCTGTTCCTCTTCGGCGGGCTCATGGTGGTCAGCGGGCTGCTGGTGCCGGGCGGCGCGGCCGACTTCGGCTGGTTCGCCTACGCGCCGCTCAACAGCACCACCCGCTCCCCCGGCATCGGCGCCGACCTGTGGATCATGGGTCTGGCGCTGTCGGGCTTCGGCACGATCCTGGGCTCGGTCAACTTCCTGACCACCATCATCGGGATGCGCGCGCCCGGCATGACGATGTTCCGTATGCCCGTGTTCACCTGGAACGTGCTCTTCACCTCGATCCTGGTGATCATCGCCTTCCCCGTGCTGGCCGCCGCGCTGCTGTGTCTGGAGGCGGACCGGCGGTTCGGGTCGGTGGTCTTCGAGGCCGAGTTCGGCGGGGCGATCCTGTGGCAGCACCTGTTCTGGTTCTTCGGTCACCCGGAGGTCTACATCATCGCGCTGCCGTTCTTCGGCATCATCACGGAGATCATCCCGGTCTTCTCGCGCAAGCCGATCTTCGGCTACGTGATGCTGATCGGCGCGACGATGGCCATCACGGGGCTGTCCGTGGTCGTCTGGGCCCATCACATGTTCGCCACCGGCGCGGTGCTGCTGCCCTTCTTCTCCTTCATGTCCTTCCTGATCGCGGTACCGACCGGGGTGAAGTTCTTCAACTGGATCGGCACCATGTGGCAGGGCTCGATCTCCTTCGAGACGCCGATGCTGTGGGCCGTGGGCTTCCTGGTCAGCTTCCTGTTCGGCGGCCTGACCGGCGTCATCCTGGCCTCGCCGCCGCTGGACTTCCACGTCACCGACAGCTACTTCGTGGTGGGCCACTTCCACTACGTGGTCTTCGGCACGGTCGTCTTCGCGACGTTCGCCGGCTTCTACTTCTGGTGGCCCAAGTTCACCGGCACGATGCTGGACGAGCGGCTGGGGCGCGTGCACTTCTGGACCCTGTTCGTGGGTTTCCACACCACGTTCCTGGTGCACCACTGGCTGGGTGTGGAGGGCATGCCCCGGCGGTACGCGGACTACCTGGCGGCCGACGGGTTCACCGCGCTCAACACGCTCTCCACCGTCGGCGCCTTCCTGCTCGGCCTGTCCACGCTGCCGTTCCTCTACAACGTGTGGCGCACCGCGCGCTACGGGGAGCGGGTCGAGGTGGACGACCCGTGGGGGTTCGGCCGCTCGCTGGAGTGGGCGACCTCCTGCCCGCCACCGCGCCACAACTTCCTCGCGCTGCCCCGTATCCGCTCCGAGTCACCCGCTTTCGACCTGCACCACCCACGGGTGGTGCCGCTGGAGGAGCCGAGTATCACCCCAGAGCCCGATCGAGGCGGTCGCGAATCCGTCTGATGTGCTCGCGCAGCTCAGCCGGCTCGCGGACCTCGAAGTCGAAGCCCAGCAACACCACGTGCAGCGCCAGCACGTCCAGCGTGTGCGCCCCGGTGTGCAGCAGGCACGTGTCCTCGTCCACCGCCTCCAGCACTCCGGCCGTCGGCGATATGTGCTCGGCCGCGCGCTCGGCCGGCGCCCGCAGCAGCACGGTGGCGCGATGGGCGTACGCCGCCGTCGAGACGCCGCGCGAGACGTAGTCGGCCAGGTCGTCGGCGGGCGGCTCGCGGTGCTCGAAGCGTGGGCCGTGCGGCGGCCTGGGCGTGATGCGGTCGGCGCGGAAGGTGCGCCAGTCGGCGCGGTCGAGGTCCCAGGCCACCAGGTACCAACGCGCCCGCGAGCACACCAGGCGATAGGGCTCGGTCGTGCGGCGGCTGATGCCGCCCTGGTGGTCGCGGTACTCGAAGCGGACCCGCTCCCGGTCCCGGCAGGCGTGCGCCAGCTCGGTCAGGACGCGCGGGTCGATGGCGTCCTGCCCCGGCGTGCCGCGCATCGGCACCGTGTACGTGTTCAGGGCGGAGACGCGGCGGCGCAGCCGCTCCGGAAGTACCTGTTCCAGCTTGGCCAGGGCGCGCACCGTGCTCTCCTCGATGCCTTCCACGCCGTTCGGCGCCATCCGCAGTCCGACCGCGACGGCCACCGCCTCGTCGTCGTCGAGCAGCAGTGGCGGCAGCTCGGCGCCCGCGCCGAGCTGGTAGCCGCCGGCGGTGCCGGACACGGAGTGCACCGGGTAGCCGAGTTCGCGCAGCCGGTCGATGTCGCGGCGTACGGTACGCGGCGTCACGCCCAGGCGATCGGCCAGTTCGGCGCCCGACCAGCTACGCCGTGCGCCGCCGGCGGCGTACCGGTCCGTCGAGGCGAGGCCGCCGTGGGTCTGCAGCAGGGAGAGCAGGCGCAGGAGTCGGGCCGAGGTTTCGAGCATGTGCGGCAGTGTGCCAGCCCTCGCGGACAGCTGTAGTCCGCGAGGGCTGGCGTCGCCGGCGGGGCACGGGCCGGTCAGCGCCGTGCCCGGTGGCGCCTCAGGGGCGCCCGGGGGCCGTCACCCGACTCACCATCGGTACCAGCGTGAGCGGCGTCCGCCGGCCGAGGTGGAGCGCAGGAGGAAACCGAGCAGCCAGATGACCAACACGGCGATGGCGATCCACCACAACACCTTGACCGCGAAGCCGGCACCGAACAGGACCAGGGCCAGCAGCAGCACGAGTAGGACAGGAACCATAGGTCACACCTCCAGGACATCCGAATGCCCTGGTCGGCGCGGACCATGCCAGCCAGTCCGCCCGGCGGCGACGTGTCCCCGGCCACAGTGCCGCGGGTACCGACCGCTGGGCTAGGCCCCTTCGATGCGCACGGACAGGTCGTTGTCCGCCGTGTAGTACGGGGCGACGCGGACCGCGCCGCGCGCGGCGGTCACCGTCATCGCCGGATAGGCGAAGATCGGCTTCTTGTCCACGACGTCGTCCAGGATGCGCGCGATACGTACCTGCTCGACGGTCTCCTCGCCGGCCGCGTCACCGGCGCCCTCGGCCGCGTCCGCCCGCGCCAGCCACAGGTCCCACACGTCCTGGCCGCCGTCCCAGTGCGCGGCCAGCTCGGCGTAGGCCAGCGTGAAGCCGAAGTCGGCGCAGTCCGCGGTGACCGGGACGGTGTGCGTGCGGGAGGGGTCGCGGCGCAGCCTGGCGCGTACCACCGCGCCGGTCAGCCAGGCCAGCGGGCGCTCCACGCGGTAGAGGCGGCCGTGCGCGGTCAGCGTGCCCTCCTCCACCCGCAGCTCGCCGGCCTCCGCGTGCGGCGCCCGCAGCCAGCTCCGCAGCGAGAGGTTGCCGTGCTTGGTGGTGTAGGGGATGCGCACGGCCAGCGGCGACAGGCTCGGGCCCGGCCGGCGGTCCACCAGGGAGCGCAGGTCGTTGACGCCGGGCATCAGCCGTCGCGGCCTCTCCTCGCCGAAGGCCACGTACACGTCCCAGCGGCCCTCGGGCAGCGCGACGGTGCTGGGCAGCACGGCCCGCAGGCGTCCCCCGCCGGCCGGCGACAGCGGCAGCCGTACCTCCTCGGTGCCCGCCTCGTCGCCCCGCAGGCGGAGCACGAGCGCGGCGCTCCAGTCGGTGGGGTCGGGCGTCGCCGGGTCGGCGACGTCGAAGGTGAGCCCGCCCGCGGAGTCGGCGACGCTGTCCGCGCGCGGTGGCGCGCTCGCCTCGGGCCGGGAGGCGGGCGTGGGCAGTTGTGCAGAGGGGGTCGTCATGCGGCACGTGCCTTTCTGAACGCCAGACGTCCGACGTCCGTGGTCGCGTACACGCCACTGAGCAGGGCGCCTCGCGTGCGGTGGAGCGAGCCGCGCAGTCCGCCGCGCGACACCAGGTCACTGAAGAGCGCCTCGTACCGGCCGGCGACCTGGGAGGGGTCGAAGCGGGCCGAGTTCGCGAGCGCGGCGCCGCCCATGCGCTGCCGCAGTTCGTCGTCGTTGATCAGGTCGAGGAGGGCGCCGGCGATCGCGCCGACGTCGCCGGTGGGCACCAGGCGGCCGTCCACGCCGTCGGTGATGATCTCGCCGGGGCCGTGCGGGCAGTCGGTGGAGACCACCGGCAGGCCGCAGCGCATCGCCTCGACGATGGTCATGCCGAAGGACTCCAGGCTGGAGGTCACGGCGGCGATCGAACCCTTGGCCCACTCGGGGTCCAGCGGGTTGGCGGGGCCCATCAGGTAGACGTGGTTGTAGAGCCCGAGGCGGTCGATCAGGGCCCGCAGCTTGTCCCGCTCCGCGCCGCCGCCGTAGATCCGCAGGCGCCAGTCCGGGCGCCGCGCGACGACCTTGGCGAACGCCTTGATCAGCAGGTCGTACCGCTTGACCGGGGCCAGCCGCCCGGCCGCCACGACCCACTTGCCGTTGCCGTCGGCCGGGGTGATGTCGGGCTGGGGCACGCTGTTGGGCACCGCCTCGACGCGCACGCCGGGCAGGCGCATCTGGCGTCGGTAGGTGCGGGCGTCGGCCTCGGTGACCGTGGTGACCGCGTCCAGGCGCGGGTAGAGGCCGCGCAGCGTCTTCTTCAGCGCACGCGAGTGCGTGCTGAGAGTGAGGTGCTCCTGCCCCACGCGCAGCACGCCCCGCCGCGCCTCGCGGGCGATGTGACAGTTGAGTCCGGGCCGGGTGCCGACGACCACGTCCGCCTCCAGCGTGGCCAGGTGGTCGGCGACGCGTACGTCCGTCAGCTCGCTGTACTGCTTGTACCGGCCCTCGGAGGTGGGGAACACGCGGGCGGGCCGGCTGTAGCGCGGATCGTCGCCCTCGTAGTCGGGGCTGTTCTTCCGGATGTCCACCAGATGCCGCAACGTCACCCGGGAGCCGGGGTCGAAGACCGGCTCGTCACGGTGGCGGAAGACGGAGACGATCTCCACGTCGTGTTGTTCCGCCAGCGTGCGGGCGGTGTTGTACGTGGTGCGGATCGTCCCGCCGATCCCGTACGCGTTGTGAATCAGGAATGAGATGCGCATCCGTCCCCGTAATCCCACGGCTCCCCGCGGGCAGTCCCTCGCCCGCCTTAACTTCTGGGTAAGACCGTGAAAACGGCCGCCGGGTTGGCCCCGCACACCATCTTGTTCTCCAAGCGATGTGAAATCGGTAGCGGACCCGGGGAACTTTCCCAGGCGAGTGATCATCATGGCCGCTCGGCGGGGCCCGCCCCGTGACGCCGCGCTGCCCCGCGTCACCGGGTCGGACCAGGCGGGGCGGCGTGTGGCCCGCCCACCGGCCTCGGACCCGGGCCGGACGCCCGGTGGTGGGCGCGGCCCGTAGCTCGCTGTCCCAGAGTGCCCGCCCGGGGGCCGGCGCGCCACCGCGCGGGTCCGCCCGGCGGGCCCTCCGTGCCGGGCGGGGGCGGAATCCGGCCGCCCCCGCCGTCGCGCGCCACCACGCGCCCGGCCGCCGCCCGCCAGCGGCGGAGCCGACCCGCACGCCGCGCGAACGGCCCGCACGAGCACTCAGGGGACCCCGGGTACGGCGCGTTTCCGCTTCGCGACCGGCGTGACCCCTCCCACCGGTCCCCCGTTGTGCTCTTTACGAGCCGGGGGACCACCCGGCACATGAAGACGAATACGAGGAGCCCCCCGTGCCGCGCATGCTCGACGTCAGCGACGACGTACGCGCCGAGATCGGCGACGACGAAGCCGAACGGCTGCTCGTCGGCGACAACACCCCGGGAAACTACGACTGCACCTCATGCCGCACGCCCGGCGACGCCGCCCAGGAGCCCACCAGCACGGTGCTCTTCGTCGGCGAGGAGACCGCCGTCCTCGCCTTCGCCCACGCCTCCTGCATCCCCTCGCAGGTGGTGACGGTCTCCGAGGAGCAGCTGCAGGGTGCCGTGCGGTCCATCACCGCGGGTGAGGACGCCGACGCGCTCACCAAGAGCGACCCGCGCCAGGCGGTGCTCGGTGTGACCAGCGGACTCATCCTGCTCGACGGCGACGTGCACCCGGCGCTCGTGGTCGAACCGACGGGCCCCATCGTGCGGCCCGGCTCGGACAGCCAGGCGGACGACTTCCTGCCGCTCCTCACCGAGCAGGGCTTTCGGCCGGTCACCGACCTGGAGCGGCGCCCGGAGCGGAACGCGGGCTGGTCGGTGCTGCTGGCCATGGGGCAGCTGCACGCCGTCCTGTCGCCCGGTGTCGACGGCGCCGCCTCCACCGCGTGGTGGCAGGCCCACCAGCCGCTGCACGTCACCGAGGGGTGGCGGGCGGCGGTCAACAAGTCCAACACCGTGTTCGTCTACGCGGCTCCGGCCGGCGTCATCGGCCAGCAGCCGCGCGAGGACCTGCTCCGCGAGGCCCTGGAGCGGGCCGCGGCGCGTGGGACTCTGGTCGGCGCCGCGATGCCGCTCGCGGGCACGTGATGCGGGCCGCGCCCCCGCGGGGCCAGGGCTCGGGGCTGCCCGGTACCGCCCCGTACGGCCCCGGCGTTCCGACGCCGGGGCGGGGACCTGCCCGCGCACACTTCGGACACACTCCCCCATACGCCTCACTGAGCGCGCATTCACCACACTCCCCGCATCCGTCGGGCGACCGGGTCGTTGGCGCTTATGTGCACACATACGAGCCCGCCCCCCGCGACCCCTACCAGACCCCGATCCCCGGCATGCGCCCTCCCCACGAGGGCGTGGCCGCCCACGCGCGGCCACAGCAGCAGCCCACCGCGTCGGCCACGCCCATCTTCGACGCCCTGTACGCGGAGTACCGCAGGTCCTTCCGGGCCCTGCCGGGGGACCGCTCGGGCGAGGAGGACCTGGGGTTCACGGCGTTCGGTCACCGCGAGCGGCGGGACGCGTGGGAGCGGCCGGGCGGCTGGGAGCGCACCGGCACCTGGGACGGCGGCGCCTGGTCGGGCCCCGGCCGCCACCAGCGCACCGGCCTGCCCGCGGCGCTGCCCCCCGCGCCCCGGGACAGCAGGCGGCACGGTCTGTGAGCTCCGCCGCCGCGTCGGTGCGACGCGGCGGCGGCCGGGGCCGACGTATCGGCTCGCGCGGGCGGTCCGGGGCTCGGCCCCGGGCCGCTACTTCTTGCGCCCGCGCTTCTCCCGCACCCGCACCGAGATGTGGATCGGGCTGCCGGCGAAGCCGAACTCCTCACGGAGGCGGCGCTCGACGAAGCGGCGGTAGCCGGCCTCCAGGAAGCCGGAGGCGAACAGGACGAAGCGCGGGGGCTTGGTGCCCGCCTGCGTACCGAAGAGGATGCGCGGCTGCTTGCCACCACGGATCGGGTGCGGGTGGGAGGCGACGATCTCGCCGAGGAAGGCGTTCAGCCGCCCGGTGGGCACCCGGGTCTCCCAGCCGGCGATGGCCGTCTCGATCGCCGGGACCAGCTTCTCCATGTGCCGCCCGGTGCGCGCCGAGACGTTCACCCGCTGCGCCCACGGGATCTGCACCAGGTCCCGCTCGATCTCCCGCTCCAGATAGTAGCGGCGCTCCTCGTCGAGCGTGTCCCACTTGTTGTACGCGATGACCAGGGCCCGCCCGGCTTCCACGGCCATCGTGATGATCCGCTGGTCCTGCACGCTGATGGACTCGCTGGCGTCGATGAGGACGACCGCGACCTCCGCCTTCTCCAGCGCGGCGGCCGTACGCAGCGAGGCGTAGTAGTCGGCGCCCTCCTGGAGGTGCACGCGGCGGCGGATGCCGGCCGTGTCGATGAACTTCCAGGTCTTGCCACCGAGCTCGATCAGCTCGTCGACGGGGTCACGGGTGGTGCCGGCCTGCTCGTTGACGACCACCCGCTCCTCGCCGGCGACCTTGTTGAGCATGGAGGACTTGCCGACGTTGGGACGGCCGATGAGCGCGATGCGGCGCGGGCCGCCGAGGACCTGGCCGAAGGTCTGGGCGGGCGCCTCGGGCAGCGCGTCCAGGGCGGCGTCCAGCATGTCGCCGGTGCCGCGCCCGTGCAGCGCGGAGACCGGGTGCGGCTCGCCGAGGCCCAGCGACCACAGGGCCGCGGCGTCCGCCTCGGCCGAGGGTCCGTCCACCTTGTTGGCGCACAGCACGACGGGCTTCCCGGCCCGGCGCAGCAGCTTGACCACGGCCTCGTCGGTGTCGGTGGCGCCGACGGAGGAGTCCACGACGAAGACGACCGCGTCGGCGGCCTCCATCGCGAACTCGGCCTGCGCGGCCACCGAGGCGTCGATACCCAGGACGTCCTGCTCCCAGCCGCCGGTGTCGACCACCTTGAAGCGCCGGCCGGCCCACTCGGCCTCGTACGTCACCCGGTCCCGGGTCACGCCCGGACGGTCCTCCACGACCGCCTCGCGGCGCCCGAGGATGCGGTTGACCAGGGTCGACTTGCCGACATTGGGGCGGCCGACGACGGCCAGGACGGGCAGCGGGCCGTGGCCGGCCGCCGCGATCTCGCTCTCGACGTCCTCGGGGTCGAAGCCCTCCTGCGCGGCGAGCTCCATGAAGTCCGCGTACTCGGCGTCGCCAAGCTCACCGTGCTCGTCGCCGGTGTGGATCTGGTCGTTCATGAAGTGTTCCTCGTCGTCCCTCGGCGGCGGGCCCTTACGGCCCGCCGCTCACGTCTGTCTAGCGGCCGGTGAGCCGCCTGGCCGCGGCCAGGTGCTCGCTCAGCCGCGCCTGGATGCGCACGGTCGCCGCGTCCAGGGCCGCCCGGGTGGCCCGGCCGCGCGGCGCCCCCTGGTCACTGGCGCCGGCGGTGGCGTCCCCGGTGGCGCTGAACGCCTGGCCGAAGACCACGTCGATCCGGGACCGCAGCGGTGGCAGGGCCGCTATGGCCCGGCCGCGTCGCTCGCTGGTGCCCAGCACCGCCACCGGCACGATGGGCGCGGCCCCGCGCACCGCGAAGTAGGCCAGGCCCGCGCGGAGCGCGGCGAAGTCGCCCTCGCCCCGGGTGCCCTCCGGGAAGATGCCCAGCACGCCGCCGCGCCGCAGCACGCCGAGCGCGTCGGTGATCGCCGCCCGGTCCACGGTGTCCCGGTCCACCTTGAGCTGGCCGATGGAGCGCAGGAACGGGTCGAGCGGCCCGACGAACGCTTCCTTCTTGATCAGGAAGTGCACCGGCCGGGGCGCGGTGCCCATGAGCATCGGACCGTCGACGCCGTGCGCGTGGTTGACCGCGAGGATGACCGGGCCGGCGGCGGGCACCCGCCAGGCGCCCAGCACCCGCGGGCGCCACAACGTGTTCATGAGGCCGATGCCGATCCGGCGGCCGACCGCGGCACCCGGTCCGCTCGGCTCCCGACGCCGCTCCGTGGCGGTCGTGCTCACGTGGCCTGCTGCTTGTCTTCGATGAGGGTGACGACGCACTCGATGACCTGCTCCAGGGTCAGCTCGGTGGTGTCCACCTCGACGGCGTCGGCGGCCTTGGCCAGCGGCGAGGTCTTGCGGCCCGAGTCGGCCGCGTCCCGCTTGGCGAGCGCCGCCTGCGTGGCGGCCAGGTCCGAGGCGTTCGTGCCGCCCAGCTCGCCACTGCGGCGGGCGGCGCGGGCCGCCTCCGAAGCGGTGAGGAAGATCTTGAGGTCGGCGTCCGGCAGCACCGTGGTGCCGATGTCACGCCCCTCGACGACGATGCCGCGCGGCGCCTCGGCAGCGATGGCGCGCTGCAGGTCGGTCAGCCGGGCGCGGATCTCGGGGACGGCGCTGACGGCGCTCACGGCCCCGGTGACCTCGACGGTACGGATGGGACCCGCGGCGTCGACGCCGTCGACGGTGATGGTCGGGGCGGCCGGGTCGGTGCCGGAGACGATGCCCGGCTTGCCCGCGGCCTCGGCGACGGCCGCCGCGTCGCTGACGTCGATGCCGTTGCTCAGCATCCACCAGGTGATGGCCCGGTACTGGGCCCCGGTGTCCAGGTAGCGCAGCCCGAGCTTGGCGGCCACCGCCTTGGAGGTGCTGGACTTGCCCGTGCCGGAGGGGCCGTCGATGCCGACAATGACTGCTGCCGGTGCGGTCCGGGCGGCGGTTTCCACGGTGACAGACACCTTCCTCATGCACGGGGCGTTACTACGGGGCGTACGCGGAGCGATCGCGAAACGAGAAGTCTCGGACAAGGTTACTGGTTGGAATGACCATCCCGTGCAGCCGAGCCCCGGCCACCGCCCGGCGGGCGCCCGTGCGCTAGCGCAGCGGCCAGCCGTGCTCGCGCAGGGCGACCGTCAGCGGCTGCACCGCGTGCGGCTCGACCACCAGTTGGATGCGGCCCGCCTGCTGGCCGGTGGCGTGCTCGATGCGGACGTCCTCGATGTTGACGCCGGCCCGGTCCGCATCGGCGAAGATCTTGGCCAGCTCGCCCGGCTGGTCCCCGATGAGCACCGTGACCGTGTCGTACGCGGCGGGCGCGGCCCCGTGCTTGCCCGGCACCCGTACCCGGCCCGCGTTGCCACGGCGCAGCACGTCGGCGATGCCGGCCGCGCCCTCCTCGCGCCGGGGCCCCTCGGCGGTCTCCAGCGCGCGCAGCGCCCGTACGGTCTCGGCCAGGTCGTCGGCCAGCTCGGCCAGCACGTCGGCGACCGGTCCCGGGTTGGCGGAGAGGATGTCGATCCACATGGCCGGGTCGGACGCGGCGATCCTGGTCACGTCCCGGATGCCCTGCCCGCACAGCCGCACGGCCGTCTCGTCGGCGTCCCGCAGCCGGGCCGCGACCATGCTGGAGACCAGCTGGGGGGTGTGCGAGACCAGCGCCACGGCGCGGTCGTGCGCGTCGGCGTCCATCACCACGGGCACGGCGTGGCACAGGGCGACCAGTTCCAGGGCGAGGTTCAACACCTCGGTGTCGGTGTCCCGAGCGGGGGTGAGCACCCACGGGCGGCCCTCGAAGAGATCGGCGCTCGCGGCCAGCGGGCCCGACCGTTCGCGGCCCGACATGGGGTGGGTGCCCAGGTAGTGGGTGAGGTCCAGGCCGGCCCGCTCCAGCTCGCGGCGCGGGCCGCCCTTGACGCTGGCGACGTCCAGGTAGCCGCGCGCCAGCCCGCGCCGCATGGCGTCGGCGAGGGTGGTGGCCACGTGCGCGGGCGGCACGGCCACGACGACCAGGTCCACCGGCCCCTCGGGCTCGGTGTCGCTGCCCGCGCCCAGCGCGGCGGCGGTACGGGCCTGCGCCGGGTCGTGGTCGGCGAGGTGGACATGGACGCCACGCCCGGCCAGCGCGAGCGCGGCGGAGGTGCCGATGAGGCCGGTGCCGATGACGAGGGCGGTTCTCACGAGGTGGTGTCCTTCTGCGGGCTGTGGGCTGGCGTGGTCACCGACCGCTTCCCCGCCACCCTAGCCAGCGCCGGCCGGCCGCCGGCCCGGCCGCCCACCAGCCGAGACGGGCCGGTCCACGGGCGGACGCGGCCGGCGCGCCCCGGGCTCGGGTCGGTGGGCAAGCGGGTGTGGTCGGTCGCGATGCAGGGCGCGGGAGGTACGAAGCGTCCTGGTTCCGGTAGAACGTTCCGCATGATCTTCCACGTGGTTCCCCTGGACGACTGGCTGACCGCGCCCGACCGCCCGTACGCCCCGCGCTCGCTCGCCGACGACGGGTTCGTGCACTGCTCGCCCGACGAGGCCACGACGCTGGCCGTGGCCACCGCGCGCTTCCGGTACGTCGTCGGCCCGCTGATGGTGCTGCTCATCGAGGAGGACAAGCTCGACGTCCTGGTCCGTTGGGAGGAGGCCGACCCCGAGCCGCCGCCCGGGGTGACCGGGGTGACCCGGTTCCCGCACGTGTACGGCCACATCAACCGCGCGGCGGTGGCCGGCATGATGGAGGTCCAGCGGGACGACACGGGCCGCGCGCTCTCGCTCGGGCCCTGGTCGTGACGGGCCCCGGCCCGGGGCCCGGGCCGCCTCGGGCCCGGGCCGGGCCGTCTCGGGCCTAGAGGTCCACCTCGCGCATCAACATCCCGACCTCCGTGTTCGTCATCCGCCGCAGCCACCCGGACTTCTGGTCACCGAGCGCGATGGGCCCGAAGCCCGTCCGGACCAGCTTGTCGACCGGAAAGCCCGCCTCGGACAGCATGCGGCGCACGATGTGCTTGCGGCCCTCGTGCAGGGTGACCTCGACCAGGTAGTTGCGGCCCACGTTCTCGACGACCTTGAAGTGGTCGGCGCGGGCGTACCCGTCCTCCAGTTCGACGCCGCTCTTCAGCCGCTTGCCGAGGTCGCGCGGGATGGGGCCCTGGATCGCGGCGAGGTAGGTCTTCTTCACGCCGTAGCGCGGGTGGGTCAGGCGGTGTGCCAGCTCGCCGTGGTTGGTGAGCAGGATGATGCCCTCGGTCTCCGTGTCGAGACGCCCGACGTGGAAGAGCCGGGTCTCACGGTTGGTGACGTAGTCGCCCAGGCACTGGCGGCCGTCCGGGTCCTCCATGGTGGCGACGACACCGGCGGGCTTGTTGAGGGCGAAGAACAGGTAGGACTGGGTGGCCACGGTCAGGCCGTCCACCTTGATCTCGTCCTTGGCGGGGTCCACGCGCAGCCCCTGCTCGGTGACGATCTCGCCGTTGACCTCGACCCTGGACTGCTCGATCAGCTCCTCGCAGGCGCGCCGCGAGCCCATACCGGCCCGCGCGAGGACCTTCTGCAGCCGCTCGCCCTCCTGGTCGCCGAACGTCTTGGGCAGCTTGACCTGCGGCTTGTCGTGCCGGGCCCGGTTGCGCTCCTCGATCTGCGCGTCCAGCTCGCGGGGACGGGCCGGCACCGTGCGACCCCGACCGCCCGGCCGCCCGGCCGCGCCGCCCCGGCCGCCCGCCGACTGGCCACCGCGACCGGCGGCGGCACCGCCCCGACCGCCCGCCTTCGGGCCGCCCTTGGACGCGCCCTTACCGCCGTCGACGCCGCCCGGCCGGTTCGAGCCCGACTGACCCGTGCTGCCGACGTCGTAGCGGCGCTCCTCGGGCCGGGGCGTGCCCGAGCGTCGTGGCTTGTCGTCGCGCCGACCGCCACCCCCGCTCCGGGGGTTCCGGTTGCCGCCGCTGTTCCTGTCGCTGCTTCGCATCAAGGTTCCGTAGTCGAGTGGGCCGTCGTGGTGTCTGCGTCGTCCGGTGCGTCCGGGTCGAACGAGGGGACCCCTTCGAGCGAGTCCGCCTCGACGGCGTCCACCTCCGGCAGGAACGGTGCCAGCTCGGGCAGCTCGTCCAGGCCACGCAGGCCCATCCGCTCCAGAAAGTAGTTCGTCGTCCTGTACAGGATCGCACCTGTTTCGGGTTCCGTGCCCGCCTCCGCCACCAGACCGCGCTGGAGGAGGGTCCGCATCACGCCGTCACAGTTCACCCCGCGTACGGCGGAGACGCGCGAACGGCTGACCGGTTGACGGTACGCGACGACGGCCAGTGTCTCCAACGCGGCCTGGGTGAGCCTGGCCTGTTGCCCGTCGAGCACGAACCCCTCGACGGCCGCCGCGTACGCGGGCCGGCTGTAGAACCGCCAGCCGCCCGCCACCAGGCGCAGTTCGAAGCCGCGCCCCTGCCGGGTGTACTCGTCGGCCAGCTCCCGCACCGCGTCGGCCACCGCCCGCCGGGGCCGCCCCAGCACCTTGGCCAGGTGTTCCTCGGTGGCGGGCTCGTCCACCACCATCAGGACGGCCTCCAACGCTGGCCGCAGCGCGAGCCCGGCCGCACCCTCACCGCCGACGGCGTCGGAGGCGTCGTCGGGGTCGGGGCCAGCGTCGGATGTGTCGTCGGGGCCGGGGGCCGGGAGTGGCGGGATCGGAGTGTCCGCCGCGTACGGGCCGGCCGGGCGCGCGTCGGCCGCGTACGGGTCGCGTGGCGCGTCCGTCGCGGGAACGTTCGCCGTCGGTACGTCCCCCGTGGGCGCGTCCGCCGTCGGTACGTACGCCCCGGCCGCGTCCACCGGGCGCGCCTGAACCCCGTCCGTCGCGTCGGCCGGCCGGCCGGCGGGGGGTGGTGGCTCGGCCGCCGTCCGGGGGTCCCGCGCCTCGTCCCGCTCGGTCATCGCCGCGCCCTCCACTCGCTGTCCCCGCCGGGCTCGCCCGGCTCCGGATCGGCCACGCCCAGGTCACCGGCGCCCGGGCCGGTGTGCCGCCTCACGGCCGCCGCCTCGGTCTGGTCCGTCGGGCCGCTCGGGCCGGCCGGGTCGGCCTGAGCGCTCCGGACGGTCGGGTCCGGTCGCGGGACCGGGTCGGTCACTTCCCGCGTCGCGTCGGCCCGTACCGTCGCGTCCCGCTCCTCCCGTGCCGCTTCGTCCCGCGCCGCGCCGCTCCGCACCGCGTCCGCGCGCGCCGCTTCGTCCCGGGCGCGCTCGCCGGGTTCCTGGTCGAACTCGTCGGTGACGCGCGGCCGTTCGCCTCGCGTCCCGGTCCAGCGGACCCGGAGCGTGCCGAGCGCCTCGTCCTGGTCCAGGGTGACGGCCCGCTCGCGGTAGAGCTCCAGGAGGGCCAGGAAGCGGGCCACGATCGTGAGGGTGTCGGGGGCGTCGTCGGTCAGGGTCTGGAAGTCGGTGGCGCCCAGCTCGCGCAGCCGGGCGATGACGACCTCGGCCTGCTCGCGGACGCTGACCAGCGGCGCGTGGATGTGGTCCACGTAGACCTGCGGCTTGGCCCTGGGCTGCATGGCCTTCACGGCCAGCTTCGCGAACCCCTCGGCCCCTATCCGGATCACCACCTCCGGCAGCAGCTCGGCGTGGTGCGCCTCCAGACCGACGGTGCGCGGATAGCGCCGCGCCTCGTCGTCGAGCCGCTCCTGGAAGATGTCCGCGATGCGCTTGTAGGCGCGGTACTGGAGCAGCCGCGCGAACAGCAGGTCCCGGGCTTCGAGGAGCGCCAGGTCGGCCTCGTCCTCGACCTCGGCCGACGGCAGCAGCCGGGCCGCCTTGAGGTCGAGCAACGTCGCGGCCACGACCAGGAACTCGGTCGTCTGGTCCAGGTCCCAGTCCGGCCCCATGGCCCGGATGTGGGCCATGAACTCGTCGGTGACCTGCGAGAGCGCGACTTCCGTGACATCCAGCTTGTGCTTGGAGATGAGCTGGAGCAGCAGGTCGAAGGGCCCCTCGAAGTTGGCCAACCGCACCGTGAACCGGCCGTCGTCCACGACCGGCTCGGCTCCGGCGGACTCCCCCGCCGCCGGCCGCGTGCGAGCCACCTCGACTCCGGCGGGCTCCCCCGCGCCGGGCCCTGCCGCGCCGGACTCGCTCCCGGCCGGCCGGCCCGCGTCGGGCTCCCGCGCATCGGACTCACTCGCTGTCGACGCGCCCGCGTCAGCTCCGCGCCCGCCCCCTCGCGCCCCACCCGAACCGCCCGTGTCGGGCTCTCCTTCGCCGGGCCCGGTATCGCTCGGCTCGCCCTCGGCGGCCTCCCGCGCGGCGGGCCCGGTGGGGCCCGGCTCGCCCTCGTCGCGCTCTTCCGGGTCGGACTCCGCTTCGGCTTCCGGCTCCGCCGGCTCGTCGCGGACACGACGCCCGGTGGGCAGGGGGGCGCGCGGGGCCGTCGGGGCGGGGTGGTGGGCCTCGGGCGCCTCGTGCGGGGGTGCGGTGGCCTCCTCGGCGCCCGCGTACGGACTGGCCGGACCGGGAGGGTCGGCCCGTCCTCCCACGCCCTCCGGCGCCGGCTCGGCGAACCCGGGGGTCAGTGGCGTCGCGGGGCTGCCCGCACGCGCGCCCGGACCCCGGCCAAGGCTCCGGCGTGGGGTGCGGGGCGGGGTGGCCGGGGTGGGGTCGTCGTTCGGGGGCATGGGGTTCCAAGGTGCGGGGGCGGGCAAAAGGCCCGTACGAGCGGGCAGGTTACCGCCGTCACCCTGCGATGTGCGGGATCTGCGCGCCGGTCAGCGACCGCGCAGTCGGCGTACGAGGATGCTCGCGTCGCCGCGTGACTCCAGGTCGGCGAGGACGACCGCGACCGCCTCGCGGACGATGCGCCCCCGGTCCACGGCCAGGCCGTGTTCGCCGCGCAGCACCAGGCGCGCGTGCTCCAGGTCCATGAGCTCCTCGGCGGAGACGTAGACCGTGATCTTCTCGTCGTGCCGTTCCCGGCCGCTGGGCCGGCGCCCCGAGGCCCGGCCGCGACGGCGCGCCTGCGCGGGCGGGGTCGGGCCGTCCTGTGCCTGGCGTCCCTTGGGCCGGTCGGAGGTGGCCGCCGTACGGCGCTCGCCGGACGGCTCCTGGCCATTCTCGCGCTCGTCCCGCCCCTCGTGCGCGGCCCCACCGGTCCGCTCGTCGGACTCCGTCGCGCGTCGGGCCGCCTCGGCGTCCCCCTCGGACGCCGGGGCCGGCACCCGGCCCCGGCTGTCGGCGGGCGCTACCCGCTCCTCGCCGCCGGCCTGGCGGCGCGGTGAGGACGCCTGCAGGGCGGTGCCTCCGGTGGTGCGGAACAGCTCGTCGGCGCCGGGCAGACTCACTCGGCGGGACACCGGGCGAGCACCTCCCTGGCAAGCTGGCGATAGGCGGCGGCACCGACGGAGTTGGACGCGTACGTGGTGATCGGCTCGCCGGCGACCGTCGTCTCGGGGAAGCGCACGGTGCGGCCGATGACCGTGTGGTAGACGTGGTCGTCGAACGCCTCGACGACGCGCGCGAGCACCTCACGGCTGTGCACCGTGCGGGAGTCGTACATCGTGGCGAGGATGCCGTCCAGCTCCAGGTCGGGGTTGAGCCGCTCCTGGACCTTCTCGATCGTCTCGGTGAGCAGCGCCACGCCGCGCAGCGCGAAGAACTCGCACTCCAGCGGGACGATGACCTTGTGCGCGGCGGTGAGCGCGTTCACGGTCAGCAGGCCGAGCGAGGGCTGGCAGTCGATGACGATGTAGTCGTAGTCGGCCAGCAGGGGCTTGAGTGCCCGCTGGAGGGTGGACTCGCGGGCCACCTCACTGACCAGCTGCACCTCGGCCGCCGACAAGTCGATATTGCTCGGCAGCAGGTCCATGTTGGGCACGGCCGTCTTCAGGAGCACCTCGTCGGCCGACATGCCCCGCTCCATGAGCAGGTTGTAGACGGTGAGGTCGAGCTCCATCGGGTTCACGCCGAGGCCGACCGACAGGGCGCCCTGCGGGTCGAAGTCCACGAGCAGCACGCGACGGCCGTACTCCGCGAGCGCGGCGCCCAGGTTGATGGTCGAGGTGGTCTTGCCCACCCCGCCCTTCTGGTTGCACATCGCGATGATCTTCGCGGGGCCGTGCTCGGTGAGCGGTCCCGGGATCGGGAAGTACGGCAGCGGGCGTCCCGTGGGGCCGATGCGCTCGCGGCGCTGACGGGCCGCGTCGGGCGCGAGGGTGGCCGCGTACTCGGGATCGGGCTCGTACTCGGCGTCGGGGTCGTAGAAGCGCCCTTCGGGCATTGCGTCGTAGTCGGCGAAGGTCGCGGGGTCGGTTCCGCCCTGCTCGCCGGCCATGGCGTTCACGTGTTGGCCGTCCATGCTCTGGTGGGCTCTCGTCATGCTCTGGTGGGCAGCGAAGGTGTGGACCGCAACGGAGCCGACAGCCCGTTGCTCCGAGGGACTCTGGCCCCGCGCACCCATTCCTGGTTGACCACCCCCGGGAGAAAATGTCGACTCAACCACAAGTCGTCCTACCTCCTTGGTGACCAGGAAACTTCTCGATTGGTCAGCGTGACACCATGCCGACGATTGGCGACTCTATGGCGTGTCGGCGGTTCGCAGCAACACAATCCGCCGGACCAGGCCCGATGTGTCGGCAAGGGAACACCCGGATGTCAAGGGTGGATGGGGCTCCGCATCGAGGATTCGCAGCCGCCCATAGCGGCTAAAAAGTTGTGTTCAAGGCAAGTTGACACGGCACCGGATCGCGTGGTTCCCCGGGCGCGCCGCGCACACACGTGGCCGGACCTCGCCGCTCGACAAGGCCCGGCCACGGGTGCGGTGTTGCTGTGTTCGGTGCCGATCTAGCCGAGCAGGGTGCTCAGTTCGACGGCGGCGAGGCCGTGCGCCTCGGCGACCGGGCCGTAAACGACCTGGCCCTTATGCGTGTTGAGGCCCTTGGCGAGCGCGGGGTCGCGCTGGAGCGCCTCGCGCCAGCCACGGTTGGCCAGCTCCACGATGTAGGGCAGCGTGGCGTTGGTGAGCGCGTGGGTGGAGGTGTTGGGCACCGCGCCGGGCATGTTGGCGACGCAGTAGAAGACCGAGTTGTGGACCGGGAAGGTCGGCTCGGCGTGCGTCGTGGGGTGCGAGTCCTCGAAGCAGCCACCCTGGTCGATCGCAATGTCGACAAGTACACTTCCGGGCTTCATCCGGGAGACGAGCTCGTTGGTGACGAGCTTCGGGGCCTTGGCGCCCGGGATGAGGACGGCGCCGATCACCAGGTCGGCGTCGAGGACCGCGCGCTCCAGCTCGTACGCGTTGGAGGCGATCGTCTGCACCTTGGTGCCGAAGACCTTGTCGGCCTCGCGCAGCTTGTTGATGTCCTTGTCGAGCAGGGTGACGTGGAAGCCCATGCCGACCGCGATCTGCGTGGCGTTCCAGCCGGAGACGCCGCCGCCGATGACGACGGCCTTGCCGGCCTGCACGCCGGGAACGCCGCCCGGCAGCACGCCACGGCCGCCGGCCGAGCGCATCAGGTGGTAGGCGCCGACCTGCGGGGCGATACGCCCGGCGACCTCGGACATCGGGGCCAGCAGCGGGAGCTGGCGACCCGCGGTCTCCACGGTCTCGTACGCGATGGCGGTGGTGCCGGACTCCAGCAGGGCGTCCGTGCACTCGCGGGAGGCGGCCAGGTGCAGGTAGGTGAAGAGCGTCTGGTCCTTGCGGAGACGGTGGTACTCCTCCGCGATCGGCTCCTTGACCTTGAGCAGCAGGTCGGCGGTGGCCCACACCTCGTCGGCGGTGCCGAGGATGCTCGCACCGGCGCCGGTGTACTCCTCGTCCGTGATCGAGGAGCCCAGGCCGGCGCCCTGCTCGATGAAGACCTGGTGGCCATGGCGCACGAGCTCGTGCACGCCAGCGGGGGTGATGGCCACCCGGAACTCGTTGTTCTTGACCTCGCGGGGGATGCCGACCTTCACGTCGATCACGGTCCTTGACTCTGGGTTTTCCGGGCAAAATCGGTCATGCGCGTGCATACCGGAAACGACCGTGGCGGTCGCCGTAATCCCAGTCTAATGAAGGATGTCGCGCTGTCTAGCCTTGCATTGCATCAAACCTGCCGGGAAGTGCCGCTGGTTTCGCAGGTCGAGTCTGGCGTGTCGCTTGAGATGGGTTCTCCAGCGTCCTCCGCTTCGGCCTCCGGTACGGCTTGAGCGGCTACCGGTAGGCTGTGCGGATTTCGCACTCCCAGGAAGCGATCGACCTCCCGCCGCTGCGCCCGCGCGCCCGCGTGGTCGCCGAGCCGGCCCAGAATGTCCGCGAACCGCAGCCGCACCGCCACCAGCACCCGCGCGTCCCGCGTCCCCTGCGCGTGCTCCAGCGCCTCCTGGCAGGTCCGCGCCGCCTCGCGCGGGCGCCCCGCGTACTCCAGCACCCGCGCCACCTCGCTCAGCGCCCGCGCGTACCCGGCCCGGTCGCCGGACCTGCGGTACGCCGCCGCCGAGGCCCGCCAGCCGCGCAGGCCCTCGCTCCAGCGGCCGGCGCAGGCGTGCACCGTGCCCAGCCGCCCGTACAGCCGCGCCTGGTCGCCCAGCTCGCGCCGGGGCAGACGCAGCTCCAGGGCCCGCCGGTACCAGTCGGCGGCGCGGTCCCAGTCCCCCAGCCCCTGGTAGGTGGCGCCGATGGACTCCAGGGAGCGCCCGACGGAGTACGCGTCGTCGGCCACCCGCGCGGCCTTGAGCGCCCCCCGGTAGCGGGCCAGGGCCGCGTCGGCGCGCTGGGCCCGCGCGTCCAGGTCGCCGAGGTTGAGCAGCGCCGCCGCCCGCTCCAGCGGCAGGTCCCGGCGCTCGGCCACCTCCAGCGCCAACGTGTGCAGCTCGTACAGCTCGGGCGCGGCGCCCACGGGGCCCCGGTGCGCGGCCAGCGCGTGGGTCAGCGCCGACAGCAGGCGCCTGGCCAGCGTGTCGAGACCGCCGTCGCCGGCCGCCAGCCGGGCGGCGGCCAGCAGCGCGGGCCGCCGCGAGCCCAGCCACCGGGCGGCCTCGGCCCGGTCGGGGAAGCGCAGCGTGGCGGGCAGCTCGGCGCTCTGCCGCTCCTTGGCCTCGTCGTCGGGGGCCGCGGCCAGATGGGCCGAGCGCAGCAGCCGTACGGAACGCTCCAGCATCCGGGCCCGGGCCAGCTCCAGCTCGGCGGCCCGCTCGTGCTCACGGACCAGCGCGGTCAGGCCGGGCATCAGACAGCCGGGGACCTGGTAGCGCCGCGGCATCACGTCCGTGGCGCCCGTGCGCGCGGCGCCCTCGGGGGGCAGCGGGCGCAGCAGCCCGTGGTCCAGGAAGTCGGCCAGCGTCTCGCGCGCGCTCTGGACGGAGCAGCCGGCGAGGGCCGAGGCGGTGTGGGCGTCGGCCCAGCCGCCGGGGGCCAGCGCGAGCAGTCGCAGCAGGTGGGCCGCGCGCGGGGGCAGTGCGGCGTGGGCCAGGTGCAGGGCGCGGGCCAGCGGGCGCCCCGACTGTTCGGTCGCGGCGTCGGCCGGCAGCTCGCGCAGGCGCGTCAGGGCGTCGGAGACCGAGGCCATGGGGTGGGCCGCGAGCCAGCCGCCGACCAGGGCGAGGGCGGCGGGCTGGGCGCCGCACTCCTCGACGACGGAGCGGGCCGCGACCGGGTCGACGGTGATCCGGGTGGGCCCGGCGTACTGGGTGAGCAGTGCGGTGGCGGCCGGGCCGTCCAGGCCGCCCACGGTGCACGGGCGCACGTCGGGCACCCCGGTCAGCGGGCCCTGGCTGACCACCAGGACCAGGCAGTCGGGCGCGTCGGGTACCAGGGCGTCGACCTGTTCGGCGCTGTCGGCGTCGTCCAGGAGCAGCAGTGCGCGCCGCCCGGCGAGGGCGGCGCGCAGCGCCTCGGTCAGCTCGTCCTCGTCGGCGCCCGGCGGCGCGTGCACGCCGAGCGCGCTGAGCAGGTCGCGGGCGGCCCGCGCCACGGGCACGGCGACACCGTCGGGCGTGGTCAGCCCGGCGCGCAGCACGCCGCTGGGGTAGCGGTCGGCGACGCGGGCGACGAACGCCTCGGCGAGCGCCGTACGGCCCGAGCCCGGTCGGCCCGCGATGAGCAGCACCCGGCTCCGTGGGGCCTTGCGGCCGGCCAGGGTGTCGAGGCCGGTCCGGTCGATGTCGGCGCGCAGCGAGGCCAGCTCGGCGCGGCGCCCGGTGAAGCGGCTCGGTGGTCCGCCGGCGGGCCCGGCGGCCGGTGCGGACGGCTGGGACGCGGTCGCCTTGGGCGCGGACGGGTCCGCCGTGGGCGCCCCGGGCGCGTCCGACGCGGGCCCGACCGCCGGCGGGCGGGCCGGTGCGGGGGGCGGCTCCTCGGTGGTCGGGGCGGGGTCGGGCCTCGGGGTTCGTATGCTCCCGGGCGGCGCCGGTGACCGTGGTGTCTCCGGCTCCTCCGGCGGGACGTCGCCCCGGGTGTCGTCCGCCGCCTGCTCCGCCACGGGCCACGCTCCTTATTCCCCGTCGCGCGCGGGGAGACCCAGTCCTGCGCATGCGCCCGACGCGGGCGCGGCCGGGCGAGACGAGCGTAGTTCACCGCTCCCCGTGCGGCGGGCGGCCCCGGCGGGCGGCGGGCCCGCGACGTCACCTGATCGGATCGACGGCGGGGCACGGCCCCTCGCGAGGTCGTCGCGGCCTCCTGTCGAGCCGTCAGGGTGACGCCGCCCGGGGCCCGTCGGGCCCGGCGCCCGGGGCGCCGGGCGGGGCACCCGCCGACGCGGGCGCCCCTCGTCCCGGGGGGTCCCCGGGGCGGGTCGGGCCCCTACCGGAAGGAGCCGGCCACCAGCCCGGCGGCGACGTTCACACGGTTCCAGGCGTTCACCGACGCGATGGCCATCACGAGGGCGGCGAGCGCGTCCGGGGCGAAGTGGCTGGCGGCGGTGTCCCACACCTCGTCGGACACGCCCTCGGAGTCGTCCGCTATCCGCGTGACCGCCTCCGCGAGCGCCAGCGCGGCGCGTTCCTGGTCGGTGAAGAACGGGGTGTCCCGCCACGCGGCGACCGCCCACAGCCGTTCGTTGGTCTCGCCCGCGCCGCTGGCCCGGTGTGCGTGCAGGTCGACACAGACCGCACAGCCGTTGATCTGGCTGACGCGCAGGCGGACCAGTTCCAGTACGTCGTCGGCGACAGGGCTGTCGTGGAGGAACTCCTCCATCGCGGACAGGGCCTGGTAGCCGCCCTTGGCGGCCTTGTACACGTTCGCCATGCGAGGTTGCCGCATCTCGATCCTTTCGTTTCTGAACAAATAATGTTCAGGTTATGGGTCGCGTCAAACGAACCCACGGCTCACCGGGGTTCAGTTGACGGGTTGGGCCAGGCGGTTCCGCGCCATCCGTGGCGCGTCGGGGTGCTTGTCCTCGACCGAGCCCTTGATGTCGGCGAGCGTCTGGGCGGCGAGCTCCCGCCGCCAGGCCAACTCGGCCCGACTCATCGCCTGGGAGACCAGGCAGTGCTCGCGGTAGTCGACCTCCGAACGACCGCCGGGCCCGTCGCGCATGATCTGCTGGCATCGGAAGGCGTCCCGTCCGCCTTCGATCGCGACCACGACGTCGAGGAGAGTGATCCGCTCCGGCGCCCGCGCGAGCCGGAAGCCGCCACGCGGCCCGGAGGTCGACGTGACGATGCCGGCCCGCGCCAGCGCCTGCAGCTGCCGGTTCAGATACGCCGGCGGCAGGTCGTAGAACGCCGCCAGCTTCCGCGCCGGCACGGCTTGGTGCTCCGCCCAGGCGAGGTTGAGGCAGCTGTGCAGGGCCCACTCGACACCCTCACTCATCTGCATACTCGATATTAAACATCCAGGATCAGCAGAATCAACCGCGAGGCCGGGGCCGCCCGGTGATCGCCACCGGGCGGCCCCGGTGCCCCTCAGGCGTCGAACGGGCGGGCCGGCCAGGGCGCGTCGGCGGGGCGCAGCGCGTCCAGTCCGTCGCCGGCCCGCGCGGCGAGCAGCGCGAGCACGCCGACCACGAGCGCGTTGTTGTGCAGGTCGCCGGCGAGGGCGCCGCGGGCCAGCTCGGTGGCCGGGACGCGGGCGAACTCCATGTCGGCCTCCTCGCCGGAGACCTCGAAGCGCTCGCCCTCGACGTCCGAGATCTGCCGCGCCAGGAAGATCCGTACGGACTCGTCGCAGCCGCCGGGCGTGGTGTAGATGTCGGTCAGCACCCGCCAGTCCTCGGCCTTGACGTGCGCCTCCTCGTACAGCTCGCGCTGGGCCGCGTGCAGCGGGTTCTCGCCGGGCACGTCGAGCAGGCCGGCCGGGATCTCCCACAGGCGCTGACGCACCGGGTGCCGGTACTGGCGCAGGACCAGGACGCGGTCCTCGTCGTCGAGGGCGAGGACGGCCACCGAACCGGGGTGGACCTGGTAGTCGCGGACGGCGGTGGCCCCGTCGGGCATGACGACCTCGTCCGAGCGGACGCTGGTCTTGACGCCGGCGAACGGCGTGCGGGTCGCCACGACCCGCCATTCCTCGGCGGTGTCCCTGATGCCCATCTGTACGCCTTCCTGAGCTGGCGGTGCTGTGCGGTACGGGCCGTACGGGCCCTGGCGAAGCGGCCGGTGGCACGAGCGGGCCGGTCGGGCCCGTCGCCCGGGTACGCCACCGGGGTACGAGCCCGCTGACAGGCGCGTACCCCGGCAACCGTATCGGTCGGGCGCGGCGTGGTGACGAGGCGCTCTAGCCCTCGACCTCCGGGGCCGGCTGCTCGGCCGTGGCCCGCTGGCGCTCGACGGCGGCCTTGACCAGGCCGGCGAAGAGCGGGTGCGGGCGGGTGGGGCGCGAACGCAGCTCCGGGTGGGCCTGGGTGCCGACCAGGTAGGGGTGGACCTCGCGCGGGTACTCGACGTACTCGACCAGCTTGTTGTCGGGCGAGGTGCCGGAGAAGACGACTCCGGCCTTCTTCTCCAGCTCGGCCCGGTAGGCGTTGTTGACCTCGTAGCGGTGCCGGTGCCGCTCCTCGACGTAGGGCTGGTCGGCGTAGACCTCGCGGACGATGGAACCCTCGGCGAGCTTGGCCGGGTACATGCCAAGGCGCATGGTGCCGCCCATGTCGCCCTCGCCGGCGACGATGTCGAGCTGCTCGGCCATGGTGGAGATGACCGGGTCGGTGGCGGCGGGCTCGAACTCGGTGGAGTTGGCGCCGCCGATGCCGGCCAGGTTGCGCGCGGCCTCCACGACGATGCACTGCAGGCCCAGGCACAGGCCGAGCAGCGGGATGCCGGCCTCGCGGGCGTAGCGGATGGCGCCGACCTTGCCGTTGACGCCGCGCTCGCCGAAGCCGCCGGGGATGACGACCGCGTCCACGTCGCCGAGCTCCTTGTGGGCGCCGGCCTGGCTGGTGCAGTCGTCGGAGGTGACCCACTTGACCTTGACGCGCGCCTTGTTGGCGAAGCCGCCGGCGCGGATGGCCTCGGTCACCGACAGGTAGGCGTCGGGCAGGTCGATGTACTTGCCGACCAGGGCGACCGTCACCTCGTGGTCGGGGTTGTGCACGCGGTCCAGCAGGTCGTCCCAGGTGGTCCAGTCGACGTCGCGGAAGGGCAGGTCCAGCTTGCGGACGACGTAGGCGTCCAGGCCCTCGGTGTGCAGCACCTTGGGGATGTCGTAGATCGACTTGGCGTCGATGGCCGCGACCACGGCCGCCTCGTCCACGTCGCACATCAGCGAGATCTTGCGCTTGATCGCGGTGGGCACGTGCCGGTCGGCGCGCAGCACGATGGCGTCCGGCTGGATGCCGATGTTGCGCAGCGCCGCCACCGAGTGCTGGGTGGGCTTGGTCTTGAGCTCGCCGGAGGGGCCGATGTAGGGCAGCAGCGAGATGTGGACGACGAAGACGTTGTCCCGACCGACCTCGTGGCGCACCTGGCGCACGGTCTCCAGGAACGGGAGCGACTCGATGTCGCCGACCGTGCCGCCGACCTCGGTGATCACCACGTCGACGTCGTCGGTGGCCATGCGCCGGATGCGGTGCTTGATCTCGTTGGTGATGTGCGGGATGACCTGCACGGTGTCGCCCAGGTACTCGCCGCGCCGCTCCTTGGCGATGACCTGCGAGTAGACCTGGCCGGTGGTGACGTTGGCCGAGCCGTCGAGGTCGACGTCGAGGAAGCGCTCGTAGTGGCCGATGTCCAGGTCCGTCTCGGCGCCGTCGTTGGTGACGAAGACCTCGCCGTGCTGGAACGGGTTCATCGTGCCGGGGTCGACGTTCAGGTAGGGGTCGAGCTTCTGCATGGTGACCCGCAGGCCCCGCGCCTTCAGCAGCGCACCCAGACTGGAGGCCGTCAGCCCCTTGCCGAGGGAGGAGGCGACACCCCCGGTGACGAAGATGTGCTTGGTCGTCATGGATGTGGGTGGCAGTGCCAAGAGGGGGCTCCCGTGGGATCGCGAGGTGAGGTGCGGCCGGCGGCGTCCCGAAGTCGGGCCAAGCCGTCGCTGCGGTCCGGGGTCACCCGAAATGTCGCTGGGGTTCCCACCGGTTTCCACGGGATACCAGGCTATCAGCGCGCCGGGGTCGCCGCTCCCGAAGGCACCGCCACCGCTTCCGGAACAGACTGTCCGGGAACTCCCTGACCTGCGCGAGTGCCCCGGCCCTCGACAAGGGGCGCACACGGCGCACACACGGTGTCCGCACCCCCCAATACCTCACCACCCGATCGGCGCACCAGGGAGCGGCCACCATGTGGGACTCTTCCCACGGATCAGGCCCGTGGCACGTATCCTGCACGGACGCACGCTGCGAGCCGACCGGTGTGGCACCAAACCCCGTTTGCCTCCGGAGCACCAGCTCGTCCAAGATCCAAAACCGCAAGACCGCAAGATGCCCTGCGGGGCGAGTTGGCCGTTCGAATGGGGATGCACGTGGCCGGGCGCATCGAAGACTACGCACTCATTGGCGATATGCAGACCGCCGCCTTGATCAACCGGGACGGCAGTGCCGACTGGCTGTGTCTGCCCCGCTTCGACTCCCACGCCATCTTCGCGGGGCTGTTGGGCACCGAGGAGCACGGCTTCTGGCGACTGGGCCCGGCCCACCCGGCCGACGCCGCCGCGCCGCACGCCGACCGGCGCCGCTACCGCGGGGACTCCCTGGTCCTGGAATCGGAGTGGGACACCCCGCGCGGCACCGTCCGCGTCATCGACTTCATGCCGCCGCGCGACGGCGCGCCGCAGCTCATCCGCATCGTGGAGGGCGTCAGCGGGCGCGTCCCGATGCGCTCCGAGCTGCGTATGCGCTTCTCGTACGGCCGCGTGGTGCCGTGGGTGCGCAAGGTGGAGGGACGCACGGTGGCCGTCGCCGGGCCCGACTCGGTGTGGCACGACACCAGCGCGGAGACCTACGGCAGGGACCTGACCACCTACTCCGACTTCACCGTCTCGCCCGGTGAGCGCATCGCCTTCACGATCAGCTGGCAGCCCTCGCACAGGGAGGCGCCCGCGCTGCCCGAGCCGGAGGCGGCGCTGGAGGCGACCGAGGACTTCTGGCGCGAGTGGGTGGAGCACTGCACCTACCACGGCCCCTACCGGGACGCCGTGGTCCGCTCGCTGATCACGCTCAAGGCCCTGACGTACGCGCCCACCGGCGGCATCGTCGCCGCGCCGACGACCTCGCTGCCCGAGGAGGTCGGGGGCGTACGCAACTGGGACTACCGCTTCACCTGGCTGCGGGACGCGGCCATCACGCTGTCCTCGCTGCTGCGCACCGGCTACCGCGACGAGGCGCGGGCCTGGCGCGAGTGGCTGCTGCGGGCGGTGGCGGGCGACCCGGAG
Source organism: Streptomyces sp. NPDC057702 (assembly GCF_042799315.1). NCBI lineage: Bacteria > Bacillati > Actinomycetota > Actinomycetes > Kitasatosporales > Streptomycetaceae > Streptomyces > Streptomyces sp. NPDC057702. Next base: position 22,768 of record NZ_JBHVJC010000043.1, on the reverse strand, counting down.
AACCTCCAGATCATGTACGGCATCGCGGGCGAACGGGAGCTGGGCGAGACCGAGTTGCCCTGGCTTCCGGGGTACGAGGGCTCGCAGCCGGTGCGGGTGGGCAACGGCGCGGCCGGTCAGCTCCAGCTCGACGTCTACGGCGAGGTCACCGAGGCCCTGCACCTGGCGCACATGACGGGCCTGGCCCGCAACGACTACGCCAGCGTCCTCCAGCTCAAGCTGATCAGCTACCTGGAGAAGCACTGGTACGAGCCCGACGAGGGCATCTGGGAGGTGCGCGGCCCGCGCCGGCACTTCGTGCACTCCAAGGTGATGGCCTGGGTCGCGGTGGACCGCACCATCAAGCTCATCGAAGCGGGCGACGTGGACGGCCCGTTGGAGCGCTGGCGCGAGATGCGCGACGCCATCCACCGCGACGTGTGCGAGCGGGGTTACGACAAGGAGCGCAACACCTTCACGCAGTCCTACGGCTCCAAGGAGCTGGACGCCTCGCTGCTGCTCATCCCGCAGATGGGCTTCCTGCCGCCGGACGACAAGCGGGTGATCGGCACCATCGAGGCCATCCAGCGCGAACTGTCCACCCCGGACGGGTTCATCATGCGCTACCCGACCAGCAGCGGCGACGACAACCTGGACGGCCTGCCCGGCGACGAGGGCGCCTTCCTGGCCTGCTCGTTCTGGATGGCCGACGACCTGGCCATGATCGGCCGGGTGGACGAGGCCCGCAAGCTCTTCGAGCGCCTGCTGGCCCTGCGCAACGACCTGGGCCTGCTCGCCGAGGAGTGGGACCCCAGGCTCAAGCGCCAGGTGGGCAACTTCCCGCAGGCCTTCAGCCACGTGCCGCTGATCGACACGGCGCTGCGGCTCACGGCCTCCGGAGCCTACGGCGGCTGAGCCCGGCGCGGTGTCCGAGCCCGGCACCATCACCGTGGCGCGGGCGCTGGAGCTGCCCGCGCTGCGGCGCGGCCTGCCGGAGATCCTCACCGCCAGCGAGGAGCTGGGCCGCCCGGTGCGCTGGGTGCACGCGGGCGAGACGCCGCGTATCGCCACCCTGCTCAAGGGGGGCGAGCTGCTGCTGACGACGGGGATCGGGCTGGGCCGCCGCGCGGCCGAACAGCGCGCCTACGTCCGCACGTTGGCCGAGCGCGGCATCGCCGCGCTGGTGGTGGAGCTGGGCTCGCGGTTCACCGCGTTGCCCGCCGCCGTCGTGGACACGGCCCGCTCGCTGGGTCTGCCGCTGGTCCAGCTCCACCGCGAGGTGCCGTTCGTGGCGGTCACCGAGGAGATCCACACCGAACTGGTCAACGCGCACTACGCGTTGCTGCGTCAGGCCGACGAGGTGCACCGACAGTGCACGGAGGTGCGGCTGCGCGGCGGCGGGGTGCCGGAGATCCTGCGACGGTTCGCCCGGTTCGCGGACAACCCGGTCTTCCTGGAGACCGTGGACGGGCGGCTGCTGTACGCGGCGGGCCCCACGGGCAGGCCGCAGCTGGCCGACCCGCTCCAGATCTGGGACGGGCTGCGTGCCCGACGCCCCGGCGCCACCGGCGACACGGCGCGTGGGCAGCAGGCGCCGCACCCGCCCGCCGGCAGCGTGCTGGTCGAGGTACCCGGCGGAGGCCCCGGACCGGGCGCGGTGCGGGCCCGCCTGGTGGTGCTGCCGACGGCCGGGCCGCTCGGGCCGGTGCACCGGATCGCGGCCGAACGCACGGCCGCGCTGCTGGCCCTGGTGTTGCTCCAGGACCGGCAGGAGGAGGAGCTCGCCGCGCGGGGCCGGGGCGACTTCCTCACCGATCTGGCCGAGGAGCGCATCGCGCCGGCGGACGCCCCCGCGCAGGCCCGCGTGTTGGGCTTCCGACCGGGCGAGGGCCCGCTCCTGCCGGTGATCATGGGCTTGCCCACCGCGGCCCCGCTCGACGGCGGGGACCACTGGGCGGCGCTGGCCGCCGCGTTGCGCGCGGAGTTGGCCGCCGTGGGGGCGCCGGTGCTGCTGGGCGTACGACTGCCGGAGGCGCGGGTTCCGCTGCTGGTGGGACTGCGCGGGGCGGAGGAGCGGGCGGCGGTCGCCGAGCGGGTAGCGGACGCGCTGCGGGCCGGCGTGGAGCGGGCCTGGCCCGAGCGCGCGCCGGCCCTGGGCCACCGCGCGGCCCGCTCGGGGCCGCCGGTGATCGTGGTCGGCCTCGCGGGTGACTGGCAGGCCGTCGGGGCGGAGCTGCGGCACGCGGCGTCGGCGGTGAGCGCGGCCCGCGACCTGCCGGAGCGCTCGTGGCACGACGTACGCGGCCTGGAAGTCGACCTGTTGCTGTGGCGACTGCGTGAACACGGCGACCTCGCGGCCTTCGCGCACCGGATGCTCGGCCCGCTGCTGCTGCACGACCAGACGGCCCGGCCGCCGCTGCTGCCGACGCTTCAGGCGTATCTGGCGCACGCGGGCCGCAAGGCGGAGACGGCACGCGCCCTGCACGTGAACCGGCAGACCCTCTACGACCGGCTGGCCCGCGTCACCCGCCTGCTGGGCGCCGACCTGGACGAACCACGCACCGTGCTCGCCCTCAGCCTGGCCCTCCAGGCCCGCCGCCACCTGCCCTAGCCCGCCACCGCCGCTCCGGCGGCCCGGCCGGGTGGCCCCGGGCGGCGCGCGGGGTGGGCCCGCACCTAGCTCGGGGCCGCCGCGCGGACGTCGAGGAGGGCGCGCGGGGTGGGCCCGCCCGGGCCGGCGGCCGCCGTCGGGGCGGCTCGCGGCGCGGGCGGGCCCGGAGGGGTCGCCGGCTAGGCGGCCTTGCTCGCGCCGCTCAGGTCGAGCATGCCGGCGTGCAGCAGGCGGCGCAGGAACCGCTGGCCGCCGCCGTCCAGCGACTGGATGAGGTCCTGCCACCTCAGCGGACCCTTGCCGAGTCGGTCGGCGATCTCGGCCGCGCTGTCCCAGGTGTCCACGCCGCGTACGGGGGCGCGGTCCGCGTCGTCCGGGAAGGAGAAGCGGTGGCAGGGCAGCGTGCGGCCCAGCGAGGAGGGTGTGCTGTCCGCGTACCGCACCGGGTCGGTCCAGTACTGCGCGGCCCCCGCCTGCTCCTCGGCACTCATCAGATCCGGGTCCGGCGGAATGGCCGCCTTGAACCCGGGCACATCCAAGCCCGGCCCGGCCGTGACCGTGACCCCGGCCGCCAGACTCACCTCGGTCTCCGCGCTCAGGTCCAGCGCGTGCGCCTTGGCGTACTCGCTCATGAAGGGGCCGTCGATGTCCAGGCCCGCCATGCCCTCGCCGGCGGCGAGGATCTGGAGCAGGTCGGGAGTGAAGGCGGTGTTGAGCAGCGCGTGGAAGGTCTGCTCGTGGTCGAGTCCGAACGCCCCCGGCTTGCCGCGGCTGTTCCAGTAGATGCTGTCGGGGTTGTTCTGGCCGATGGCGTAGTACCACTGGTCGATGGAGAGCGCGAAGGTGGCGGCCATGCCGTGCCACTCGGTGTCGTAGTCGCGCCACATGCCCTGGACGTCCCGCTCGGCCACGTCCGGGTCGGCCGTCTGGCCCAGCAGGGTCGCGGTGGCCACGGCCTGGTTGGTCGCGAAGGCCACGCCCGAGGAGAACAGGGGGTCCACGAAGTACGACGCGTCGCCCAGCAGTATCCAGCGCTCGTCGAGACTGGCGAACTGGTCGTTGATCATCGAGTAGTTGGTGGCCGTCAACATCCGGTCGCCGACCGGCCGCACGTCCTGGATGAGCTTGCCCAGTTCGGGGACCTGCTTGACGGTGCGCAGGAACACCTCGGGGTCGGTGTAGTCGGAACCCGAGCGCTTGAGGATGGCCGGGTCGGTGACGATGCCGATCGAGTGGGTGACCACGCGCTCGCCGTTGAGGATCTTGGGCACCGGGATGTACCAGCACCAGCCGTCACGGAACGCGAAACACCCGATGGGCGAGATGTCCTTGTCCCGGAAGATGTTCCACTCCCCCTCCAGGGTCTGGACGCGTTCGCCGCCGAGGTAGTGCTGCCAGATGGCGATGTTGCGGTACCCCGAGAGCCAGTCACGCTTCTTGTTCGTCACGATGCTGTTCCGCCGCCCCGAGGCGTCCACGAACCAGCTCGTACGCGTGGTCCGACCGTCCTTGAGGACCACCTCGCGACCACTGCCGTCCGGCAGCAACTCACACGTGGAGACCTGCGCGCCCTGGAAGACCTCCGCACCCGTCTCCGCCGCGTGATCGAGCAGAATGGTGTCGAACTCAGCCCGGTTGACGTGCATCGCGAACCGGTGCACGCCGTCCCGGACGGTGTTGGCGTGGTCGAAGTACGCGACGTGCGGCTGCTCGCCGCGCCAGTGGTAGATCCCGCCGTACTTCTTGACCCAGCAGTCGCTGGCCATGACCTTGTCGAGGGCGCCGCTCTCCTCCAGCACCGGTATGAGCGGATGCGCGAACGACTCCCCGATGTGCTCCCGGGGAAAGTGCTCCTTCTCCACCACGGCGACACTCAACCCTCCCTGCTTCATCAGCAGCGCCGCCAGGGTCGAGCCACCAGGCCCGCCACCCATGATGACCACGTCGTAATAGGGCTTCATTCGGATCTCGCCTCTCTTACGGTTCCAACTGTTCGTACGGTGCTACGGGTTGTGCTGAAGTACGTCGCCCGAGGGGCGGTCGGCCGCGAGGGTCGCGGAACGGTCGTGCTGGGCGCCTTCCCCTCGTGCCCGGCCCCTCCCCTCGCCACATGGGCGCGTCGGCCACGAGGGCCGAGGCGGCCCGGCGAGCGTGGTCACCGGGCTGGCCGTGGCGCGGAGCCGCCGCTCCGGGGACAGGACGGCGTCCGGGGAGCCCGGCGGACGGGGGTGGGCCGGCCAGGGGCACGTCGCACACCGGCCGGGTGGGTTCCGGGCGCGGCGGGACGCGGGGAAGGTGGGGTCTGTCGACAGGGGCAGGGGTGGGGTGGGGCCGCGACCTGGCCCCACCGGGAGCCGTGGGTCGCGGAACGGGGTGGGAGTCAGGCGTCCGTCACGGCTCCGGAGCACACGACGCCGGATACGCGGCGACGATCCGGCGGCGAACAGGGGCCCGCCCCTTGGGGTGCTCACGCGTACGCCGAGCGACCCGCGCCGTGCGGTCGTCAGCGACCGGGCGCCGGAACCACGCGGCGTCGCGGGCCGGCACTGACGTCAGGGGCGGTGCGGTGATGGCCTCTCACCCGGATCGCGACCGGGGCGTACGGCGAGAACAACACTGGGGTTTTCGGGACGCTTCTTCTCGGTGGATTGGCGATTGGATTTCTTCTCAACAAATGGGTACCACACTTTCCCGCGCTACGGGAGGACCGCGTTCACACATTAAGTACGCCCGGCGGCGATTCGCACAATCCCCGGTGTTCCGACGATCCCAATCCCCACTGTATAGAAGAAAAACACACGCCGGAGATCTGCCCCGCCGGCGTGGAGCGGAATTGACACCCCCATTTCCGGCACCAACAGGACACCCGTCACCCGTGGCTCAACCAGGAGAAGCGGAGAGCCACTTCGGACCTACTGGCCTGCCAGCTGACCGCACGCGCCGCGTACCGATCGACGTCGCGCCCCGCAGCACTGCGACCGCACCACCCGTAATCCCGTAAAGCGGAATCTTTCACCACACTCACGCATTGTCGACGGGCGACGGAATTCCCCTTCGGTCGGCAAGGACGCAAGAAATTGCCCCCGCAAGGCATCTCGCTGGGCGGTATCGTGCGGAGCCCATTCCTCCATACGATCGCAGACGCCCTCACGTGCCCCGACCGGGGTCCGACAGCGGACGCGCGCCCGGTAAAGCGTTTACCGGTAAAGCGCGCCCTTCCCCCATTCACTCCCCACTCCCCGAAGTCGTCCGGCTGCCCACCGCGGACGGCGGACCCGAGCACGACGGGCGCCGTGTACGCCTCGGCACCGACCGGAGCGGAGGGCGACGCGAGACGCCCTGGGCGCGCCGGGCCGGTGGCCGCGCGTCCGGGGCGGGCCGGCGCGCCCGAGGGCGGGAGCGGGCTCCGCGGGGCGCCGCCCGTCCACCGCGACGGGTGGGCCCGTACGGCGGGCGCGGCGGCGCGCGGCGTGGCGGTCCGGGCGGAGTGGCGTCAGGCCAGCTCGTCGTAGACGCCGAGCGCGTGGGCGACCGCGTCGTCCTCGGTCGGCCACTCCGTGGCCCGCGCGCGCCCGGCCGCGACCAGGTGCCGGCGGCGGTCGGGGTCGGCCAGCAACCCCAGGACGGCGCGGGCCAGCGCCCGCGCGTCGCCGCTGGGGACCAGCTCAGCGGCCTCCCCCACGAGTTCGGGCACGCCACCGACCGCCGTCGCCACCAGCGGAACGCCCGCGCGCAGCGCCTCGTGCGCCAGTCGCCCGCCCGCCGCCCAGCGGCTCGGCAGCACCGCCACGTCCGCCGCCGCCAGCAGGTCAGCCACATCCTCCCGATGTCCGAGCAGCCGCACGGGCAGCCCCTCGGCCTCGATCCGGTGCCGCAGCCGGGCGCGGTCCGGCCCCTCCCCCGCGATGACCAGCAGGGGCGCGGGTTCGTGGGAACGCCAGGCCCAGGCCGCGTCCAGCAGCACGTCGTACCCCTCCCGCTCCAGGAGCGGGCCGGCGGCGAAGAGTAACGGTCGCTCGACGGCGCCGAGTTCGGCTCGCGCCTTGCGCTGACGCGGGTCCTCCTCCAGCGGCGGCGCGGGCGGTGCCGGAACCGCGATCGGCGCGAGCCGGGCATCCCGGGCGCCACGCTGGCGCGCCTGGTCCAGCAGATCGGACGAGGCGCCGAGGACGACGCGGGCGGCGCGCGCCACGCGCCGCTCCGCCATCATCCGCAGCCGGGCGCGCGGGCCGCGCTCGGGGGGCCGTGCCCGCCATGTGACCACCAGGGGGGCGGCGCCCCCGTGGCCGGCGAACGAGGCGAGGAGGCCGGCCCCGGTGCCGTGGGCGTGGACGACGCCCGCGTCCGCGCACACGGCCCGCAACGTGGCCAGGGCCGCCGCGTCGGCGTGCGGCTCCACGGGGACGAACCGCGCCCCGGCCGCCCGGAATCCGTGCGCCGACTCGGCGGAGCGCGGTCCGCACACGGTCACCCGAAGACCCCGTGCGACCAGTCCGGCCGTCAGCGATCTGACCTGGGCGCCACTCTCGGACGCCGCCCGCCCGAGCACCTGCACCACGTGCGGTGCCCCGGGGCCGGTCGCGGGTGCCGGGGGGCTGCTCACGATACGACTCACGCGGGCATGGCTCCTCGGTCGGCGGCGGGGCCTGGACGGCACGGCGGGGTGGCGGGGGCGGGCGGTGGTGGGGCGGGCCCCACCGGGGGCGGATTAGGGCGATTTAGGGTGAGTGATGCGCGTAGCACGCTGACGACACGGGGGCCGGGCCAGCGTCGTTTCGGACGGGGGTTCGGACGCGGAGCGGGGGTGAGCGTGGGAGCGTTGCGGGGTGGGGCGAGGGTGAAGCGGTGGGCATGCGCGTGTGGCACGTGCCGCGCTCAGGATGCCAGCAGTGGGCGGCGACGCGGCACCACTGTTTCCGCCTTTTTGCTCACGCGTGCCGTACGGGCCGTGCCGGATTCACTCACACGAGCGAGTTCGCGTCCGTGGCGGGCACCCCGACCGCCCCGGACCGCCACATCCACCGACGCCCCCGGCGTCACCACCCGCTCCCCGCCTCGGCCGCCGCCAGACCTCCGTCCGACCCGCACCACCCAAAGCACGCCCCGCCTTCGCCGCCCGAGCAGCACCCCGTGTGACCGGGCACGATCCGCCCGCCAGCCACGGCACACGAACGGGAACGCCGCGTGCCGGCCAGGGCGTACGAGGAGGCACGGTGTGCCGGCCACGGCGTGCGGAAGGGGCATGGCGTACGGCAGGGGCGCGGCGTGTCGCCGTAGGCGTGGTCCCCGCGCCCGCCCGGCCCTGCCCCCACTCCGCACGGCCGAGCCGCGACGTACCCCGCGGACCCGCCGCCCCGGTCGAAACGCGCCGCTGGGGCTGGCGCGGGGCGCGATCGCGGGCGTCGTATGGCCGGACGGCACCGGAGCACGGCCGGGGAGCGTCGCGTGGCGGGCGGCTGGTTCCGCCCAACCAGCGGCCCCGCCGCGTGACCGGGGTCGCCGCGTGCCCCGCCCCGACGGGGAGCGGGGCGGGGTCGGCGCTGGACGGGTCAGCCGGTCGCTCCGCGTGTGGTGCGGGCCGCCGCGCGGGCGGTTTCGAGGAGTTCTTCCGCGTGTGCCCGGGCCAGTCGCGAATCCTGACCGGCGAGCATGCGGGAGAGTTCGCGGACCCGGTCCTCGCCCTCCATCACCTGGACGCCGCTGCGGGTCACGGACCCGTCGTGGGTCTTCTCGACCACCAGGTGCCGGTCCGCGAAGGCCGCCACCTGCGGCAGGTGGGTCACCACGACGACCTGCGCCGACTCGGCGAGCTTGGCCAGCCGTCGGCCGACCTCCACGGCGGCCTTGCCGCCGACGCCCGCGTCCACCTCGTCGAAGAGGTAGGTCGGCACGGGGTCGGAGCCGGCGAAGACGACCTCGACGGCCAGCATCACGCGCGAGAGCTCGCCCCCGGAGGCGCCCTTGGCGATGGGCCTGGGCGGTGCGCCGGGGTGCGGGGCCAGCAGTAGTTCGACCTCGTCGGCGCCGTGCGGCCCGAAGGCGACCGCCCGACCGTCCACCTCGACGCCCTCGCCCGGGTCGCCGACCTCGCTCTGGTGGATCGCGAAGGTCACCCGGGCGTGCGGCATGGCCAGCTCGGCCAGCTCGCCGGTGACCGCGTCGGCGAACCGCTTGGCCGCCGCGTTCCTGGCCTCGGTCAACTCCTGAGCCCGCGCGCCGAGTTCGGCGCGCAGCGCCTCGTGCTCGGCCGCCAGCTCGTCGATCCGGTCGTCATCGCCCTCAAGTTCGCCCAGCCGGGCCGCGCTCGTCTCGGACCAGGCCAGCACCTCGGCGATGTCCGCGCCGTACTTCCGGGTGAGCTGGGCCAGAGCGGCCCGCCGTTCCTCCACGGCCGCCAGCCGCAGCGGATCGGCGTCCAGGTGGTCCGCGTATCCGGCGAGTTCGCCCGCCACGTCGGAGGCCAGGATGCCGATCTCGCCGAGCCGGTCGGCGAGCGCGGCCAGCGCGGGGTCATGGGAGCGTACGGCCTCCACGGCGCGGTGGGCGCCGGCGATCAGGGTGGCCGCGTCGACGCCCTCGGGGTCCTCCGGGTCACCGGCCAGCGCGGTGTGCGCCAGGCTCGCGGCGGAGGCCAGGGCCTCGGCGTGGCCCAGCCGCTCCGATTCGGCGGCCAGCTCGACGTCCTCGCCCGGGCGCGGCTCGACGGCGGCGATCTCCTCCAGGCCGAACCGCAGCATGTCGGCCTCCTGCGCCCGCTCCCGGGCGCGGGTGGTCAGCTCGGTCAGCTCGGCCGCGACGGCACGCGACCTGCGGTAGGCGACCGTGTACGCCGCCAGGGGCGCGGTGACCGCCTCTCCCGCGTACCGGTCGAGCGCCTGTCGCTGTCGGGCCGGCTTGAGCAGGCCCTGCTGGTCGGTCTGGCCGTGCACGGCCACCAGTTCGTCGGCGAGTTCACCCAGCAGCCCGACCGGCACCGACCGGCCGCCGACGTGGGCGCGCGAGCGGCCCTCGGCGGAGACGGTGCGGCTGATCAGCAAGGTGCCCTCGTCGATGTCGGCGCCGGCCTCCTGGACCCGGTCGGCGACCGCCCCCCGGTCGGCGACGACGATCCGGCCCTCCACCACCGCCGACTTGTGGCCGATGCGGACCAGGGCGGCGTCGGCCCGACCGCCGAGCAGCAGACCGAGGCTGGTGACCACCATGGTCTTGCCGGCTCCGGTCTCGCCGGTCACCGCGGTGAATCCGGGTGACAGCGCGACGACGGCGTCGTCGATCACCCCGAGCGACTGAATCCGCATCTCCTCGAGATGCGGGCGCGCACCCGCTATGACCTGCGTGTTTTCCTCTCGGCGAGTGCTCACTTGCCCCTCTGGGGAGATTTTGGGGAGTCTGCTCCACACTCCCGCTCGCGTCGTTCTGTCCACCGAGGAGGGTAGCGAGCGCTTCGCGCCCCCTCCCGCCCGCCTCCGGCTTGAGCCGAGCGTAGTGGCCCGACACACCGATCGGCGAAGCGGTGCGCGCGCACCCGACGCCCCACGGGCCGCGTGCCCCGCCGTGGGGCGGCGGGGCACCACGGACGAGCGTGCGTACGGGCGCGCGTACGGACGCGGGCGGGCGCGTACGCACCGGGCCGGGGCACGTCGCCCGCCACGCGAGCGTCGGGGCGTCGGGGAGCCGGTCAGTGCGGGGCGCCGCGCCAGCCGGCCACCGGCAGGGCGAACTTGGCGACCAGCCGGTCGGTGAACGAGGCGTGGTGCAGCCGGGCCAGACGTACCGGCACCGCGCCGCGCCGCACCTCGACCCGCGCCCCCGCCGGCAGTTCCACGGTGCGCCGCCCGTCGCACCACAGCACGCCGTGCGGGGTCCGTGGCTGCACCTCCACGGCCAGCACCGAATCGGGCGCGGTCACCAACGGCTTGGCGAACAAGGCGTGCGCGCTGATCGGCACCATCAGCAGCGCCTCCACCTCCGGCCACACCACGGGGCCGCCCGCCGAGAAGGCGTAGGCCGTCGAGCCGGTCGGAGTGGCGCACACCACGCCGTCGCCGCCGAACCCGGTGACGGGGCGACCGTCCACCTCCGTGACGACCTCAAGCAGTCGCTCCCTGGCGGCCTTCTCGACCGACGCCTCGTTCAGCGCCCAGTCGGTGTGCACGATGTGGCCGTCGTTGCGGACGAGCACGTCGAGCGTCATCCGCTCCTCGACCTCGTACGCGCGCGTGACCACCCGCTCGACGACCTGGTCCAGGTCGTCCCGCTCGGCCTCGGCCAGGAAGCCCACCCGCCCCAGGTTGACCCCGAGCATGGGCACGCCCGAGGTGCGCGCGAACTCCGCGCCGCGCAGCAGCGTGCCGTCGCCGCCGAGCACGATGAGCAGTTCACAGCCGTCGAGCACCCGTGGCGTGGCGTCCACCCGCTCCACCCGCGAGGGCAGCGGCAGGTCCGCGGCCTCGGCCGCCAGCACCCGCACGCCGATGCCGTTGCGCAACAGGCCCTGGACGACGAGCTCGGCGCTGCGGACAGCGGCGGGCCGGCCGGTGTGCGCGAGCAGGAACACGGTGCGCTCCCCCGCCTCGGGCGGCGGCGCGGTCCGCGCGGCCGTCTCCGTGGCCGGGTGCGTGGACGCGCCGGCCAGCGGCTCGTGCGCTGCTGCTTCTGAAGTGGTCACCGAGGCCCTTCCGCCACTGCACGGTCAACATCCGCCGGGTCCAGAGCGGGCGCCCCGGCGCGAAGCCACAGAAAGTACTCGACATTGCCCGACGGGCCCGGCAGCGGGCTGGCCGTCACGCCCAGCACCCCGAGCCCGAGGTCCGCCGCCCGGGCGGCCACCGTGCGCACCGTCTCGGCGCGCAGCTCCGCGCTCCGTACGACGCCGCCGCTGCCCAACCGCTCCTTGCCGATCTCGAACTGGGGCTTGACCATCAGCACCAGGTCGGCGTCGGGCGCCGAGCAGCGCACCAGCGCGGGCAGGACCAGGCCCAGCGGGATGAACGACAGGTCGCCCACCACCAGGTCCACGGGCTGGTCGTCGAGCTGTTCCAACGTCAGTTCGCGCACATTCGTCCGGTCCCGCACGACCACCCGCTCGTCGCTACGCAGCGACCAGGCGAGCTGCCCGTACCCCACGTCGACGGCGACCACCCGCGCCGCCCCGGCGCGCAGCAGCACGTCCGTGAAGCCGCCCGTGGAGGCGCCGGCGTCCAACGCGCGGCGGCCGGCCACCCGCAGCCCACGCGCCGCGCCACCGTCACCGGCTGGCGGCGGGTCGGCGACCAGCGGCTGGCCGGGAGCGGCCGGCTGGTGGCCGGATGGCCGGTCGGGGGCCGTGCGGGCGCGGTACTCGTCGCTGAACGCGAAAAGCGCGCCGGCCAGCTTGTGCCCGCCGCGCGAGACGTAGTCCGGGTCGCTGTCGTCCTGGCTGACGACCACGGCCGCGCTCGTCTCGACCTGGGTGGCGGGTTTGGTCGCGGTCGCCCCGCCGACGGTCACCCGGCGCGCCGCGATGAGCTGGCTCGCGTGCTCGCGCGAGCGCGCCAGCTCGCGGCGGACCAGCTCCGCGTCGAGTCGGTTACGGCGTGGACGGCTCACTGCCACGTGCGGTTCAGCTCCTGTGGTCGTGCGGGGATGGCGCCGGTACGAGACGACCCGGCCCGGGGCGCTGGTCGAGTGCGTCGAGCACGTCGCGCAGGCCCCGGTGTACATCCTCGTACACCTCGCGGTGACCGTCGACGGGCAGGTGGTCGAGGTCACCGAGCCGCCGCAGCCCGGCGTCCACCTCGGAGACGCCCGTCGGGGTACGGACCACACCGAGTGGGGCAGCGGCCTCGGCCGACTCCGACGCCGACTCCGCCGGTCGCGGGAGGGCGGGCCCGACGGGCTCCGACTCCGCCACGCCCGATCGCGAGGGGGCGGGCTCGACCAACCCGGCCCGCGCCAGGTCCGGCCCCTGGGCGCCCTCCCCCGGCTCCGCCCGCGACACGACCGAGCCGGGCACGGCGGGGGCGGGCACGGCGGGGGCGGCAGCCGACCCGGCGGCTGACTCGGCGCCGGGGGCGGGCCCGGCAGGCGGGTCGGCGCCGGGGCGCTCGGCGGTCCGGGCCTGCGGGGTGGGGCCTGCTGGGGCGGCGGCTCCGCCGGGGTGGGGTACGACCGCTTCGCTGGCGGGGGGCCGCGCCGGTGGAGTGGGCGCGCTGGACATCGGCTGATCCATGGCCCCGACGCTACCGTGCGACGCGCCGTCACCACGGCGGCCCGCTGGGCGCCGCTCGGGTACGGTCGACGTCGATGGCGACCAGGCACGAGTGCCAACGGGCACTGGAGCGGCTGGCGGACCGCCTCGCCGAAGCGGACGGCGGCGTCCGCCGGGCCGCCGAGGTCGACCGCTCGCTGAGCTGTCACCTCACCGACCTCGACGTGACGTTCGCCGGCCGGCTGAGCGAGGGTCGCCTGACCGACGTCAGGCCGCTGACCGGGCCACCGCGCGCACCCGCGGCGATCCGGCTCACGACGACCAGCGACGACCTGCTCGCCCTGGTGGACGGCCGGCTCCCCCTCACCCGCGCCTGGGCCAGCGGCCGGCTCCGCGTCAGAGCCGGCCCCCGCGACCTGCTACGCCTGCGCGCCCTGACGTAACGCCCCCACCACCGGCCGACGCCGCCCCAGCCACCCGCGAGAACGTCGAGGCCAACCCCACGCGGAAGGCGAGCACGCGCCACCGACCCGAGACCATGCCGGTGTGACCAGCCCCGCGGCGACCCACCTCGCCGCCCACGACAACGCCGAGGTCCCGCACACACCCCCGAGCGCCACGTACGGCCCCCGGCCCACACCACCCCGGACCCCCGACGCGCGGAAGCGGACCGGCACCGGACCCCCGCGCCGGAGCCCGCCCGCACCGCGCACGCGGCCATCAGCCCGCCAGCCGCACGCGGGACGCGCACCCACCCACGAAGACCCCGCCATACGAGCCCGGCACGCGCCCCCGCCGTGCGGCGCCCCACCCAGGCCAGGCCGCCACGCCGGCCCCAGGACGCCGCGCACGGTGACGCGCGTCGGCGCGCCCGCTCGCCGCCTGCGGCCCTCCCGGTGTTCCTCGCCCTCCCCGCTCGCCCGATCAGCGCCCGGCCGTGGGATCGCCGGCCGGTACGCGGTCGGCGGCGGGCTGGTCGGCGGGCGGGGTGTCGGCCGGCGCGTCGGTGGGGGCGCTCTTCGTTCCGCCCGGCTGGCCGGGGACGGTCGCCCCGATGGTCGCCGACCCGGTCGAGGCGGCTTCCCCGGCCGTGGCCCCCGTGGCCTCGGCGGCGGCGCTCCGCTGGCGCGGGCGTCGGGCGGCGGGGACCACCAGCGGTGTGCCGCTCTCCGGGTCCTCGATCACCTGGCAGCGCAGGCCGAAGACCCGCTCCACCAGTTCGGCGGTGACGATGTCGCTCGGCTCGCCCTCGGCGACGATCTCGCCGTCCCGCATGGCGATCAGGTGTGTGGCGTAGCGCGCCGCGTGGTTGAGGTCGTGCAGGACGGCGACCAGCGTGCGCCCCTGCTCCTCGTGCAGGTCGGCGCAGAGGTCGAGCACGTCGATCTGGTGCTGGATGTCGAGGTAGGTGGTCGGCTCGTCGAGCAGCAGCAGTGGCGTCTGCTGGGCGATGGCCATGGCGATCCACACTCGCTGCCGCTGCCCACCGGAGAGTTCGTCGACAAAGCGACCTGCCAGTTCGGTGACACCGGTGGCCGCCATCGACTCGTCGACGATGCGCTCGTCGGTCTCCGACCACTGCCGCAGCAGCCCCTGGTGCGGATAGCGGCCCCGGGCGACCAGGTCGGCGACGGTGATGCCGTCCGGCGCGATGGAGGACTGCGGCAGCAGCCCCAGTGTCCTGGCCACCTTCTTCGCCGGCAGGGACGAGATGGCCTGCCCGTCGAGCAGCACCGACCCCGCCGTCGGCTTGAGCATCCGCGACAGGGCGCGCAGCAGCGTGGACTTGCCACAGGCGTTGGGCCCGACCACGACCGTGAACGAGTGGTCGGGGATCGACACGGACAGGTGCTCGGCGACGGTGCGCCGGTCGTAGGCCAGGGTGAGGTCCTGCCCGGTGAGCCGCTGGGGCGCGGAGGATGCCACGGGGGATTCAGGAGAGGTAGCCACGGTCCGTTCGGTGTCCTTGTCGTCGTCGATGCCGATACTCGCGTCGCGGTCGGGGCCGCTGGTCCCGCCGGGCGCCCGCGCGCGCCCCGCGCCCGTCACACGCGGCCCGCCCGGCGCTCCGCGACCAGCGGCCACGGCGGGCGGCCGACGCGGAACACCCCGGCGGGCGGGCCCGCCGGGGGCCGGTGCGCGCCGAGCGCACACCGCGTACCCCAGTCTGCCGGCACCGGCGAGGCCGTCCCCGGGCGGGCGGCGGGCGACCGGCCCGGGCCCGACGCCCGGGGTTCGCGGCGGGCCGGGTACGAGGGAGGCGGCGCGGTGGCGATCGGGGCGCGGACCACGGTCGCCGCGCCGCGCGCACGCGCCACGGCCCGGCCGGCGCCCCGGGTCGGTCGGGCGCCTCGGGCCATCGCTCCCCGGTACGCGAACCGGGCGCGGCCGGTACGCGCGGCCCCGTCGAGCGAGCTGACGGCGCGTGCGGCGGCGACCGGGGCGCTGCCGTCGCCCCCAGGGCGGCCGGGATCGGCCGACGGTTCGTGGGAGGGGGTTCGCGACGCCACGTCGACCAGGTCGAGGCCGGCGCTGAGCAGCGGGCGCGGGCCGCGTAGGGTGCGCGGCAGCGCCCCGTCGCGGGCCAGCGTGCCCGTGGTGGCGCGGCAGCGGCGCGCGGTGGCGTGCCGCGCGCGAGCCGGCGTCGCGCGGCCGGGCCGGGCGACGCCACGGGCCGTCGGCGTGGTCAGCGGCGGTGCGGGCGCGGTGACGGGTGCGGTGGTCCGCGCCACGCCACGGCGGGGCGACAGGCCGGCGGGCACCGCGGCCGTCACGGGGCTCACCACGGTCACGCGGGACTCCACCTTCGGGGCGACGGGGCGACCGGGTCTGCCGCCCACAATTAGGTTAGGTTAACCTAACCCTCGTTTGGCGTCCCCTGTCGCGCCGAACAGGCCTCTCACCAGGCACGACCCTACCCAGCCCGGCCGGCACCCGTCGGCCACGCACCCGTCGAACGAGGCCCCGGCCGGCGCGGCGGAACCCGGCCCAGCGCACGAGAGGACGGCACGCCCATGGCCCACCCCCGTGGCCCGCTCCCCTCCCGACGCCGCCTCCCGGCCACCGACCCACGCCCCGCCACCGGTGAACGCCCCGCCGGGGGCCCGCGCCGCGACCGGAGCGGACGGGGTCGCACGGACGCGTGCCGCGACGCGCGGGAACCACGCGGCACGCCCACGCGGCGCCTCACCGACCGGCCCCGCACCCGGCGCGCACCCGACCTGAGCCACGACTCCGCACCCGGGCCTCCGCACAGACCCGCCCACAGATCCGCGTGCGGGCCCGAGCCCGGGTCCACACCCGCGGGCGCCGCCGAACCCGCGCCGCTCCCCCCACGTACGCCCCACCTCGGCCACGCCGCCGACTTCCGCCCCGGCGGCGCCCCCGAATCCGGACAGCGGCGCGCCGCCCGCGCCCGCGCACCACGCCCGTGCCCCAGCACCTGACGCCCAGGCAACCCCGCCTCCATGACCGAAGGGACCAGCATGGCGAACACGCCATACAGCTTCTTTGACCTGCGGGTCGTCCGGGCCCAGCGCCTGAGCCCCAGCTTCGTGCGGATCACCTTCGGCGGCGAGGAGCTGGCGCCGTTCGTCAACGGCGGACGCGACCAACGGCTCAAGCTCTTCCTGCCGCAGCCGGGCCAGGACGCGCCGGTGGTGCCGCGCTCCACCGACCTGTCGTGGTACCCCGAGTGGCGCGCGATGGACCCGGCCGTACGCGGCATCATGCGCACCTACACCGTGCGTGAACACCGCCGCGACCCCGACGAGGTCGACATCGACTTCGCGCTGCACGGCGACACCGGGCCCGCCTCCCGCTGGGCCGCCGCCGCGCGCCCCGGCGACCGGGCGACCCTGCTCGGCCCGACCGCCGAGGACAACGGCGGCGTGGACTTCCAGCCGCCCGGGCTCGGCGACGTCCCGGCCACGACCGCCCAGGGCACCCCGCGACCGGCCACCACCTGGACGCTGATCACGGCGGACGAGACGGCGCTGCCGGCCGTGGCCAGCATCCTGACCTGGCTGCCCCCCGGCACCCCGGCCAAGGTGTGGATCGAGGTCCAGCACGCCGAGGACCGCCAGGCGCTGCCGACGAAGGCCGACGCGGACATCACCTGGCTCGTCCGGGACGAGCTCCCGCCGACCACGCCGACCGACCTGGACGCGCCCGCCCACGGCCGGCGCACCCTGGACGCGGTCCGCGCGGCCAAGCTGCCCGACGGCACCCCGTACGCCTGGATCGCCGGCGAGTCCAGCACCGTACGCGCACTCCGGCGCCACCTGGTCGGCGAGCGCGGGTTCGACCGCAAGGCGGTCAAGTTCACCGGCTACTGGCGGCTGGGAGCCACCGAGGACCAGCTTCTGGAGCAGGAGGCGGCCGAGGCCGCCGAAGGGACGGGCCAGGGCGACGAGAACGCCTGAGCCCCACCCGTCACACACCCGCCCCGGGCCCGCCCGGGGCGGGCCCGGCGGGCACCACCCGCCCCACCGGCCGGGCCCCGGAAGTCACCGGCCGGGCGCGCCCGAAACCGGGTGGCCCCAGGCCCAGGCCAGTCCCGGTGACCCCGGGCTCAGGCCAGACCCAGCTTCGCCAGCGCCTTGCCCGCGTTGATCAGGTCGTTGCCCCGCTGGGCCGCGCTCAGCCCGGGGCCGGCGCCGCCCGCGCGGCGGGGCGCCCCGCCGCGCCCGCGCTCCGCGTCGGCCGCGCTCCAGCTCGCGGCGCACAGCGCCCGCAACCCGTCCAGCGGGTCGCCCGCGCCCTCGATCTCCGCCTCCGCGCCCCGCACGCGCGCGCTCCAGCCCCCGCACGTGAACGCCGCGCCCTGTGACCGCACCTCCGGATGGGGGGTGAGCATCCCGCGCAGATCGGCCGCGACGAACGTCGGCCGGTGCTCGGGCTCGGCGGCCAACAGCTGCGCCGCGGTGGTCACCCCGGTCAGCACCAGCAGCGAGTCCACGCCACCGACGTGCGCGCCCTCGATGTCCGTGTCCAGCCGGTCGCCGACGACCAGCGGGTGCTCGGCGCCGGTGCGCAGGATGGTCTCCCGGTGCATGGGCGGCTGCGGCTTGCCCGCGACGCGCGGCACCCCGCCCGTGGCCAGCCGCACGACCTCCACCGCCGCACCGTTGCCCGGCGCGATGCCACGGGCCGTGGGAATGGTCAGGTCGGTGTTGGAGGCGAACCACGGCACCCCGCGCGCCACCGCGTACCCCGCCTCCATCAGCCGGTCCCACGGCTGCTGTGGCCCGCCGTGCCCCTGGGCCACGGCCGCGATGTCCTCGTCGGCGGAGTCCACCGGCACCAGCCCGCGCTCGCGCAGCGCCACCCGCAGCCCCTCGCCCCCGATGGCCAGCACCCGCGCGCCCGCCGGCACCTCCTCGGCGATCAGCCGCGCGACCGCCTGTGCCGAGGTGATGACGTCCTCGGGCCGCGCGGGCACGCCCAGGCTGGTCAGGTGCTCGGCCACGGTCTGCGGGGTGCGCAGCGCGTTGTTGGTGACGTAGGCCAGGTGCATGCCCGCCGCCCGCGCGGTCTCCAGCGACGCCACCGCGTGCACGACGGCCTCGCCGCCCGCGTAGACGACCCCGTCCAGGTCGAGGAGTGCGGTGTCGTACGCCTCGTGTAGGGGACGCGCGCTGACACCCGGCCGAGTACGGACGCTCTCGCTCATGGACTCGTCGCTCCTCATAGACTCATACGTTTGTCACCCGATCATCGCGCATCCCGTGTCGCGGCATAGCATTCCCCAATGAGCATTTCAGGACCTGTCAGGCAAGGTCTTCAGCTCGCCCCGTTCCGTGGTCTGCGGTACGCCTCCGAGCGAGTCAGCAGCCTTGCCGCCGTTACCTCGCCGCCCTACGACGTCGTCGTCCGGCCGGACGGCCTGCGCCACCTGGAGACGGCCGACCCGTACAACATCGTCCGCCTGATCCTCCCGCAGACCGGGGAGCCCACGGCCCGCCACGCACAGGCCGCGCGGACGCTGCGCCGCTGGCAGGCGGAGGGGGTGCTGACCCCAGACCCGGACCCCGCGCTGTACGTCTACGAACAGCGCGACGCGGGGCTGCTGCAACGCGGACTGATCGGCGCCCTGCGACTGAGCCCGCCGGAGGAGGGCGTCGTCCTCCCCCACGAGAACGTGATGCCGCACGTCGTCGAGGACCGTGCCGACCTGATGCGCGCCACCGCCGCCCACCTGGAACCCCTGCTGCTCTCCTACCAGGGCGACCACCCCGACCCGACGGACGACGGCGCGCCCAACGCGCCGGTCGCGGGCGGTGCCCCGGCGGCGACGAGCGGCGCGAGCGCGGTCATCGAGCGCGCCGTACGCCGCCCGCCCCTGCTCGCCACCACCACCGAGGACGGCGTCGCCCACCGGCTGTGGCGGCTCACCGACCCGGCCGAGATCGCCGAGGCCGCCGCCGACCTGGCCCGCCGCCAGGCGCTCATCGCCGACGGCCATCACCGCTGGGCCACCTACCTGCGGCTACGGGCCGAGCACCACGACCCGGGGCCGTGGGACTTCGGCCTGGTGCTGCTCGTGGACAACGTTCGCTACCCGCTGCGGGTGCGCGCCATCCACCGGCTGCTGCGACGGCTGCCCGTCGCCGACGCCCTCGCCGCCGCCGCGACCGCCTTCCGGACCCGCCCCGTCGACGGCCCGCTATCCACCGCTCTGGCGGCCCTGGCCACGGCGCGCCGGGAAGCCACGCGGGCCGGCGCCCCGGACAACGCCTTCCTACTGGCCGGCGACGGCGGCTTCCACCTCCTGGACCGCCCTGATCCCACGCTCCTCGACGCGTCCGTACCGCGCCACCGTCCCGAGGCGTGGCGCACCCTCGACGCGACGGTGCTGCACTCGGTGCTCCTGGATCGCATCTGGCAGGTACCGGACAACCCCGAGAACATCGGATACATCCACGACGCCTCCGCCGCCGTCCAGCAGACACAGCGCCACGGTGGCACCGCCGTCCTGATGAACCCTGTCGCGGAAGACGTCGTACGCGACCTCGCCCAGCAGGGCGTCGCCATGCCGCACAAGTCCACCTCGTTCGGTCCCAAGCCCGCGACCGGCCTGGTCCTTCGCAGCCTCGAACTGGGCTGACCTCCCCATACGCCGAAGGGCGGAACCCGATACGGGTTCCGCCCTTCGGCGTGGTGGCCGGCCGCCACGTGAACGGTCAGGCGTCGTCGGACCGCCGCGTGCCGGCGTCCTCGCCGTCCGTCGTGCCCGTGTTCTCCGGCCCCTCCGGCGCCCCAGCGTCCCGCGCCGTGTCGTCCTGCCCGGCCGGCGCACCGTCACCGGCCACGTCGTCCGCCTCCCGCGCCTGGCTGTCCGACGCGGTCTCGACGTCACCAGCGTCCGCGTCCGCCACGACGTCACCGTCGTGGTCGACACCGTCCCGGTCGGCGGCGCCCGCCGACTCGTCCCGCGCGGGCTCCGTGTCCAGCTCCGCGTCGTCCACGTCACCGGCGGCGGCCTCGTCGCTCACCTCGGTGTCGTCGTCCCGCTCGACGGCGTCCCGGTCCGGGCCCCGCTCCACGGCCGCGCCGGGCACCTCGTCGTCCTCGCCCTCCAGCGCGTCGACGAACTCCACACCGTCCAGCTCCGCGAGCCGGTCCGACGCGTCGGTCGTACCGCCCTGGTCCGCCTCCAGCGCCTTCGCGAACCACTCGCGCGCCTCGTCCCGACGCTCGACCGAGAGCAGCGCGTCGGCGTACGCGTACCGCAGCCGCGCGGTCCACGGGTGTATGGCGGAGGACGCGAGCTCGGGGCTCTGCAAGGTCACCACGGCGGCGTCGGCCTGGCCCATGTCGCGCCGCGCGCCGGCCGCGACCAGCCGCATCTCCACCTGCCCGGCCCGGTCCAGCTTCTGCACCTCGGGTTCACCAGCCATCGCCAGCGCCCGCTCCGGCCGCCCCATCCCGCGCTCGCAGTCGGCCATGACCGGCCACAGCTCGGCCGAACCGGTCATCCGACGCGCGGTCCGGAACTCGGCCAGCGCCTCCGCGTACTTCCCGACCGCGTACGACGCGAAGCCGGCCGCCTCCCGTACGGCGGCCACGCGCGAGGCCAGCCGCAGCGCGATCCGCGCGTAGGCGTACGCCTGCTCCGGGTCGTCGTCCAGCAGCCGCGCGACCATGACGAGATTGCGCGCCACGTCCTCGGCGAGCGTCTTCGGCAGGCTCATCAGCTCCTGCCGCACGCTCTTGTCGATCTCGTCGCCGGTCACCTCGTCCGGGATCGGCAGCCGACGTACGGGCTCCCGCTCCCGGTCATCCCGGCGTCCGCCGAATCCGCCCCGGTCATCGCGCCGGCCGTGCCCGTCACCGGACCGGTCGTCCCGCCGCCCGTGCGCACCACCCGGACGATCGCCGTCCCGGTACCGCCCGTAGCCACCGCCGGAACGCCCGTCCCGCCGCTCGTAGCCACCGCTGGACCGGTCATCGCGCCGGCCGTAGCCGCCACCGGACCGGTCGTCGCGGCGGTCGTGGCCGGTGGTGGGTCGGTTGGTGGGTCGGTCGTCGCGGCGTTGGTATCCGCTTCCGCCGCTGTGTCGGTCGTCGCGGCGCCCGGCTCCGTACCCGCCACGGTCGCCACCTCGGTCGTTGCCTCGGTCGTTGTCGCGGCGGTAGGCGCCTCGGTCGTCGTCGCGACGCGGGCCACGGTCGCGGTCATCACGTCGGGGTCCACGGTCATCGTCGCGACGGGGGCCACGGTCGCGGTCATCCGAACGCGGGCCACGCGGCCGATCGTCACGCCCCCGCCCGTCCCGGTCATCCCGACGGAACGACGGCCGCTCATCACGCCGCCCAAAACCACCACCGCGCTCGTCCCGATCCCGACGGAACCCACCCCGGTCGTCGCCGCGCTGCGGCCCGCCACGGTCGTCCCGACGGAATCCGCCCCGATCATCGTCCCGACGGAACCCACCACGGTTGTCATCCCGCGAGAACCCACCGCGGTTCTCGTCCCGACGGAACCCGCCCCGGTCGTCCCCACGCTGGGCGCCCCGGTCGTCCCGACGGAAGCCGCCCCGGTCGTCCCCGCGCGGAGAACCGCCCCGGTCGTCGCGGCGGAACCCACCGCGATCGTCACCCCGATCCCGTCGGAAGCCGCTCCGATCGTCATCGCGACGGAACCCACGACGGTCGCCGTCACGCCCGAAGCCACCACGGCTGTCTTCGCGCCGGAAGCCGTCCCGACCGCCCTCGCGACGGAACCCGCCCCGGTCGTCGTCGCGACGCGGCCCGCGGTCGCGGTCGTCGCGGCGGTCGTGGCCGGTGGTGGGTCGGTTGGTGGGTCGGTCGTCGCGGCGTTGGTATCCGCTTCCGCCGCTGTGTCGGTCGTCGCGGCGCCCGGCTCCGTACCCGCCACGGTCGCCACCTCGGTCGTTGCCTCGGTCGTTGTCGCGGCGGTAGGCGCCTCGGTCGTCGTCGCGACGCGGGCCACGGTCGCGGTCATCACGTCGGGGTCCACGGTCATCGTCGCGACGGGGGCCACGGTCGCGGTCATCCGAACGCGGGCCACGCGGCCGATCGTCACGCCCCCGCCCGTCCCGGTCATCCCGACGGAACGACGGCCGCTCATCACGCCGCCCAAAACCACCACCACCGGGACGCCCACCGCGGTCATCGTCTCGCCGTGGTCCGCTCCATCGGTCGTCACGACGCGGCCCGCCAGAGCCACGGGAATCCCGTCGCTCTCCGCCATCCCGTCGGTGCGGTCCGCGATCCGATCGATCGTCGGGAGAGTTGGTGGACATCGGCGTGACTCCTGTCTTTGGGTACTGCGGTCATTCTCGCGCACCAACCTGAGCAGCGCGCTTCGGGCAAAACAAAAGGACCCTTGGTCCCAGCATGAACGCTGGGACCAAGGGTCCTCTAAAGATTGTTCGGCGGCGTCCTACTCTCCCACAGGGTCCCCCCTGCAGTACCATCGGCGCTGAAAGGCTTAGCTTCCGGGTTCGGAATGAGACCGGGCG
>NZ_JBHVJC010000042.1:0-65652 GCF_042799315.1 Streptomyces sp. NPDC057702 | reverse complement strand
CCCCGGGGCCGCGACCGCCCGGCCGGCCGCGGGGCCCCGGCGTGCGGGCCTCGGGGGCCGGGGCGGATCGCTCGGGGCATGGCCGTCCTCTCGCGTGGGCGGACCCGGGGGTGGTGCGCCCGCCTGCCCATCGTCGGCACTGACGCCACCGGCTGCCCGCACAGCGCGCCGGACGGGTGAGCGGCGGCGGGGCGCGGGGGAGCGGGGCGCGGTGGCCCGCGATGTCGGCGCGGCGGGGTCGGCGCGCGGGGTCGGGCCTCGGGCGGGTAGCGCGCCCGCGAGGTCGGGCGGGTGGTCCGGCGGGGCAGCCGCGCTCGTGGGCGAGGGCGGGGACGGGTGTCCCTGAGCGACGGGAGCGGGCGGGGCGTGGGTCAGGGGGTGGGGCTGACGCCGCGCAGGGTCAGGTCGAGCAGGCGGTGGGCCTCGGCCACCGGGTCCGGGTGGCGTTCGGTGGCCAGGACGGCGCCGGTGACAAGCGCGAGCAGGTCGGCCGTGGTGACGCCCGGCGCCAGCGCGCCGGCCCGCGCGGCGCGGTCCACCAGCGGGTCGGCCGCCCCGGTCAGCTTGGCCGAGCAGTCCGCCACCTGGTGCGGGCCGGTCAGCCCGTCCTGGAGCAGCACGTCCGCCATGCCGCGCGCCGAGGCGGCGTAGGTGGTGAGCGCGGCCAGCCACTCCAGCAGCGCGGCCCGCGCGTCGGGCCCGTCGCTCAGGTTGGCGGCGTGGGCGCACAGAGCCGTGGTCCGCTCGTCGAAGACCGCCGTCAACAGCGCGCGCCGGCCGGGGAAGTGGCGGCGCACGGTGGCCGAGCCGACCCCGGCGGTGCGGGCGATCCGCTCCAGGGACGCGTCGGCGCCATGCGCGGCGACCTCCGCCTCGGCCACGGCCAGAATCCGCGCGTAGTTGCGCCGGGCGTCCGCGCGCTGACCGGTCATGGCGTGTCCTTTCCACGGATTGCCTAAATGGTGGGCCCCTCCGTATCGTAGCGAAACGTAAACGGCGAGCCCCGCCGTTTACGTTTCGTCGTACCCGAGGAGCGCTCATGCCCGCCGCACACACCCCCGTCCTGGTCGTCGGTGCCACCGGCCAGCAGGGCGGCGCCGCCGTCCGCGCCCTGCTGGCCGCCGGCGTCCCGACACGGGCGCTGGTCCGTGACCCCGCGACCGCGCGGGCCGGGGCCCTCGCGGCGCTGGGCGCCGAGCTCGTCACCGGCGACCTGGACGACCGCGACACGCTGGAGCGCGCCGCCGAGGGGGCCCGCGCCGTCTTCTCCGTGCAACTGCCCGACCTGGCGGGGCGCGGCTTCGCGGGGGAGGTGGAGCAGGCCGGCAACCTGGTCGAGGCCGCGCGGGCCGCGGGCGTACCGCAGTTCGTGCACACCTCCGTCTCCGGCGTCGGCCGCTACGCGACGTGGGTGGCGGGCCGGTGGGCCTGGCTGGAGCCGTACTACGCGGCCAAGGCCGGCGTCGAGGAGCGGGTACGCGCGGCGGGATTCGCGCACTGGACGCTGCTGCGGCCCTGCTTCTTCATGGAGAACCTGCTCCCGGCGGCGGAGGTCGTCTTCCCGCGCGGGGTCGAGGGCGGCCTGGTGACGCTGCTGCGGCCGACGACGCGGGTGGCGCTGGTGGCCGTGGCCGACATCGGCGCGGCGGTCGCGGCGGCGGTGGCCGAGCCCGCCCGGTTCGCCGGCGTCGAACTGGAGCTGGCGAGCGACCGGCTGACCGTGGCGGAGATCGCCGAGGAGCTCTCCCGTGGCCTGGGCGTGCCCCTGTCGGCGCCCGAGCTGAGCGAGGAGGAGGCGCTCGCGGCCGGACTGCCCTCGTACGGCCTCGCCCAGGCCCACCTCAACGAGTTCCCGCAGCCGGCCCGCCCCGAGTTCGCCCGCGCGCTCGGTCTGACGCCCACCCCGTTCGCGGCGTGGGTCGACGCGCACCTGCGCCCGGCCGGCTGAGGCGACGGCGGGCCCGGCGGGGCGGCCGTCAGCCGCGCCGGGTGGAGCGGCCGGGGCCGGGCGCGGGCCCGGCCAGGCGCGGGCCCGGCCAGGCGCGGGCCCGGCCAGGCGCGGGCCCGGCGCCCGCGCGGTCCGGGCTAGAGCGCTTCCTTGCGGGTCAGATAGGAGAAGGACAGCCAGCCGGGCAGAACCGGCAGCCAGAAGGTCATCAGCCGGAACAGCAGCACCGCGGGCGCCGCCGTGTCGTAGGGGAGGCCGGCGAAGGTCAGGCCCGCGATCAGCGCCGCCTCGACCGCGCCGACACCGCCGGGGGTGGGGGCCGCCGAGCCCAGGGCGTTGCCCGCGAGGAAGACCACGGCGATGCTCGCGTAGCTCAGGTCGCCGTCGAAGGCCCGGATCGAGGAGTCCAGGCACAGCACGAACGTCGCGGTCAGCAGCAGCATGCCGCCGATGCCGGCGAACAGTTTCTGCGGACGCTGGAGCAGGTCGAGCATGCGCGGGATGACGCCGGCGAACAGCGACCGCACCCGGGTGGAGACGAACCGGCGCAGGGCCGGCACGGCCGTCACCACCAACGCGAGCACCGCCGCCGTCAGCAACCCGGCGATCACGGTGCGGGAGGGCGAGAGAGTCGGGGTGCGCTCGGTGCCGGTGATGTAGCCGAAGGTGCCGAGCAGGATGATGTGGCTGGCCAGGCCGAAGAGCTGGGAGGCGCCGACACTGGCGACCGCCTGCCCGGGTCGTACGCCCGCACGCTGGAGGAAGCGCGTGTTCAGGGCGACGCCGCCGACGGCCGCCGGGGCGACCAGCTTCGCGAACGAGGCGGCGACCTGCGCCAGCACGGTGCGCCCGAACGGCACCTTCTCCGGCACGAAACCCAGCAGGCTGATCGCCGCGCAGACGTAGGTCAGACCGGAGAAGAACAGGGCGATCGCCACCCACGCCCAGTTGGCCTCGTCGACGACCTGACCCAGCTTGATGTGGGTGAACTGGGAGAGCAGGAAGTACGCGGCGAAGGCGCCCGCGCAGAAGCTGACCAGGGTGCGCGGCTTGATGCGCTCCAGACGGACCGGCTCTATCGGTGCCTGCGGACGCACCAGCAGCACCTGCTGCCGGATCTGGGAGAGCAGGTCCTCCTCGCGGGCCTCCTCCAGCGCCTCGTCGATCGCGCGCTTCTCCGCCTGCTTCTCGGCGTGCTTCTCCGCCTTGAGGGCCTTGCGCGCCCTGCGGTCCAGCGGCTGCGCGTCCACCTGCTCGCGGACCTCGGCGGCCTCCGCCTCGCGCGCCTCCTTCTCGCTCCGGGCCGCCGCCAGCACCGCCTCCCGCTCCCGGTTGGCGCGCTCGCGCCCCAGGTGGCGCAGCGTGGCACGGGTGACCCGGTTCAGCGCGAGCGGCTGGAGCAGCGGCAGGCTGTCGGCGACCGCGTCCGGGCCGATGACGTCGA
This sequence comes from Streptomyces sp. NPDC057702, assembly GCF_042799315.1. NCBI lineage: Bacteria > Bacillati > Actinomycetota > Actinomycetes > Kitasatosporales > Streptomycetaceae > Streptomyces > Streptomyces sp. NPDC057702. The sequence goes on along the minus strand of NZ_JBHVJC010000042.1, from coordinate 62,260 downwards.
CCGCCGCCGCCACCGACCGCTCGGCGCCCACGCGCAGCGCGAGCGTGGTGAGCAGCTGCGCGATGTCCATCCGCAGCACCACGTCCCCGGCGGCGATCTCGCCTCCGCGCAGGTCGGAGACGATGACCCTGCCGGAACGATCCACCAGGATGGCGTCACCCTCCAGCCGGCGGTGCGCGATACGCCGCGACTGGAGCGCCCGCACCTGGTGCCAGGCGCCCTCCAGCAACTCGTCGGTGATCCGCTCGTCGGGGAGCGCGTTCAGGGTCCGGCCGCCGGTGTGCTCGTAGACCAGCATCACGGCGTCGGGGCCGAGTTCGGAGGTGGCGATGAGCTTGGGCGCGTTGGCCCCGGCGGCGATGGCCGCGTACGCGAGCAGCGCCTCCTGTTCCAGGGCCTGGCGCAGCGACTGCAGGCCCCGGCGCTGGGTGATGGAGCGCAGCGCGAGCCGTTGCCAGGTGCGGTAGAAGAAGCCCCGCGCCTGTTGTTCGCGGTCCACGACGGTGACGTCCAGGGGTGGCCCGTCCTCCAGGGTGACCAGGTAGCGGCGGCCCCGGTCGACGGTGGAGGGCTGCTCGCCGCTCTGCCCGTCGTCCCAGCGCAGCGCGCTGACCGGGCTGAACCCGACCCGGCGCAGACCGAGCAGCAGGTGCTGCCCGGTGGGCCGGACGTTGGGGGAGCCGACCGCGTACAGCGTTCCGTACGCGACGGTCCAGCCGATCAGCACCGTGACCAGGATGGAGAACGGGGTGGTGTAGCGGCCGACGAGGACGGCGAAGGCGTCGAGGAAGAGCACCACCCACATGGCCACCCGCCACCGTGGGCGCCGGGCCATGCCGACGGCCGTCATGTACGCGATGACGGGGGCCAGATAGCCGTGGACGGGGTCGGAGAACGCGCCGCCGGGGGACTGCTGCGTCAGCGTGTCGCGCAGCGAGTCGGGGGCCGAGCGGGCCACCCAGAGGTCGGTGGCCAGCGAGACGCCGTGCGCGAGGACGGCGGCGAGCACGCCGTCGGCGATACGCAACCCGTCGCGTTTGATCAGCCGCTCCATGGCGAACGCCACGGGGAGGATGAGGACGGCGACGCTGGAGATCAGGCCCGCGAACTCGATCAGCAGGTCGGGGGCCTGTCCCGCGCCCTTGCCGATGTCCTTCTCCAGGCCGGCGGTGGTGCCGTGCGCGAACGCCGCCGTGGCCAGCACCACGACGATGCCCAGCATCCCGAGCAGCAGCTTGACCAGGTCGAAGGGGCGGTGCACTCGGGCGGGCAGCAGCGGTTCGTCCACGGACACCTGGTCCGCGCGCAGGTCGGTGTCCTCGCAGCGGTGCGGCCCGGCGGGCCCGGCCTCCTCACGCGCTGCCCGCTCCGTGGCCCCGTCGGCGCGCCCCCTGTCCGTGGGGCGGGCCGTGGAACCGGTTCCGGGGCGCGGGGGCGGATCGGAGTCCGAGCCCGTGTCGGGGTGGGAGCCCGCGCCGGTGGGGCGGGGGTCGGGATCGGGGTCGGCCGGGCGGGAGTCGGGCGCGGAAGCGGAGTCCGCGGCGTTCTCGTGACCGGGCTCCCCGGTCACCTCGGCGTCGTCGGAGCGGGGCAGCGCGGCGGGGGCGCTGTCCTCTTCCGGAGGCTGCGCACCCTGCATCTCAGTCGTCTCTTCTTGATCTCGTATCACCTGTCACCGCCCGGAAGATGGTGGCATGGCCGCGTGGCCGGGGACGGCATCAGGGGGTACTTCGAGGTCGCGAGATACGGATGGTACGCCCCGTAACACAGGTGTGCACGCTGTGTGACAAGCGGGGTCGGCTGTCGGTGGGGTGCGGCAAGATGAGTCGGATGAGCCGCGAGAGCGAGGAACGAGCGGAGCCGGACGAGCTGCCCGACTACGCCGAACGGGTGTTGGCGGTTGCGGAGCTGATTCCGCCCGGCCGGGTGATGACCTACGGCGACGTCGCCGAGTGGTTGGCCGAGGAGCTGGACCCGCAGGCGGCGCCGGTGGCCGGTGGCGGGGGTCGGGGCGTGGGAGGCCCGCGCCAGGTGGGGCGGGTGATGGCGCTGTACGGCGGGGCGGTGCCCTGGTGGCGCGTGGTGCGCTCGGACGGGGCGCTGCTGCCCGGCCACGAGCGCAGCGCGCTGGCCCAGTACCGGGCGGAGGGCACGCCGCTGCGCGAGGCGGCGCGCGCCAGACCCGCCCCCGAGACCGACACCGACGGGCCGGGCCGCCGCCGGGGAGCGGCGCGCTCCGGTGGCGCCATGCCCCGCCTGGACATGCGGCGGGCCCGCTGGGACGGCACCCGACCGCACCCCGGCGACCGGGCGTGACCGAGTCCGCCCGGCCCCCCGCCGCCGCGCGCGGGACGACCCCGACCGGTTCGCGATTCCGGGCATCCCGTGCGTACGCGGCGTGTTCGCCGCAAGAGGCGACAAGCCGGGTGTCGCGGCGACGGGTCCGCGCGGCGCGCCCGACCGGCCGGGGCCGCGCGGCGGCCGCGGCGCGGACACCGGGGCCGGCGGGCCCGGAAGGGCCGGGTGTCGGTCGGGCGCGGCGATGTCAGGTACGTCACCCTCGGCGCGTGCCCGGGGCGCCCCGTGGCGGTGCGCGGCGGGCGGCGCGACGGGGCGCGGCCCGGTGCCTGGCGGGGCCGAGGCCGCTGCGCGACGCCTGGCCACCGGCCCTTTCGCGGCGTCGACGGCGGCCGGCCCGCCCGGGGTGGGCACGCCAGGCGTGGCAGCCCAAGAGCCGGGTCGGAGCCACCCCCGACGGGCCCGCGTCCGCGCGGGCACTGGCGTAGCGTCGGGGGCGGCCCGCACCCCACGGCCCCCACCCGGCGCGCTCCGGCCCTCGCGTGGCGCACCCCGACCGGGGCCGGCCACGGCGGGGCCGCACCCGGGCCCGGTCGGGCGACGGCCCGGCGCGAGCGGGCCCCCGCCCCCAGTACGGCCGCAAGGCACCCGGCACAACCACCAGGACCGGCGATCCACGTGAGCTCCTCCTCCTCGTCCCATCCCCGGCGCGGGCCGGCGTCGCCAGCGCGACGACCGCCCTCGGGGCCGCGACCGGGGTCACCCATGGGCTCCCCCGCCACGCCACCTCCCACCGACGCGCCCGCGCACGCCCCCGCCCCCGACACGTCCGCCCCGGCCGGGGCCGGGGCGCACGCGATGGCCACGCCGTACGCCGTCGGGGCCCCCGCGCCGTCCGGCGCGTCCAGTGCGGGGGGCTACCGGCTGGTGCGTACGCCGCCCGGCTCGGCCACCCCTCCTGTCCTGGACGCCCGGCAGCGTGCCGTGGTTGACCACCCGGGCGGGCCGCTGCTGGTCCTGGCGGGGCCCGGCACCGGGAAGACCACCACCCTGGTGGAGGCCGTCGCCGCCCGCGTACGCCGGGGCACCGACCCGGAACGCGTCCTGGTGCTGACCTTCAGCCGCAAGGCGGCGGTCGCGCTGCGCGACCGGCTCGCCGTGCGCGTGGGGGGCGTCACGGCCCCGTGGGCGACGACCTTCCACTCCTTCTGCTACGCGCTGGTCCGCGCCCACCAGGACGCCGACCTGTTCGCCGACCCGCTGCGCCTGCTCTCGGGCCCCGAGCAGGACGTGGTGGTGCGCGACCTGCTGGCCGGCCACGCGGAGCTGGAGGGCGCCGGCCGGGCCTCGGTGCGCTGGCCCGACGAGCTGCGCGCCTGCCTGACCACGCGTGGCTTCGCCGACGAGGTGCGGGCCGTGCTCGCCCGCAGCCGCGAACTGGGCCTGGGCCCCCGCGCGCTGGGTGCCTTCGCCGCCCGCACCGGCCGGCCCGACTGGGGCGCCGCCGCCGACTTCCTCGCCGAGTACCTGGACGTCCTGGACGCCCAGGGCGTGCTCGACTACGCGGAACTCGTCCACCGCGCGGTGCTGTTGGCCGAGCGCCCCGGGGTGGCGGCGGAGCTGGCGGGCACCTACGACGCGATCTACGTGGACGAGTACCAGGACACGGACGTCGCCCAGCTACGGCTGCTGCGCGCGCTGGCCGGCGGCGTGGTCGCCCGTGGCGCGACCCACGGCACGGGCGGCGCCGGCCGCACGGAGCCGGGCGCGGAAGGCGGGGGGCGCGAGGGGGGTGTCGCGGGGCGCGAGGCCGGTCGTGCGGCGAGCGGGGCCGACGCCACGGAGCACGGGGCCGCGCGGGACGGCGCGGGGGGACAGGGAGACGTGGCGCCACGCCGGGACGCGGAGCACGGCGCGCGCGGGCGTACAGCCGACCGGGCAGCGGGTTCGGTGGCGGGTTCGGCGCACGAGCCCGGGGCCGGGGGCGAAGGTGACTCCGGGGGCGGGCCCGTGGCGGGGGACGCGCGCCCGCCCGCCCCCGGACCGGGCGAGGAGGGGCCCGGGCGGGGACGGCCGCGCGGGGGCACGGCGCTGGTCGTCTTCGGCGACCCCGACCAGTCGATCTACGCCTTCCGTGGCGCGGACGTCGGCGGCATCCTCGGCTTCCCCGCCGCCTTCCCGCGCCCCGACGGGCGGCCCGCCGACGTGGCGGTGCTCACCACCTGCCACCGCACGCGCGCCGCGCTGGTGGCCGCCAGCCGCGCGCTGGCCGGCCGGATGCCGCTGTCCCGACTGCCGGCCGCCGTCGCGCGGGCCCACCGGGGGCTGACGGCGGCGCGGGACGGCGGCCGGGTCGAGGCGTACACCTACCCGACCGCGAACGCCGAGCTGGACAACGTCGCCGACATCCTGCGCCGCGCGCACCTGGAGGACGGGGTGCCGTGGAGCGAGATGGCGGTCCTCGTGCGCGCGGGCGCGCGGGGGCTGCCGGGCGTGCGGCGCGCGCTGACCACCGCCGGGGTGCCGGTGGAGGTGGACGGCGACGACATCCCGTTGCGTACCGAACCCGCCGTGGCCCCGCTGCTGACCGCCCTGCGCGCGACGGCGAGCGCCGCCCTGGCCCGCCACCCGGACCAGCCCGCCCGCGTGCCCCACCCCCGCCCGGCACCGACAACCGAGCCCGCCGACGCGACCGACCACACCCCCCCGGCCCACGCCACGGACCCCGAGGCGCGGACCCCCACCGACGGAGCCGACGCCGGCACGCCGGCCGGTGACGGCCCGGGCGGGGCCGCCGGCTGGCTCTCCGTGGAGACCGCGCTCACCCTGCTCGGCTCGCCGCTGGGCGGCATGGACGCGGCCGACCTGCGACGCCTGGGCCGGGCGCTGCGCGACGAGGAACGGGCCGCCGGCAACGCCGTGCCCCGCCCCTCGGACGTGCTGATCGCCGAGGCACTGGCCGAGCCGCAGCGGCTGGTCGCGCACGACCCCGCGTACGCGCGGGGCGTGCGACAGCTCGGCCTGCTGCTGCGCTCGGCGCGCGAACTGCTGGCCGGCGGCGGCACCGCCGAGGAGGCGTTGTGGTGCCTGTGGGAGGGCACGACCTGGCCGCGCCGCCTGGAGCGGGCCGCCTGGCGCGGTGGCGCCGCCGGGCGGCACGCGGACCGGGACCTGGACGCGGTGTGCGCCCTGTTCGAGACGGCCGCGCGCGCGGAGGAGCGCACCGGCGGCCGGGGCGCGCTCAACTTCCTTGAGGAACTCGACGCCCAGGACATCGCCGCCGACACGCTGACCCGGCGCGCGGTACGGCCCGACGCCGTGCGGCTGCTGACCGCGCACCGCTCCAAGGGCCTGCGCTGGCGCCTGGTGGTCGTCGCGGGCGTCCAGGAGGGCCTGTGGCCCGACCTGCGGCGGCGGGGTTCGCTCCTGGAGGCGGACCGCATCGGCCGCGACGGCATCGCCGAGCCCCTGCCGCCGGGCGCGCTGCTCGCCGAGGAGCGGCGGCTGTTCTACGTGGCGACGACGCGGGCCAGTGAGCGGCTGGTGGTCACCGCCGTACGGGCGCCCGCCGACGACGGCGACCAGCCGTCGCGGTTCCTGACCGAGCTGGGCGTGGACGTGGTGGACGTCCTCCACCGCCCGCGCCGCCCGCTGTCGGTGCCCGCGCTCGTCGCCGAACTGCGCGCCACCACCGTCGATCCGACCGCCTCCGACGCGCTGCGCGACGCCGCCGCCCAGCGGCTCGCCCGCCTGGCCGCCCTGCGCGACGAGGAGGGGAGCCCGCTGGTGCCCGCCGCGCACCCGTACCGCTGGTGGGGCCTGGCCGAGCGCACCCGTGGCCAGGTCCCGCTCCGCGACCGCGAGACCCCGGTGACCCTGTCGGGCAGCGCGCTCGACCAGTTGGTCAACACCTGCGCGCTCCAGTGGTTCCTGGGCCGGGAGGTGAAGGCGGAGCCGCCGTCGACCGCCGCGCAGGGCTTTGGCAACGTCGTGCACGTGCTCGCCGACGAGGTGGCCTCCGGCCGCACACCCGCCGACCTCGCGGTGCTCATGGAGCGGCTCGACTCGGTGTGGGACGCGCTCGCCTTCGACGCGCCCTGGAAGTCACGGCAGGAGAAGGAGAACGCGCGCGCCGCCCTGGAACGCTTCCTGCGCTGGCACGTCATGGAGCGCGGCGGGCGCACCGTCGTCGGCAGCGAGCACGCCTTCGACGTGACCCTGGACGTGGCGGCGTACCAGGTGCGCATCCGGGGCTCCATGGACCGGGTGGAGACGGACGCCGACGGGCGCGCGTACGTGGTCGACTTCAAGACCGGCAAGCAGACGGTCACCCGCGACGCGGTGGCCCACCACCCGCAGCTCGCCGTCTACCAGCTCGCGGTGCGCGAGGGCGCCGTGGACGACCTGTTCGACGGCGTCCGTCCCCGGCCCGGGGGCGCGGAACTGGTCCAGCTACGCCAGGGGGCGCCCCGCAAGGAGGGCGGCGAGAGCCTGCCGAAGGTGCAGGCACAGGAGCCGCTGCCGGCCCGCCCCGCCCCACGGGCCCCGGAGACCGGCCCCGCCGAGGCCGCGCCCGACCCGACTGACCCGGCGTCGGGCGCGGCGCACGGCGAGGCTGTCGACGAGGCGCACGACGGGGCGACCGACGGGGCGGGCTGGGTCGGCGAACTGCTCGCCACGGCCGCCGGGCGCGTGCTCGACGAGCGCTTCGCCCCGACGACCGGCGAGCACTGCGACCGCTGCGCCTTCCGCGCCTCCTGCGGCGCCCGCCCCGAGGGCCGCCACGTCGTGGACTGACCCCCGGCTCCGACCGGCCCGGACGCGGCCCCGGCCGGTTGCGGCCCGGCCCGACCTGGCCCCGGCCCAGGGGTGTAGGCATAGACGTAGGGCTCGTGTCCGGCGCGACGAGGGCGATCCGACCGCCCGCCCCGACGAGGCCGCCTCGGGCGTCCGCTCCCACCGGCCCGGCCGGTCACGGCTGACCGCGTGCGCCCGCGCCCCGACCGTAGGCGGCGCCGCGCCCCCGTGCGGCTCCCGGGCGGGCGGATGGAAGGGCGCACGCGTCCCACGGTGTCCCGGGGGGCTCCCCGGCGTCTTCGCGCGTATGGCCCAGGAGCGCGGTCGGCGCACGAGCGGTCCGCACAGGACACGGGCCCGATGGCCGCCGCACGGGCAACCCCGCGCCCGCCCCCGCGTGGGCGCGGCCAGCCCCTCTCGTACGACGCCGGTGCGACGCCCGCCCCCGCGGGCTCCCGGCACGAGGCCCGTGCGGCGGGTCGGCCTTCGGGGTGGCACTGGTCACGCCGGCGGGCCCGAGGGGCGACGGCCCGCCGCTCCACCGCTGGGCGGGGTGTGGGGCGGGGGAGCGGGGCGGTCTCGCGGGCGGCGGGCGCTGTCGGTGCGGGGCGTTAGCCTCACTGGGGTGTCAGCACACCTCACCGACCCCGCGCAGCTCAAGGAGTTGCTCGGCATCCCGTTCACGCCGGAGCAGATGGCCTGCGTCACCGCGCCGCTCGCCCCGCAGGTGATCGTGGCCGGCGCCGGCTCGGGCAAGACGACGGTGATGGCCGCGCGCGTGGTCTGGCTGGTCGGTACCGGCCAGGTCGCGCCCGAGCAGGTGCTGGGCCTGACGTTCACCAACAAGGCGGCCGGCGAACTCGCCGAGCGGGTGCGCAGGGCGCTGCTGCGCGCCGGCGTCGGCGACGGGGCGGCGGGCGCCCAGGCCGGGGCGGGCGATGTGCGGGACGAGGTTCCGGGGGAGCCGAGGATCTCCACGTACCACGCGTTCGCGGGCCAGCTGCTGAAGGACCACGGGCTGCGGATCGGTGTCGAGCCCGGCGCGCGCCTGCTCGCCGACGCCACCCGCTTCCAGCTCGCCGCGCGCGTGCTGCGCACCGCGCCCGGCCCCTATCCGGCGCTCACCCGCTCCTTCGCCGACCTGGTGACCGACCTCCTCGCCCTCGACGGCGAGCTGGCCGAGCACCTCGTCCCGGTCGAACGCCTGCGGGAGCACGACACCGCGCTGCTGACCACCCTCGACGGCGTCCGGCTCAGCAACGAGGACCTGCGCAAGGTGCCCGACGCCGCCCGGGCCCGGCTCGAACTCCTCGACCTGGTCGAGCGCTACCGGGCGGAGAAGCGCCGACTGGACCTGCTCGACTTCGGCGACCAGATCGCCCTGTCCGCGACCCTGGCCCGTCGCCACCCCGAGGTCGGCCGGGCGCTGCGCGCGGAGTTCGCGGTAGTGCTCCTCGACGAGTACCAGGACACCTCGGTGGCCCAGCGCCTCCTGCTGTCGAGCCTGTTCGGAGCGGGTGAGGCGGACCCGGACGACCCGACCGCCGGCCCGTCGGCCGACCGCGCGGCGGGAGGCGGCACGGGCCACGCCGTGACCGCCGTCGGCGACCCCTGCCAGGCGATCTACGGCTGGCGCGGCGCGTCCGTGGCCAACCTGGACGACTTCCCCGAGCACTTCCCCCGCGCGGCCAGCCACCCTGACACCCACCCCGAAACCAGCCCCGAAACCAGCCCTGACACCCACCCTGACACGCACCCCGAGGCCGTCCGGCCGGCCTCTGACCCGCAGGCCGTCGGGGTCGCCCGGGGCGGCCCGGCCGAGCGGTTCGCGCTCAGCGAGAACCGGCGCAGCGGCGGCCGGCTGCTGGCGCTCGCCAACCGGCTGGCCGCCCCGCTGCGCGCCCGGCACGCGGGCGTGGAGGCGCTGCGTCCCGCGCCCGGCGCCGACCGGGACGGCCTAGTGCGCTGCGCGCTGCTGCCCACCCACGCCGAGGAACTGGCCTGGCTCGCCGACTCGCTCGCCCACCTGGTGCGCACGGGCACCCCGCCGGGCGAGATCGCGGTGCTGTGCCGGACGGCCGTGGACTTCGCCGGGATCCAGGGCGCGCTGGTGGACCGGGGCGTGCCCGTCGAGGTGGTGGGCCTGTCCGGGCTGCTGCACCTGCCCGAGATCGCCGACCTGGTCGCCGTGTGCGAGGTGCTCCAGGACCCGACGGCCAACGCGGCCCTGGTCCGCCTGCTGACCGGCCCGCGCTGGCGCATCGGCGCGCGTGACCTGGCGCTGCTCGGCCGCCGCGCACGCGCCCTGGTGCGCCGCGACCACCCGGACGCCGACGGGGACGCCGACCGCCGTCTCGCCGAGGCCGTGGCGGGCGTGGACCCGGCCGAGGCCATCTCGCTGGCCGACGCCCTCGACACCTTCGTCCTCGACCCCGCGTACACCGCGGACCTCGCGCCCGCCCCGCACGCCGTGGACCCCGCGTACGTCCCCGCCCCCGCGCACGCCCCCGAGGCCGACCCCGAGCCGGCCCCCCACACCGACCACCCCGCGTCGGGGGACGACCCCGCGTCGGAGAGCGGTCCGGAGCCCGGTGCGCCCGGCGGCCCGGAGACCGCCCCGGACCCGGACCTGCCGTTCTCGCCGCAGGCCCGGGTCCGCTTCGCGCGGCTGGCCGCCGAGCTGCGCGAGCTGCGCCGCTCCCTCGGCGATCCGCTGATGGACGTACTGCACCGCGTCCTCACGGTCACCGGGCTTGAGGTCGAACTGTCCGCGTCACCCCACGCGCTGGCCGCCCGGCGCCGCGAGACGCTCGGCAACTTCCTGGACGTGGCCGCCGGGTTCGCCACCCGCCAGGGCGGCGCCTCGGCCCTGGACGGCGAACCCACCCTGCCGGCCTTCCTCGGCTTCCTGCGCACGGCCGCCCGGTACGAGAAGGGCCTGGACAACGCGCTGCCGGGCGGCGAGAACACGGTCAAGGTGCTCACCGCGCACAAGTCCAAGGGCCTGGAGTGGGACGTGGTCGCGGTGCCGGGGCTGGTCACCAAGACGTTCCCGAGCGAGCAGTCCCGCGAGTCGTGGACGGCGACCGCGCGGGTGCTGCCGCACGCGCTGCGCGGCGACGCCGACACCCTGCCCGACGTGTCGGACTGGGACGCGAAGGGGCTCAGCGCGTTCAAGGCCGCGATGAGGGAGCACCAGCGGACGGAGGAACTCCGCCTGGGCTACGTGACCTTCACCCGCCCGCGCTCGCTGCTGCTCGGTTCCGGCCACTGGTGGGGCCCGTCCCAGAAGCGGCCCCGTGGCCCGTCGGACTTCCTGACGGCGCTGCGGGAGCACTGCGAGGCGGGCGACGGCGAGATCGAGGCGTGGGCCCCCGAGCCGGCCCCCGGCGAGGAGAACCCGGCCCTGCGCGACCCGGACCCGCACCGCGCCGACCGCGCGTGGCCGCTGCCGCTGGACCCCACGGCCCTGACCCACCGCCGCCGCGCGGCCGACGCCGTCCGCGCCCACCTCGACCACCAGCCCACCCCCACCGCGCCGCCGCCCCACCAGCCCGCCCCGAACGCCCCGCACACCCTGTACGCCGAACCCCCCGAGGACCCGTACGACGATCCGTACGCCGACGCGTACGCCGACACCGATCCGTACGCCGACCCACCCGCCACCCCCGACGCCGCCCCGTACGCGAACCCGTACACCGCCCCCGACGACGACCCGTACCCCGACCCGTACGGCGACCCGACCGACGCGGCCCCGCCCACCGGCGCGCCCGCCGCCGCGCCCGGCCCCGACCCCGTGGACCCGTCCCGCCGCCCCCCCTCCGCGTCGTCCGCGCCGCGCCGCGCGCCGCGCGAGGCGTTGCCGCCCGAGGAGGCCCGGCTCGCCGCGTCCTGGGACCGGGATCTCGACGCGCTCACCGAGGAGCTGCGCCGGGCGCGGGCGACCGTGCGCGACGTGCTCATACCTCCCGCGCTCAGCGCGACGCAACTGCTGCGGCTGGCCGCCGACCCCGACGGCTTCGCCCGCGAACTGGCCCGCCCCATGCCGCGCCCGCCCCGGCCCGCCGCCCGCCGGGGCACCCGGTTCCACGCCTGGGTCGAGTCGCGGTTCGAGGCCCTGCCGCTGCCCCTGCTCGGCCCGGACGAACTGCCGGGCGCCGACGAGTACGGCACCGAACCGGACGAGGACGGGGAGGACCTGGAGGCGCTCAAGGAGGCGTTCCGCCGCACCCCCTACGCCCGGCGCACGCCGTACCGCGTCGAGGCGCCCTTCCAACTCACCCTCGCCGGCCGCGTGGTGCGTGGCCGGATCGACGCGGTCTACCGCCGGCCGCGCGCCCCCGGGCCCGACACCGGAAGCGGGCCCGCCTCCGGTGTCGCGGAGGTCGCGCACCCGTACGCGTACGAGATCGTCGACTGGAAGACCAACCGCGCCCAGGACGCCGACCCGCTCCAGCTCGCCGTCTACCGGCTGGCCTGGGCCGAACAGCACGGCCTGCCGCCGTCCGCCGTCACGGCCACCTTCCTCTACGTGCGCACCGGCGAGATCGTCCGCCCCGACCCGCTGCCCGACCGGGCCGCCATTGAACGCGTCCTGCTCGGCGAGGAGCCGCCCGCGCCGGACCGCGCGTAGCCCGGCCCCACCGGGAGCGCGGCCCGGCCCGACGGCCACACCCGAGGGCCGCGCCCCCTCGACCACTTCCGAAGGCCGCGCCAGCCCGCGCCGACCGTCGCCGCGAGGACGCCCACGCCGGCGGGCGAAACGGCACGCTCGGGCCCGCGACCAGGGGCGCGGCCGATCCCTGGCGAGGGCCCGCGACCCTGGCGAAGCGGGCCGCCGCAGGCGGATAGGCTCGACGTCATGAGCACCACCCCGGACGACGCTGTCCGCGCCTACGTCGAAGCCCACCGTGCCGCGTTCCTGGACGACCTGACCGCGTGGCTGCGCATCCCCTCCGTGTCGGCCGACCCCGACCGCGCCGGCGACGTGCGGCGCAGCGCCGAGTGGCTGGCGGACAAGCTGGCCGCCACGGGATTCACGACGACGGAGATCTGGGAGACGGCCGGCGCTCCCGCGGTCTTCGCCGAGTGGCCCTCCGACGACCCCGAGGCCCCCACCGTCCTGGTCTACGGCCACCACGACGTGCAGCCCGCCGCACTCGCGGACGGCTGGCACAGCGACCCGTTCGAGCCGCGGACCCACGACGGCAAGCTGTACGCCCGGGGCGCGGCCGACGACAAGGGCCAGGTGCTCTTCCACACGCTCGGCGTCCGCGCGCACCTGGCCGCGACCGGCCGCAGCGCGCCCGCCGTCAACCTCAAGCTGCTCGTCGAGGGCGAGGAGGAGTCCGGTTCGCCGAACTTCCCCGACCTGATCCGCTCCCGCGCCGACCGGCTGCGCTGCGACGCGGTCGTCGTCTCCGACACCGGCATGTGGGACGCCGACACCCCGACGGTCTGCACCGGGATGCGCGGCCTGGCCGACTGCCAGATCGACCTGTACGGGCCCGACCAGGACATCCACTCGGGTTCGTTCGGCGGGGCCGTGCCCAACCCGGCCATGGAGGCGGCCCGCCTCGCCGCGGGGCTGTACGACGCCGACCTGCGGGTCGCGATCCCCGGCTTCTACGACGGCGTGGTCGAGCTCACCGACCGCGAGCGCGAACTCTTCGCCGAGCTGCCCTTCGACGAGGCCCGGTGGCTGCGTACGGCACACTCGCACGCCACCTCGGGCGAGGCCGGGTTCACCACCCTGGAGCGCGTCTGGGCCCGGCCGACCGCCGAGGTCAACGGCATCGGCGGCGGGTACCAGGGGCCGGGCGGCAAGACCATCGTGCCCGCCACCGCCCAGCTGAAGCTGTCGTTCCGGCTCGTGGAGGGCCAGGACGCGGACAAGATCCAGCAGGCCGTCCGGGAGTGGGTGGCCCACCGGCTGCCCGCCGGCATCCGGCACGAGATCACCTTCTGGGGCGCCACCCGCCCCTGTCTGACCCCGCTCGACCACCCGGCCCTGCGCTCGGTCGTCCGCGCCATGGGCCGCGCCTTCGAGCGGCCCGTGCGCTTCACCCGCGAGGGCGGCTCGGGCCCGGCGGCCGACCTGCGTGACGTGCTGGGCGCGCCGGTCCTGTTCCTGGGCATCTCGGTGCCGTCCGACGGCTGGCACGCCCCGAACGAGAAGGTCGAACTCGACCTCCTCATGAAGGGTGTGGAGAGCGCCGCGTACCTGTGGGGCGACCTCGCCGAGAATTGGCAGGTACCGGTGGCGGGATAGCGAGAGAAACCACCGCCCGCCTCCCGGCGCACGCCGGGCGTGCGCTCGCGGCGCCGGCCGAGACGCCGACCGCCGGGCGCGTACGACACGGGGCGGGCTGGCCGGGGCGCCACCCGGACGCGGGGCGGACGCCAGCCGACGCGCCGGGCGCACGCGCGGAGCCGACACCCCGGCCCGAAGCCCCACCCGCCGCACCGGGCTCACCGGCCACGCGCGATCGCGGGCCACGCGCGGGCCCGGCAGCCGGGGGAGGCCCGCCCGCGTGGGGAGGAGAGCACAGCCATGAACCGTTCACATAGGGGGAGTTGGAAGTAACGTGACCACCTGGACCGAACGACCCAACGGCCACTCGATCCCGCTCACCGCCCCGAGCGGTGTGGACCGCGCGGCGCACCACCGACTCGACGAGGCGTGGCTGGCCGCCGCCTGGAGCCACCCGACCACCCGCGTCTTCGTGGTCTCCGGAGGCCAGGCCCTGGTGGACGACACCCCCGACGGCCGCACGGAACTGGTGATGACACCGGCCTTCGAGGCGCCCCTCACCGAGACCCACCGGTACTTCCTGGGCACCGACGCCGACGGCGTGCGCTACTTCGCGCTCCAGAAGGACACCCTGCCCGGCCGCATCGACCAGTCGGCGCGCCCGGCCGGACTCCGCGAGGCGGGCTCGCTGCTCTCCGAACGGGACGCCGGCCTGCTGGTGCACGCCGTGGCGCTGGAGAACTGGCAGCGACTCCACCGCTTCTGTTCGCGCTGCGGCGAGCGCACCGTGATCGCCGCGGCCGGCCACATCCGCCGCTGTCAGGCCTGCGGCGCCGAGCACTACCCGCGCACCGACCCCGCGGTCATCATGCTGGTCACCGACGACCAGGACCGGGCGCTGCTCGGCCGCCAGGTGCACTGGCCCGAGGGCCGCTTCTCCACCCTGGCGGGCTTCGTCGAACCGGGCGAGTCCATCGAACAGGCCGTCGTCCGCGAGGTGGCGGAGGAGGTCGGCGTCCAGGTCGGCAGCGTCGCGTACGTCGGCAGCCAGCCCTGGCCCTTCCCCTCCAGCCTCATGCTCGGCTTCATGGCCCGCGCCACCACCTCGGAGATCCAGGTGGACGGCGAGGAGATCCACGAGGCCCGCTGGTTCTCCCGTGAGGAACTCCGCGCGGCCTACGACTCCGGCGAGATGCTCCCGCCCTACGGCATCTCCATCGCCGGCCGCCTCATCGAACTCTGGTACGGCGAACCCCTCACCCCCTGACCCCGCCCCCGCTTCCTCGGCGAGCGCGGCGGTCGCGGAGTGCGGGGCGGCGTGGGGCGCCCGGATTCCTGATGCGGGTCGCAGGCGCGGGCCCCGGGTGCGGTCACGGCGTGGCCTGCCGGCCAGGGCGAACGTCAGGCGCCGGGCCCGCGCGAGGAGGCCGACCCGCGCTCATCGCCGCCGCTGTGCCGGCTGACCGCCGCGCCGCTGTACCGACCGCGGTCGCGGTCGCGGTGAAGTGGCCTCGGGCCTGGTCGGGCTGGCACGGCGCGCGAGTGGGATCGCGGTGGTGGCGTGACTCTGCCTGTTGGGCTGAGGCGGCGTGCGAGCGGGGTCGCGGTGCTGGGTGCTGGGTGCTGGGTGCTGGCCCGAGCGCGTCGGGTGGGTGGCGGTGTCGGCCCGCTTCGCGGTGGTGGCGGGGTGCGCCTGACCGTGGTGCTGGTGCTGGTGCTGGTGCTGGTGCTGGTGCTCGCGCTGGGGCTGGTGCTGGGGCTGGGCTCGGGCAGCGGCGTCGAACGTTGACGTGAGCGGGTCGGCTTCGGTCGCGGTAGGGCGCCGACGCTCGCTGGCTGGGGGTGAGGTGGGCTCGGGGCAGCGGTACGAGTGCTGGCCCGAGCGCGTCGACCTCGGTCGCGGTGGTGCGCTGCTTCCGCCCGGGTTGTCGTCTGTTTCGACCCTGTGCGCGGCGGCGAGGCGACCGGCACCGGCCAATCTGGGCCGATATCGGGTCCCGTGCAGCGGTGGGCGCTGACACCGTCGAGTCGGGTGGCTCCCCGCCGGGGCCCAGCCCGGAGTGCGGTGCTGGGCGTCACCTCGCGCATGCCGGTTCGGCTCTCTCACCAGCGGGGGACCGTGGTGGGTGTGCTGCCGACTCCCCGCCAAGCCACCGTGTCGGCTGCGGTCGCGGTGCTGACGGGGCACGCCGGTCTGGTTGGGCTGAGGCGGCGTGGGAGCGGGGTCGCGGCGGTGGGTGCTGGCCCGAGCGCGTCGGGTGGGGCGTTGTTGGCCCGGTTGGGGTGGTGGGGGCCTCTGTCTGTGGCGCGGGGGCGGCGCGTGGGCTCGGGTCGTGGTGGCGAGTGTGCTGGCGCGCGTCTTTTGGGGCGGGTGCTGTGTCGGCTTCGCGGGTGCGGCTCAACGCGGGTCGCCGTCGGGCCTGGGGCGCGGGAGCTGACCTTCGCTGCCGGGCCGGCCCAGAGCTCGGGGCGCGGCCGGCCAGGCTGCCGCCGTCGGGTCGGGCCGGGCTGTCGCTCGTTCGGGCCGCGTTGGCAAAAGTGGCCCGTGCGGGGCGGGGGCGCGGCTCGCGATACGGGCGGACCGGCGCACGCTGGTCGGCTGGGGCCGTGACCTGCGAGGGGGCTGTGGCCCCGGCGGTCGGTGTGATCGAGGCTGGCTCGGTCTCCGCTGGCCGCAGTGGACGCGCTGGCGTGGGCGCGGGCTGCCGCGACCAAGGCCGGCGCGCGCCGAACGGCACCCGCCCGCGCTGGCCGACAGGGGGCCCGCCGTGACTCGACGCGCGCTGATACCGGTGGCCCGGCTCGCGTCGACGGGGCTCACGGCGGGTCGGCGCACGCTGGAGTGAGCCCGCTCGTGTCGCGGAGAAGCCCCCGGCGTCCACCGACGACCCGGCCAGCGCGAACTGCGCTCAGCACGCGCCGGAGGCGATTCGACCCGGCGTAGCGAACGCTGCCCCCGGCCGCGCCGGAACCGAGCGGATCACGTGCGAGGCGGCCCGTGTCGGCGCTGGCCTGACGGGGACTGCCCGGGTGATCGTCCTCCGAGCCGAGCCGAGCCGAGCCGAGCCGAGCCGATCCGGCTTCGGGCTGCGGTCGACGCGGCGCGGCGCCTCGGGTACGGGACGAAGCGGCCATGCCAGGCAGGCTCCCGACCAGGGCGACGCGAGCGCGCCCGCCGCAGAACGCGTACGCCACCCGCCCCTGACCAACGCGGCGCACCCCTGGCCGGAGCATGACAGGCGACGGCGCCAAACGGTGACACATCAGCGCTCCGACCCGCTCCGCAGGGCCTCGCCGGGGGAGGCGGACAGTCAGTCCACGCGGCGCGCGGCGTACGCCACGGCGCCCCGTTGCCGGGTCGCCCGACAACGGGGAACGCGCGGGGCCGACACGAGCGTCAGGCCGGTACGGCCGTCCGTGCCACCCGTGTCAGGCCAGTGCGGCCACGAGCACCCGCGTCAGACGCTGAGCTTCTCCTTCACCTGCGCCAGCGACGGGTTGGGGAGGGCCGAGCCGTCCGGGAAGAGCACGGTCGGAACGAGCTGGTTGCCGTTGTTCACCTGCTCCACGAACTTCGCCGACTGCGGGTCTTGCTCGATGTTGATCTCGGTGTACGCGATTCCCTCACGGTCCATCTGACCCTTGAGGCGGCGGCAGTAGCCGCACCAGCTCGTGCTGTACATCGTCACGGTGCCCGACATCGATCCTCGCGCTCCTTTGGCTTGGCGTCGCGTGATTACGGTCGTACAACGCGCACTCACCCTCCGCCATTCCCGACTCCCGCCCCACCTCCCGCGCCCCCTTCCCGCAAGGCCGACACCAGGGATCACCGAGGCGTCGGCCAGCCGCCACGCGCACGTCGGCCAGCGCCCCGCGAACGGCCATCCGCGATTCATACGACCGCAACCCCCGCGCTGTGGACAACGGAGACGCCCCCGCCCACACACCTGGCAGCATGGCGGGGTGACAGCAAGCAACGCACCCTTCGCCTCCGGCGGCGGCCAGCCCACCGCGCTCTTCCCGAGCGCCCCGGACTCCGCCGACGCGGTGCTCGACGGCCTGGACGCCGAGCAGCGCGAGGTCGCCACGGCCCTGCACGGCCCGGTGTGCGTGCTCGCGGGCGCCGGCACGGGCAAGACCCGGGCCATCACCCACCGGATCGCGTACGGGGTGCGTGCGGGCATCCTCCAGCCCGCCAGCGTCCTCGCGGTGACCTTCACCAACCGCGCGGCCGGCGAGATGCGCGGCCGACTGCGCCAGCTGGGCGCGGGCGGCGTGCAGGCGCGCACGTTCCACTCGGCGGCCCTGCGCCAGCTCCACTACTTCTGGCCCCGGGCGGTCGGCGGCGAGATGCCGCGGATCGTGGAGCGCAAGGCCCAGCTCGTCGCGGAGGCCGCCGCGCGCTGCACGATCCGCCTCGACCGCAACGAGCTGCGGGACGTCACCAGCGAGATCGAGTGGTCCAAGGTCACCCAGACCGTCCCCGAGGAGTACCCCGCGGCCATCGCCAAGTCCCCGCGCGAGGCTCCCCGCGACCCCGCCGAGACCAGCCGGATCTACGCGATGTACGAGCAGCTCAAGCGCGATCGCGGGGTCATCGACTTCGAGGACGTGCTGCTGCTGACCGTCGGCGTCCTCCAGGACCGGCTCGACATCGCCGACCAGGTGCGCGGCCAGTACCAGCACTTCGTGGTCGACGAGTACCAGGACGTCAGCCCGCTCCAGCAGCGCCTGCTCGACCTGTGGCTCGGCGACCGCGACAGCCTGTGCGTGGTCGGCGACGCCAGCCAGACCATCTACTCCTTCACCGGCGCCACCCCCGACCACCTCCTGCACTTCCGCACCCGCCACCCCTCGGCCACCGTCGTCAAGCTGGTCCGCGACTACCGCTCCACGCCCCAGGTCGTCCACCTGGCCAACGGCCTGCTGGCCTCCGCGCGCGGGCGGGCCGCCGAGCACCGCCTGGAGCTGATCTCCCAGCGCGACCCGGGCCCCGAGCCCGGTTACGCGGAGTACGCCGACGAACCCGCCGAAGCCGAAGGCACCGCCCGCCGCGTCCGCGAGCTCCTCGACGCGGGCGTCGCCGCCAGCGAGATCGCCGTGCTCTACCGCATCAACGCCCAGTCGGAGGTCTACGAGCAGGCGCTGGCCGACCAGGGCATCCCGTATCAGCTGCGGGGCGCCGAGCGGTTCTTCGAGCGGGCCGAGGTGCGCGAGGCGGGGTTGCTCCTGCGCGGCGCCGCCCGCGCGGGAGGGGCCGCCCCCGGCCTGGAGGACGCCGACATAGCCTCCCAGGTGCGCGCCGTGCTGGGCACCCGTGGCTGGACCCCCCAGGCCCCGGCGGGGGCCGGCGCCGTCCGGGACCGCTGGGAGTCGCTGGCCGCCCTCGTCCGGCTCGCCGAGGAGTTCACGCGGGCCAGGCCCCAGGCCACGCTGCGCGACCTCGTGACGGAGCTGGACGAGCGGGCCGCCGCCCAGCACGCCCCGACGGTCGAGGGCGTGACGTTGGCCTCGCTGCACGCCGCCAAGGGGCTGGAGTGGGACGCGGTGTTCCTCGTCGGCCTCACCGAGGGGATGATGCCGATCACCCACGCCCGCAGCGACGAGCAGATCGAGGAAGAGCGACGCCTGCTCTACGTCGGGGTCACCCGGGCCCGCCGCCACCTCACCCTCTCGTGGGCGCTGTCCCGGTCGCCGGGGGGCCGCCCCGCCCGCCGCCCCAGTCGCTTCCTGGACGGCCTGCGCCCCGGCTCCGCGACGGCCACCGCCCGTCGCACCGCCGCCACGGGCGCCACCGCGACCGGAGGTGTCGAGCGCGGTGCCAGCCCCCGTCGCCGGCCCCGGGGCCCGGTGCGCTGCCGGGTGTGCGGTCGGTCACTGACGGACGCGGGCGAGATGAAGCTGATGCGGTGCGAGGACTGCCCCTCCGACCTCGACGAGGGTCTGCACGACCGGCTTCTCGACTGGCGGGCGGAGCAGGCGGCCCGACTGGGTCAACCCGCGTTCTGCGTCTTCACCGACAAGACCCTGCTCGCTATCGCCGAAGCGGTGCCGGACTCCGAGGCCCAGCTCTCCGCCATCCCGGGAGTCGTCGCGCGCAAGCTCCGTAAGTACGGCTCTGACGTGCTCGCACTGTGCGCCGGAGACGACCTCGCGGGCCTGGAGGAGCCCGAAAAAAACTCGTCGAAAAAATAGTTTGCGCGTGCGGAGGGCATACCCATAGCCTTCCGAACACGGAGACAGCGGGCCTTCCGAGAACCGATGGATTCGTGTTGTACTGACCTTCATGGGCTGGTCCTGCCGGACTGACCCCGAGACGCCGAGAGGAGGCGAAGACCAAATGATCACTCTGATGAACGCCAAAATGACCGATCGCCCGGTCCTCGCCACGTGCTCCCTCGGCTTCTCCTCGCAGGGCACCGGTGTGTCCGGCCTCGGCGTCTCCCAGTTTGGTATCGCCGCCGTGCGCCCGGAATCCCTGACGTCCCTCTCGGTTCTGGCGCTCCACGGTGAGCGACCGATCCAGGCACCTGCAGTAGCAGCGGTGGCACAGGCCAAGACCTACGCCATGGCGGCGGCCAATGGTGCCGAAAACCAGACCAAGCACCACCAGATGTGGGCCTCTCGCGGGCTTGAACCCTGGAGTGATCCAACCTGATCGGCGATCAGGTCGGCACCTTCCAGGGCCGCGAAACCCACACCGGGTTTCGCGGCCCTTTTGATTTGCCCTCCTGGCCCGCCCAGGGGGAAACGCACAGCCCGGCCACCAGCCGGGCCGACACAGACGAGGAACTCACCACCGTGCAACTCAAGGCGCACACCCCGTCCGTAGCGACCGACCTGATCCCCCCGCCCGACCTCTCGGAGGACTCCTTGACCCCGGCCCCGCTCACCGCTCTGACCGAGCTGGATGACGCCATCGAAAGCCTCGGCGAAGCCGTGCCCTGTCGTTCGTACGACCCGGAGGTCTTCTTCGCCGAGTCGCCCGCCGACGTCGAGTACGCCAAGTCGCTGTGCCAGACCTGCCCGCTGCGCGCTGCCTGCCTCGCCGGCGCCAAGGACCGCCGCGAGCCCTGGGGCGTCTGGGGTGGCGAGCTCTTCGTCCAGGGCGTTGTCGTGGCCCGCAAGCGGCCCCGTGGTCGCCCGCGCAAGAACCCGGTCGTGGCATGAGCACCCCGGGAACCATCGACCGCCCCGCGACGCACGACCCCAAGAAGCAGGACCCGACGATGCCAACCACCGACGAACCCACACTGGTTCACCCCCCGCGTAACACCACCGGCGCACCCGAGTCGCGCCAGAACAGGACCCGCGAAATGCAACTCATCCCAGAAGCCCTGGCTCGTGCCCATATGCACGAGCGGCTGCACGAGGCCGAGTCCGAACGCAGGGCCGTACGCCTTGCCACCGCTCGCCGCATGCAGCGCCGGGCCGAGCGTGCGTCACTGCGCGCCCGCCGCGCCCTGGCCATGGCGGTCATGAACTGAAGGACCACCGGTCGGTCAACGACCGACATCACGCGACAGACGTCCATGGCCCGACTGGTCGGAGCGACCCTCCTACACCACGCCAAGCCCGTGGATAAGTGATCGCCAACCTGTATCACCACTGAAGTGCCGACATCTGGGGGCGGGTCCGCAAGGACCGGCCCCCAGCGCACGTTCGACGCCCGCCCGGGGCGCGTTGCTCACCTCGCACACCACAGGCGGGGATATCGTCGCCGAGTGGACCAGACGTCACATGAACCGATGCCCTCGGACGACGACCCCCGCACCTGTGCCCGCTGCGGCACCGTCACCACCGGCACGCCACCGACATGGACCTACTCCGTCGAGAACGGTCACAACCGTTACTACTGCGAACCATGTGCTCGCGAGAACATCAGAGCCATCGAAGGGCGACTCGACTCGGCCTGGTGGTAGCCACCCGATCCACACCGGTTGTTCCAGACCGTGTCGGGCAGCGCCAGAGCATGTCGCATGCACGGCTCCGAACGGCGACGGGAGATCGGGGGCGTACGGAAGCCCGTGGTGTTACCGAGTGCCCCCCAGCGGGATGATGCGCGAAAGCGAAGTCACAGGGGAGACGCAGGCACAACCAATCGCCTTCCCCCCGCCCCCTCCCCCTCTTCCACCGCGGGTCGTGAGCCGTGATCCTGCCGCCGCCGTCCCGGCCGCTCGACAGCACGCGCGCGACGAGGCGGCGTGAGCCCGCGCAGTCGGTCGGCGAGGCCGGGCAGGGCCGGGCAGGCAAAGCAGAGCAGGCACAGCAGGGCAGCGAGGGGAGTTGGTTGGCTGTGCCCGAGTGGGGGCGACGAGTTCGCACCCGGTGAGCCTGATACCTGGCTGGCTGGCCGGGTGGCTGACTGGTTGGCCGAGGGGGTGGGTTAGCCGAGGCAGGCTGGCTGTTGGGTTGCCGGGTCGGCAGGATTCCGTAAGCCGACCAGTGGGTGGGAAGGCCGCTGGGTGGGCTGCTTCGGGAGGTGGCCGCCCTCGGGGGTGGGACGACGTGTGGGGTCGGTCGTCGCTGGGCTGGCCTGGCCGATCGGGTCGGTCGCCCGGTGGGTTACGTGGGTTGGTCGGTCGGCAGCTTGCCTGGTCTAGGTCGACGTGGGTCGCTGGGATCGCTGTGGGTTCGTTGACTGGCTGGTCGGCTGGTCGGCTGGTCGGCTGGTCGGCTGGCCCGGGGGCGGGGGACCCGGGCCGGGGCACTCAGGCCGAGGTCTCCTCCGCGACGGCGTCCTGCGTGGCGGTCCTCTCCAGCGCCACGGGAGCGCTGTCGGGCGTCTCGGTCTCCTCCGGCTCCTCCCATTCGTCCGCGAACGCGAACCCGGGTACCCACTCCTCGATCTCGTCCCGCATGCGCACCGTGGCGCCGAGCTGTGAAAGCACTCCGATGGTGCTCATGCTGACGCGGTGGATCAGCAGATAGGACGGCGGCAGGTTGAGCTGTCGGCCGAGGTCGTAGGCGGGGGAGCGGCGGTCGGCCAGGGTGGTGGCCTGGCCGCGTATCCACTCTCGGGTGAACGTGAACTCCTCCTGCTGTGCTGGTTCGATGATGGGCAGCAGGTAGTCCATGAGAGCCTCCGAGTCCAGCTGGAGGTCCGGCTTGATGAACCCCTGCTCGCGCAGGAGTTCCTGCACCTCGTCGCCCTCGCCGTCCAGCAGCATGCGCAGCGTGACGCCGATGTGCGGCGGCAGGCCGTCAGGCAGTCGGTCCACCGTGCCGAAGTCCATGACACCCAGCTTCCACTTCTCCGGCGGCCCGTCCTGCGCGTCCCCGACGACCAGGCGGAAGTTGCCCGGATGCGGATCAGCGTGGAGCAACCCGGTGCGCGCCACACCCGAGAAGAGGAACAGGGTCAACAACTGGCCGGCCCGGTCGCGCTGCTCCCGCGTGCCGTTCGCGATCACCTCGGAGAGCGGTATGCCTTCCATCCACTCCGTGATCAGCACCTGGTCGGACTGGTGGACCACACCCGGCACGGTGAAGTCCGGATCGTCCTCGAACTCCTCCGCGTAAGTGCGCTGCGCCTGTGCCTCCAGCTCGTAGTCCAGCTCCTCGGACACGCGGTCGCGCAGCTCGGCGATCAACGGCTTGACCTCGATACCCGGCACGAGGGGGCCGAGCAGTCGGGACAGCCGGCCCAGCTGGGTGAGGTCGGAGAGCAACGCCTCGCCCGCGCCCGGGTACTGCACCTTGACCGCCACGGTGCGGCCGTCGTGCCATATCGCCCGGTGCACCTGGCCGATGGAGGCCGCCGCGGCCGGCTTGTCGTCGAACTCCTGGAACAGCTCGCGCCAGTCGTCCCCGAGCCGGCTCGCCAACGCCGCGTGCACCGAGCGGGTGGGCATCGGAGGCGCGGCCTCCTGGAGCTTCGTGAGCGCGGCCCGATAGGGCTTGGCGATCTCCTCGGGAAGGGCGGACTCGAACACCGACATCGCCTGCCCGAGCTTCATGGCGCCGCCCTTGAGCTCTCCGAGCACCTTGAACAGCTGCTCAGCCGTGCGCTGTTGCAGCTCGCGCGCGACGATCTCCGCCGGCCGGCCACCGATCCGTTTGCCCAGGCCCCAGGTGGCTCGACCCGCGAAACCCAGAGGCAGTGCGGCCAACTTGGCGGTGCGGGTGACCGCCTTGCGGGGTAGATCAGACATGCGCCCCTCCAACTCCAACCGAGTTCCCCAGGGCGGACCCCGGGCCCCCGTCGCCCACCCAGCGGACGCCGGTCTACCCGGACATTGTCGCCTGCGCCTCTTCACTGCTCGATGAATACCCCGTAACCGAAGCGGTCATCGCGCCGCACACGCAGTCCGGATGCGGCTCGATGGGCCGCATGTCCCAGGCTAGTCCCGGCAGGGTGAGCTCCAACCGGGCCCCCATGCTGGGCGGCGTCCCACCGTCGAGGAAGGCCAGTGCCTGGGTCGCGGTCAGCCCGGCCACGGTGGTCGCCAGCGCCGCGTCACAGGCCGGGGCGGGCGCCCGCCGTCCCGACTGCCACTGGGCCAGCATCCGGGGCCAGCCGGGCTCGCGCTCCGCGCGTCGCATGGCCATGCACGCCGCGCAACACGTCACGCCCGGCACCACCAGCGGGCCCACCACTCCGGTGCCCTCCAGCACGCTCGCGTACAGATGCGGGGTTCCCGTGGTGATCAGCGGCTCGGCGTCAGCCGGCTCCGGGGCATAGCCGGACAGCCCGTCGCGCGGGGCCAGCACCACCAGGCTCAACCCCCGAGGTTCGGCCGAGAGGCGGGGCGAGCGGCGCGCGGGGGAGGCGGCGCGCACCAGACGACGGCCCGCCGCGTCCCGACGCTCGCCGACCTGGTCCGCCGCGAGCCCGGCCGGCAGCGTGTCCCACGGCTCGACACAGCCCCCGTCCCACACGTCCACCTGGCCCACACCGGAGGCCGACAGCAGCGCCGCCACCGCCGCCCCCACGCGCCCGGCCCCCCGCACCTGCACACGCGCCGCCCGCCGGGCACCCATGAGCCTCGGCCCGGCGTCCGGCTCCGGATGCAGCACCGACAGTGCCGCCAGGTCGGCCCGCGACCGCTCCATCGCCTCCGGGTCGTCCCGGACCAGGGCGGCGCTGCCCTCACTCACCCACGGATCGTCGATCAGCCCCGCCGCGACGAGCCGCGCCACGACGGCGTCGGCCCTGTCCTCCGTCAGCCCCATCGCCCGCGCCTGCTCGCGCAGCAGCGGGAGCCCGCGCGTGCCGTCGAGCAGGGCGAGGAAGCTGCCGGTCGCCGTGTCCAGCGGCCCGACCGCCACCGCGTGGGCCAGGGTGATCCCGAACTGCACGGTGTCCCGACTGCGCCACGCCCGGCGCAGGGCGGGCTTGAGCCGGGGATGCGAGGGCAGCACCGCCGCCCGGTCGACGGGGGCCCTGACCTCGGACACCGGCCGCCTCCCGCCCGGAGTCCGTCGCGGCACGCGACCGCGCGGCGCGAGCCCGGGAGCGACGCCGCCGTCGCCGGACGGCTGACCGCTGCTCGGAGGCTGGCGGGGCACGGCCTCGGGTGCCGCCGTGGCCACACGCGCGCTCGGTGCCGACGGCGGCGCGGCGAGATCCGGAGACCGCGGCGGGCCCGACCGGTGTCGGGGCGGGGTCACGGGATGTGGCGTGGCGGCCCGGGGCGCGGGGGGACGCGACGGGGGTGGCGATCCCGGTAGGCGACGGGAGCCGGTGGTCTGTCGTGGCGTCGGACGCGTGGAGCGCATCGTTCCCCTTTCTTGGTGCCGACGGTGTGGGCTGCGGCCGGATGGCGTGCCGGGTGTTTCCTCGTGGCCTCAGCATGGGCGCTTCGGTCGACGGCTGCCGAGAGTTATCCACAGGCGCCCGCGATAGTCGTACAAGCTGTTCGGGTGGGTGGGCGGTTCGTTCGTCCTCCGCGTGCGGGGCGGGACTTCACGTACCGCTAGCGGGTAACGTCGGGGCGTGCCCGCCGATCCATCCCCTCGCTTTTCTTCGAGAACCCGCCCGGGTGAGGGTTCCTCCAGCGAAAGCTGGGGGAGTGCCGCCGGGGAGGCCCCGTTGCAGAGCGTCCCCAGAGCCCAGCGCCTCCCCGCCGCCCCCCAGCGTCGAGACCTTCAGGCGAGTGCCGTCGAGATCAGGCGCAGCAGCCGCCGGCGCCGTACGGTCCACGCCTACCGCGAGGGCGACCGCACCATCGTCCTGCTCCCGGCCCGGATGTCGGAGGCGGAGGAGCAGCGCTGGGTGAGCGTGATGCTCGACAAGCTCGCGGCGCAGGAGAGCAAGCGGATGCTGGGCGACGCCGACCTGGCGGCGCGCGCGCGAACGCTCTCCGAGCAGTACCTGGCCGGGCGGGCCACGCCGAACACCGTCCGCTGGGTCACCAACCAGAACACCCGCTGGGGCTCCTGCACCCCGGCCGAGGGCAGCATCCGGCTCTCGCACCGGTTGCAGGGCATGCCGGAGTACGTGCTGGACTACGTGTTGCTGCACGAACTGGCCCACCTCCTGGTGCCGGGCCACGGGCCCCGCTTCTGGCGGCTGCTCGACGCCTATCCGCGTACGGAGCGAGCACGCGGCTACCTGGAGGGCGTCGTGGCGGCGAGCCGGCTGCCGCACCTGCCCGAAGCGCGCGGCGAGTAACGCGCCCCCGCCGCCCACCACGCGCCGCGAACCCGGCCCCGCGCGCCACGCGTCCCGCCGCCCCCGGCCTCCGAACCGGTCCGGAGCGCTCCGAGCCCGGCCCACGCGCCGCGAACCGAGCCGCCCCGCGCCCCCGGCCGGCCCACCACGCCCCACACCCGGCCCCGCCCTCACGTGTCCCCGACACCCCTCCACCACGCCCCGCGACCCCGTCGCCCCGCGCCCGCCGCGGACCGCCGTCGTCCCCGCCCGCCGCGCCCCGCGCCCGTGGACGCGGGCGTACGCACGGGGCGGGGGGCCCGCTCGCCCCGGTATCCCCCATCCGCGCTGCCAGCGGTTAGCCTGACGCGCAACGCACTCACGGTTTCGGGATGGGGGACGGTCGTTACGTATGGCCAGGGAATTCCAGCGCGGCCACAAGGCCAAGATCAGTGATCTGACGGCAGGGAGGGACCTGTACGTCGGCGTGCAGATCGCCGGGTCCGGGCTGTCCTTCGACATCAGTTGCTTCGGCCTCGACGCCGACGAGCGGCTCTCCGACGACCGCTACTTCATCTTCTTCAACCAGCCCAAGTCGCCCGAGGAGGCGATCCAGCAGCTCGGCGCGCAGGCCGGGGACACCGAGTCCTTCCGGGTCACGCTGGACAGCGTCCCGGAGCGCATCCAGAAGCTGTCGTTCACCGCGACCATCGACGGCGCCGGCCAGATGTCGCAGGTCGGGCCCGGGTACATCCGCATCGTGGCCGGCGGGGAAGAGGTCGCGCGGTACGCGTTCACCGGTGCGGAGTTCAGCACCGAGCGCGCCGTGATGCTCGGCGACTTCTATCTCAAGGACGTCTGGCGGTTCGCCGCCGTCGGCCAGGGTTTCGACGGCGGGCTCGAAGCGCTGCTCAAGAACTTCGGCGGCGAGGTCGCGGAGGAGGAGCCCGCACCGGCCCCCGCACCCGCCCAGGGCGCGGCCCCCGGCTTCGCCCCGCCCGGTGGCGGCCAGGCCGCCCCGGCCCCCGCACCCGCCCCGCCCCCCGCCTTCGGCGCGCCCGCCGCCGGCCCGCCGCAGGCCCCCGCCCCGCACGTCCCCGCGCCCCAGGCCCCGGCCCCGCAGGCCCCCGCCCCGCACCAGCCCCAGGCGCCAGCACCCGCACCGGCGCCCCTGCACTCGGCCCCGACCGTGGTCGCGCCCCTCGCGCCCCTCGCGCCCCCCGGCGGCCCCGTGCCGCCCCCGGGCCAGCCCGGCCAGCCGCAGGGCTACCCCGGACAGCCCGCGCCGTACAGCACGCCCGGTGGCGGCCAGAGCGCACCCGGCCAGTTCACCCCCGGCCAGCCCGCGCCGCCACAGGCCCCCTACGGCCAGCCGCAGGGCCAGCCGGCACCCTTCCCCGGTCAGCCCTTCCCCGGCCAGCCCGGCGCGCCCGGGTACCCGGGCCAGCCCGCCCCGTACGGCCAGCCACACCCCGGCCAGCCCCAGGGCTACCCGGGTCAGCAGCCGGGCCAGGTCACCCCGTACGGACAGCCCGTCCCGGGCCAGGGTGGGCCGGGAGCCGCCGGCGTGCAGGCGGCGCTCGCCAAGTACCGCGAGGCGCCCACCGGCCAGCGCTGGACGCCGCAGAACCCCCGTCTGATCCGCGTGGACCTGGGCGTGGGCGGCCAGCCCGTGCTCGCCAAGCAGGGCACGATGGTGCTCTACCAGGGCAAGGTCGACTTCAGCTACAAGGGCGCCGGGTTCCGGGGCCGCGTGGTGGGCAACGCGACCGGCCAGGAGATGCAGCTCATGCGCTGTACGGGCCAGGGCCAGGTGTTCTTCGCGGAGAACGCGGCCGAGGTCCACCCCGTCGAACTCCAGGGCGACGCGATCTGCGTGTCCGCCGAGAACGTGCTGGCCTTCGACGAGTCGCTCCAGCACGAGGTCCGTCGTATCGAGGGCCACGGCATCCCCGGCGGCGCCCTGTTCACCATGCAGTTCCAGGGCACCGGCACCGTCGTCGTCAAGACCCAGGGCACCCCCGTGGTGCTGCCCGTCACGCCCACGACGTTCGCCGACAGCAACGCCATCGTCGCCTGGTCCGCCGCCGCCCAGGTGATCATCTCCAGCCAGGTGCGCCTGCGCCGCAACGCCTTCCCCGGCCACAGCGGAGAAGCCGTGAACCTCCAGTTCCGGGGCGCACCCGGCAACTTCATCGTCGTCCAGCCCTACGAGGTCTGAGGGAGCCCGTCATGAACCAGCACCTCCTTTCGGGCTACGCCCCGACCCCGGTCACCGCGCGCATGGAGAACCACGGCAGCAGCATGCTCAAGGTCGCCATGCAAAGCGGCCAGGACCTGTTCGCCCGCACCGGCTCGATGGTGGCCTACGAGGGCTTCGTCCAGTACGAGCCCAACCCGCCCGCCGTGCGCCAGATGGCCTCCCAGTGGCTCACCGGTGAGGGCGCGCCGCTGATGAAGTGCAGCGGCGACGGGCTGCTCTACCTCGCCGACTACGGCGCGGACGTGGTGTGCATCAACCTGGCCGGCGACTCGCTCTCGGTCAACGGCACCAACCTGCTCGCCTTCGACGCACACCTCCAGTGGGGCGTGCAGCGCGTCAAGGGCATGGCCAAGTTCGCCGGCCAGGGCCTGTTCAACGTCGGCGTCTCGGGAACCGGCTGGGTCGCCCTCACCTCGCGCGGCACGCCCATCGTGGTGGACTGCGGGCGCGGCGAGGACGAGACGTACGTCGACCCGGACGCCCTCGTGGCCTGGTCGACCAACCTCAAGATGAAGGGGAAGCGCAGCTTCAAGGCTTCCTCGATGATCGGCCGGGGCAGCGGCGAGGCGTACCAGCTCGGCTTCTCCGGCCAGGGCTTCGTCGTGGTCCAGCCCAGCGAGGACAGCACCGACCGGCTCCGGGCACGGGGCTGAGGGGAGAAGACGACATGCACAGTCCGCTGTTCGGCCTCACCGAGGCGCAGACGCAGGACCGGTACGCGATGCAGAACGCCCAACTGCTGCGGGTCTCCCTGACCGGCCACGACGACGTGCTCGCCCGCAAGGGCTCGATGGTCGCCTACCAGGGGCTCATCGAGTTCGACGGGGAGTACCAGACGCAGGGCCAGCGCCGTGCGCGCGCCCAGACCGGCGAGGGCCTGGACCTGATGCGCTGCTCGGGGCAGGGCGTCGTCTACTTCGCCAACCTGGCGCAGTACGTGCACGTGGTGGACGTCGACCACGACGGGCTCACCGTCGACAGCGCGTACGTCCTGGCGCTCGACTCCGGGCTGCACTGGGAGACCATCGCGGTCGACAGCCAGTACGGCGTCTCCGGCTCGGGCAAGTACAACCTCAACATCTCCGGCCAGGGCAAGGTCGCGCTGATGACCTCCGGGCAGCCGCTGATGCTCCAGGTCACGCCCGACAAGTACGTCAACGCCGACGCCGACGCCATCGTGGCGTGGTCCAGCTCGCTACGCGTCCAGATGCAGGCCCAGACCCACTCCTCGGGCGTGTGGCGCCGGCGCGGCAACACCGGCGAGGGCTGGGAGCTGAGCTTCCTCGGCCAGGGGTACGCTCTCGTCCAGCCCAGCGAGCTGCTGCCACCGCAGAACGCGGTGGTCGGGCAGGGCGTCGCGGCCCAGTTCGGCATGGGCCAGCAGGGCGCGCACGGGCAGAACCAGGGCAACATCTGGTCCAACAACCGCTGACCAGGTACGACGCCCAGGCGGGCCGGGATGGTGGTGTCCATCCCGGCCCGCCGGTCTCCTCTCCCCGTGCTGTGTGCGGCCGGCGCGGACGCGGCGGACCGCGTTCGCCCGGCGCGCGCCGGGCTCACAGCAGCGTGCGCGTACGCTCCACCAGACGGACCACCGAGTCGTCCGCCACCGCCGCCACCTCCGCGTAGCCGAACCAGCGCACGTCCAGCGACTCGTCACTGACCGTGGCCCGCGCGTCGGCCGGCGCCAGCGCCGCGTACTGCACGTCCAGGTGCCAGGCACAGGGTGTGTGGTGCCGGTCCAGGCGCACCGGGCCGCCCGGCAGCAGGGTCAGCCCCGCGATGCCCGACTCCTCCTCCGCCTCACGCAACGCCGCCTCCGCCAGCGTGGCGTCCGCCGGCTCGCAGTGGCCGCCCATCTGGAGCCACATCCGCAGCTTGCGGTGCAGGGTGAGCAACACCCGCTCCCCAAAGGGGTCGACGATCAGCGCACTGGCCGTCAGATGCCCCTGCTGACACGCCTTCCACATGCCGTCCGGATACGCGGCCAGGTGCTCCGTGTACGCCTGACGCAGCCGCTCCTGCTCCGCGTCGGGCGCGGGCCACTCCGCCAGCACCCGCGCGGCCCGCTCGCGCAGCGTCGCCGCCTCCGTCACCGGCCGCGCTCGCCGCCGGCGTCGCCCTCGCCGCCCTGGTCACCCTCGTCCCGGCGGTCACCCGGGGCGCCACCCGGCTGGTCGGGGGAGACGTCGCCGGCGGCCGGGTCGTCGTCCTTGCGCAGACTCGGGCCGTTCGCCGCCTCGCCCAGCATCTTGTCCAGCTCGGAGAAGTCGAGCTGCTCGCGGTGGACGAAACCGTCCGGGTCGTCCAGGTCGGCGGCGGTGGGCAGCATGTCCGGGTGCTCCCACAGGGCGTCCCGGCCGTCCAGGCCACGGGCGTCGGTGAGCGAGGCCCACAGCCGCGCCGCGTCGCGCAGCCGCCGGGGCCGCAGCTCCAGACCGATCAGGGTGGCGAAGGTCTGCTCGGCGGGCCCACCGCTGGCGCGGCGGCGGCGCAGCGTCTCGCGCAGCGCGTCGGCGGACGGCAGGTGCGGTGCCGCCGCAGCGTGCACGACCGCGTCCACCCAGCCCTCGACCAGCGCCAACGCCGTCTCCAGCCGGGCCAGGGCGGCCTTTTGCTCCGGAGTGTCCTCGGGCTGGAACATGCCCTGCTGGAGCGCCTCCTGAAGCTGCTCGGGGTGGGTCGGGTCGAGCTGACCCACCGCGTCCTCCAGCTTGGCGGTGTCCACCTTGATGCCCCGCGCGTACCCCTCGACCGCGCCGAACAGGTGCGAGCGCAGCCACGGCACGTGCGCGAACAACCGCTGGTGGGCCGCCTCGCGCAGCGCCAGGTACAGCCGCACCTCCTCCTGGCGCACGCCCAGGCCCGAACCGAACGCCTCGACGTTCGCCGGCAGCAGCGCGGCCTTGCCCGCGGGCCCCAGCGGCAGCCCGACGTCGGTGGAGCCGACCACCTCACCGGCCAGCACACCCAGGGCCTGCCCGATCTGCGTGCCGAACATC
Source organism: Streptomyces sp. NPDC057702 (assembly GCF_042799315.1). Classification (NCBI taxonomy): domain Bacteria; kingdom Bacillati; phylum Actinomycetota; class Actinomycetes; order Kitasatosporales; family Streptomycetaceae; genus Streptomyces; species Streptomyces sp. NPDC057702. The sequence goes on along the minus strand of NZ_JBHVJC010000042.1, from coordinate 31,052 downwards.
GCGCCGCCCATGGAACGCATCATGCCGAGCAGCGGGCCGGCCATGGCCTGCATCTCCTCCGGCAACACGTTGCCCATCGCCGAACCGACCTGCTCGGCGACCGGGTCCACCAGGTCCTTCCAGACCGGCAGGGTCGCCTCGACCCACTCGGCCCGACTCCAGGCCACCGCCGACGCGGCGCCCGAGGGCAGCGACGTCACGCCGTCCAGCCACAGGTCGGCCAGGCGCACGGCCTCCTCGACCGCGGCCCGCTCCTTGGGACCGACGCTCACGTCCTTGCTCTGGCCCTCGCCCTGCCCGGCCGCGCCGCCCTGCGCCACGGTCTGGCGGGCGATGTCCTTGGCCATGTCCCAGTTCACCGGGCCGCCCTCGTACGAGAGCATCTGGCCGAGCTGCTGGAAGGCGGCGCCCAGGTCGTTCGGGTTCAGCGAACCGAACATCGCGGCGAACGGGTTGTCCGCGCCGCTGCCCCCGCCGAAGCCGAACGGATTCGCGGGCCCCGGGCCACCGCCCTGGTTGCCCTTCTTCTTGCCGTCGTCGCCGTCCTCCGGCTCCTCCGGCGGAAGGCCAAATCCAAATGGGGTGTCACTCACGGGTTTCCTCGGCTCGTAGGGCCGTCGGCTCGGGGCCGGCGGCGACTGCCCGACAACACCACCAGCGTAGACACCCAGCCGCTATCCGGGCTCGGTGCTTCGCCGACCGGATGCCTGCGGCAGGATGGACAGCGCCTGGTACGTACGCGTCAGTTCTCTTACGTACAGAAGACAACCGCTGGAGCCGCCCGGTGAGTTCCCCAGATCCGACCGTTCGCGCAGCGCGAAACGATCCGCCCTCCGAGCCTTCGGCCCGGGAGGAGCCGTCCTCCGCGCCCCCGCGCCGCCCCGTCGTCGCCGTCACGGGGGCCGCCTCGGGCGTCGGCGCGCTGCTGACCCGCAGACTCACCGAGTCCGACGAGGTCAAGCGGGTGCTGGCCATCGACGAACGGCGGGGCGAGGTGGAGGAGGCGCGCTGGCACGTCCTCGACGTACGCGACCCGCTCATCGCCGACCGGCTGCGCGGCGCCGACGTCGTGGTCCACCTCGCCACCGACCTGGACCTGGAGACCGACGCCGAGGCCAGGACGGCGTACAACGTGCGCGGCACCCAGACCGTGCTCACCGCCGCCGCGGCGGCCGGGGTGCGCCGCGTGGTGCTGTGCACCTCGGCCATGGTCTACGGAGCGCTGGCCGACAACGACGTACCGCTCTCCGAGGACGCCGAGCTGCGCGCCACCGCCGAGGCCACCGGCGTCGGCGACCTGCTGGAGATCGAGGAGCTCGCCCGGCGCGCGCCTCGCGCGCACCCCGGCCTGAACGTCACGGTGCTACGCCCCGCACTGCTGGTCGGCGGCACCGACACCGCCCTGACCCGCTACTTCGAGTCGCCCCGGCTGCTCGTGGTCGCCGGCTCGCGCCCCACCTGGCAGTTCTGCCATGTGGAAGACCTGGTCAGCGCCCTGGAGTACGCGGTACTCGAAAGGGTCGAGGGCGAGCTGGCCGTGGGCTGCGACGGCTGGCTGGAGCAGGAGGAGGTCGAGGAGCTGACCGGCATCCGGCGCATGGAGCTGCCCTCGGCCGTGGCCCTGGGCGCCGCCTCCCGGCTGCACCGGCTCGGCCTCACCCCCTCCCCGGCCGGCGACCTCGCGTACACCATGCACCCCTGGGTGGTCAGCGGCAGCCGGCTGCACGACGCCGGCTGGCGACCCCGGTGGACCAACGAGGACGTGCTGGCCGAGCTCCTGGAGGAGGTCGCGGGCCGTCGCACGGTGGCCGGGCGCCGGCTCGGCCGCAAGGACGCGACGACGCTCGGCGCGGCCGGCGCCACCGTCGCCCTGGTCGGCACCGCCGCGCTGGTCCGCCGCGCGCGCAAGGCCCGCAGACGGCTCTAGCCCCCCGCCCGCGACGACCGGGGCCGCACCCCGACGCGAGGCCGGGCCGAGGGGGCCGGGCGGGCGAAGCGGGGCGCGACCGGCGAGGGGGCCGTGCCGCTGCCGCCGGGCCCGCCGCGTGCGGCACGATGGACGCCATGGCACACACGGACGATTCACACACGGACGCGCGCGCGGCGGCCGACCCCATCAGGCTGCTGGCCATCCGTGAGACACCGCTCTCCGTGGACGAGGTGTTCGCCGCGGTGGGCGACGCCGCCGCGGGCGGCACCGCGCTCTTCGTCGGCACCGTACGCGACCACGACGGCCCACGGGACGCGCCGGTCACCGGGCTCGGCTACTCGGCCCACCCCAGCGTCGCGGCCGAGCTGCGCCGGGTGGCGGAGAAGGTCGTCGCCGACTTCCCCGTCCGCGCGCTGGCCGCCGTGCACCGGGTCGGCGACCTGGTCGTGGGAGACCTGGCCGTGGTGGTCGCGGTCTCCTGCCCGCACCGCGCGGAGGCGTTCGCGGCCTGCCGTCGGCTGATCGACGACCTCAAGGCCGAGGTCCCGATCTGGAAGCACCAGACCTTCGGCGACGGCGACCAGGAATGGGTCGGTGTGTGAGGCATCCTCCGGGCCCCGAGGCGCGTCTAGGAGGACAGCGGCGCTCCAGGGGCGTGGGACGGGACGCGAAAACCCGTGCGGTTGCGTAACCCCGCCCCTGCCGTGAGCGTTGTGCTGGCAGACGATTAATCTGCTCATCTGCCAGTCGCGGGTGTGTAAGGGGATTGGAACCGCTGTGGGTGTGCTCGTGTGGTTGGTCATTCCGCTCATCGCCGCCGGCGCGGCCGTCGTCTACACCACCTGGGCCGCGCGCGACCGCAGGGCCGGGGACGTCGCCGAGGTCGCGGGGTACGAGCGCTTCCGCGAGGCGATGCAGCGCTCGCATTCCAGTTCCGGCTCCGCCTGACCCCGACGCCGCCCACGCCCGCCGTTCGCGTGCGCGATCGCGGCTCCCGCCACGGCCCACCGCGCCCGGAGCCGCACCCGGACCCGGCGTCACACCAGCGCCCCGTGCGGGCCCTCCTCCGACGGCGGATGCCTGTCCGGGGCCGTCCGTCCGGGCACCGGGCGAGCCGGCCCCCGGACGGACGGCCCCGGAGGTGAACTCACAGGCCCGTCCCGTACTGTCGTTCCATGCCACGCCGCACCGCCACGCTGCTCGCCTCGCTCCTGACGCTCATCGCGTTGCTCTGCGCGGGGGTGCTGATACCCGTGCCGTACGCGGAGATGAGCCCCGGCCTGACGGTCAACACGCTCGGGAAGCACAAGGGCGAGACGGTACTCCAGATCAACGGGGAGAAGACCTATCCCACCCGCGGTCACCTCAACATGACCACGGTGCAGGTCACCAACTCGGAGTACAAGATGAACCTCGTCGAGGCGATGTACGGCTGGTTCTCGCACGACCGGCTGGTGGTGCCGCACAAGACGCTCTACCCGGACGACAAGTCCGCGGACGAGGTCAACCAGGAGAACGCCGAGGAGTTCAGCCAGTCCCAGGAGGCCGCCAAGGTCGCCGCGCTGCGCGAGCTGAAGAAGCGTGACCTGCTCGACGTCAAGCTCGGGTCGCACATCGTGGTGGGCAGCGTCGCCAAGGGCAGCCCCGCCGAGGGCAACCTGCACGCCGGTGACGCGATCAAGGCCGTGGACGGCACGGCGGTGCACAGCCCCTCCGACGTGGTCAGGCTCGTCAGCCAGCACAAGCCGGGCGACAAGACGGTCTTCACGGTGATCCCGGCGCAGCGTGTGGCCGCCGCCGAGAAGCAGCACAAGGAACCGAAGGGCGCCCAGAACGTCACCCTCACCACGGTGAAGGCCCCGGAGGAGGAGCGGGCGATGATCGGCATCCAGGCCGCCGTCGACTACACGTTCCCCTTCGACATCGACATCCGGGTCAGCGACGTCGGCGGCCCCAGCGCCGGGCTGATGTTCTCGCTCGGCATCATCGACAAGCTCACCCCCGGCGACCTGAACGGCGGCGAGTTCGTCGCCGGCACCGGAACCATCGACGAGACCGGCAAGGTCGGCCCCATCGGCGGCATCGCGATGAAGACCGTCGGCGCCCGCAACAAGGGCGCCACCTACTTCCTCACCCCGGAGGCCAACTGCGCCACCGCCTCCCGCGACATCCCCGACGGGCTCACGCTCGTCAAGGTGAGCGACCTGGACGACGCGATGGACTCGCTGGCCAAGATCCGCGAGAAGAAGACGGACCAGCTCCCGAGCTGCCCGACGAGCTGACCGCCGCAGGCCACGGCGGGCCGCGAGCCGGAGCGGGGCGAGACCTGGAGCGGGGCGGGCCGCGAGCCGGAGCGGGGCGAGACCTGGAGCGGGGCGGGCCGCGAGCCGGGGCGTGGCGTGGGCCCCGAGGCGGCGCGTTCCCCGCGCCGCTCCCCGGGGGCCCGGCGCCCCGTCGACCCGAAAGCCCTCAGACCTCGAACGTGGCGGCCAGCGCCTCCGCGAGGCCGGGCACCAGATCGGCCCCGGTCAGCACCTCGGTGGGGCTGTCCTTCTCGCGCAGCCGCAGCGCCGACTCGCGCGCCCCGTCACGCAGCACCGCGACCGTCATCCGGACCTCCTGCCGCCCGGGCTGCCGGGCCACCCAGCTCGCCAGCTCTCGCTCGTCCAGCCCCTCGGGCATGGTCGCCTCGGCCGCCGCAGGCAGCATCAGCCGCTCCACGACCAGCGCGCAGCCGGCGACGGCGTCAGGCCAGGCGATGGTGCCGAGGAACTCGTCCAGCGCGGCGCCAGCGGGCAGCTCGTCCTGCTCAATGGGGGTCAGGGAGCCGGCGGAACCATCGGTTTCGAGGCCGAGCTGCTGGGCGAGCTGGGGTTCGTCGGCGCGCAGCCGGGCCGTGTCGACCAGGGCGAACAGCCGCGCGGGCTGGTCCCAGCCGAGACCGGCCGCGTACTCGTCGAGTTCCAGTACGGCACGGGTGAGGGGGCTCGCCGCCATCGGAGGCGCGGGCGTGGAATCCGGGGGAAGGTTGGACATGGTCAATATCGTGCCTTGAACGGACCCGAAAACGGGAACTGAGTAAAGCCTGAGTAAGTTGCATCAGTGGGCCCTAGTATCTCGGGGCTGCTTTACCACGCTTCATCGACACCGAACTTCGAGGTGCGCACCTTGGCTTTCCAGATGCCGGACCGCGGCGGAGGCCCGACCGGGCCACGGATCAGAGTCGGGCGACCGTCCCGGCGGGTCCGGACCCTGCTCATGACGTTGGGCGTGTTGGCCGTGCTGGCCATGGGCTTCGTCATGTTCGCGGGGTTCTGGACGGACTGGCTGTGGTACCGGTCAGTGCACTACTCGTCGGTCTTCAGGACCACCCTGGTGACCAAGATCGGACTCTTCTTCGTCTTCGGCCTGCTCATGGCCGTCGCCGTTGGGGTGAACATCTGGCTGGCACACCGGCTGCGTCCGCCGCTCAGCGCGATGTCGTTGGAGCAGCAGTCCCTCGACCGCTACCGGATGGGCATCGACCCGTACAAGAAGTGGCTGCTGATCGGCGTCACCGCGCTGGTCGGGCTCATCTCGGGCGCCTCCGCGTCGGGCCAGTGGCGCACCTGGCTGCTGTGGGTCAACGGGGTCTCGTTCGGCCAGAAGGACGCGCAGTTTCACAAGGACGTGTCCTTCTACGCGTTCGATCTGCCCTGGTACCGCTTCCTGCTGAGCTTCGGCTTCGCGGCCACCGTCCTGTCGCTGATCGCCGCCACGCTGGTGCACTACCTGTACGGCGGGCTGCGCATCACCAGCCCCGGCGCCCGCGCCACGGGAGCGGCCACCGGCCATCTGTCGGTGCTGCTCGGCGTCTTCGTCGCGCTCAAGGCCGTCGCGTACTGGCTGGACCGGTACGGCCTCGCGGTGAAGTCGAGCGACCTGAAGGAGACCGGCAACTGGACCGGTCTGAAGTACGTCGACGCCAACGCCTACCTGCCGGCGAAGACCATCCTCTTCTGCATCGCCGTGATCTGCGCGCTGCTGTTCTTCGCGACGCTGTGGCGGCGCACCTGGCAGCTTCCGGTGATCGGCTTCGGCCTGATGGTGCTCTCGGCGATCCTGATCGGCGGGCTCTACCCGGCGATCGTGCAGAAGTTCCAGGTCCAGCCGAACGAGCAGGCCAAGGAAGCGCCGTACATCAAGAAGAACATCGAGGCCACGCGCAAGGCGTACGACATCGCTGACACGGACGTCAGGGACTACCGGGGCGAGAGCGACAAGGACCCGAAGACGCTGCGCGCCAAGGTCGACTCGACGGCCAGCCTGCGACTGCTCGACCCGAACGTGGTCTCGCCCACCGTCCAGCAGCTCCAGCAGGTCCGCGGTTACTACCAGTTCCCGCAGACCCTGGACGTGGACCGGTACAAGACCGCGGACGGCAAGGACCAGGACACCGTCATCGGCCTGCGCGAGATCAACACCAAGGGCATCCCCGAGCGCAACTGGATCAACGACCACTTCAAGTACACCCACGGCTACGGCGCCGTGACCGCCAAGGGCACCGAGACCACCGGGACCGGCGCCCCCTCCTTCATGGAGCGCAACCTCCCCTCGCAGGGCCAGTTCGGCACCTACGAGCAGCGCATCTACTACGGCGAGAAGACCACGCAGTACTCGATCGTCGGCGGCCCGCAGGAGGAGCTGGACTACTCCGGCGACAAGGGCGAGGAGAAGACGACCACGTACAAGGGCGACAGCGGGGTCAAGCTCGACAACCCGCTCAACCGCGCGGCGTACGCGGTCTCCTTCAACGAGCCGCAGATCCTCTACTCCGGGGCCATCGGCGAGGGCTCGCGCATCCTGTACAACCGCACGCCCAAGGAGCGGGTGGAGGCCGTCGCCCCGTGGCTGACCATCGACGGCGACGCCTACCCGGCGATCATCAAGGGCCGTATCCAGTGGATCGTGGACGCCTACACCACGACCAACGGCTACCCGTACGCCTCGCGCACCACCCTGGGCGACACCACGGCGGACTCGCTGACCGACGGCCAGCGCGAGGTCGTCGCGCAGGAGAACAAGGTCAACTACATCCGCAACTCGGTCAAGGCGACGGTCGACGCGTACGACGGGTCCGTCAACCTGTACGAGTGGGACACCAAGGACCCGGTTCTCAAGACGTGGCGCAAGGCGTTCCCCGGCACGGTCAAGGACTACGACCAGATCAGCCAGGACCTGAAGGACCACCTGCGCTACCCGCAGGACCTCTTCAAGGTGCAGCGCGAGCTGCTGACCCGCTACCACGTCACCGACCCGGAGCAGTTCTACAGCGGCAGTGAGGTCTGGCAGGTCCCCGACGACCCGACCAACAAGGGCAACTCGGTCCCGCCGTACTACCTGAGCATGCAGATGCCGGACCAGGACGCGAAGAAGTTCTCGCTGACGACCACCTTCACGCCGAACGACCGCGACAACCTGAGCGCGTTCATGGCGGTGGACGCGGACGCGCAGAGCAAGGGCTACGGCAAGATCAGAATCCTGAAGCTACGGCCGAACAACCCGGTCTCCGGACCCCAACAGGTGCAGAGCAAGTTCAACTCCGATCCCAAGATCGCCGAGAGCATCAGACTGCTCAAGGGCGGCGACTCGACGGTGGAGTACGGCAACCTGCTGACGGTCCCGCTCGACGAGGGACTGCTCTACGTGGAGCCGGTCTACGTCCGGGGCGCGGGGACGAACTACCCGCTGCTCAAGAAGGTCCTGGTGACCTACGGGGACGAGACGGCCTTCGAGGACTCGCTGGACAAGGCGCTCGACGTCGTCTTCGGCGAGAAGAAGGCCACCGACCCGACGAAGCCACCGGGCGACGGCGGTGAGCCCGACAAACCGTCGGCCGACCCGACCGTGCGCGAGGCCCTGAAGGACGCGCAGGACGCCATCACCGCGGGCCAGGAAGCGTTGCAGAAGCAGCCCCAGGACTGGGAGGCGTTCGGCAAGGCCCAGAAGGACCTGCAAGACGCCCTGGGCCGGGCCGAAAAGGCCGAGAAGGCCGCGGCCGACAAGGCCAAGGGCGGCGACAAGAACGCCGACAAGGACGCCGAGAAGAACGACGCCGACAAGGGCGGTGACAAGGGCGACGGGGACGGCGGCGCCGAACAGGCGTCGGCCCCCGGCGGCCAAGGGGCCGACCAGCCCGAGCGCACACCGGCCAGAGCCGACGGGTGAAGGAGCCCACCCCGCGTCGTGATACCTTAAGGGCACACCGACGCGGGGTGGAGCAGCTCGGTAGCTCGCTGGGCTCATAACCCAGAGGTCGCAGGTTCAAATCCTGTCCCCGCTACTCGAAAGACAAGGCCCGAATCCTCTTCAGGGGATTCGGGCCTTGTCGTGTGTGCGGGCCCAGATGGCCGACACGGGGCGCGGCACTCCGCGTCAGCAAGCGGCGCGGGACGCGACGCGCCGTGGGCATCGCGGGGAAACGGCCTCAACTGCGGTTTCGGAAGTCGTTCTGTCGGGAAGTCGATAAAACGCCGAATTGACCTCACCGCTGCGGTATACCAGGTGTACGCCGGTTGTGGGTGGTGCAACGATGGAACACATGGGGGACAGGGCGAGGTTGTTGGAGAAGGAGCGGCTTGTGCCGGCGCCCGACGACGGGCGCGCCGACAGCATGCCGGGACTCGCGCTGGACACCGCGGACATCGCGGGCAGTGCGGACGGAACCGACGTCGAGTTTGAGACAGCGCACCGTCGGGCCGCCGAGGCCGGCGACACGGCCGCCATGAGCGTGCTCGGTGCCCTGCTGCTGCGCCGCGGCGACCTCGACCGGGCCGAACCCCACCTGCGCGCGGCCAGCGTCGCGGGCGACCGCGCCGCCGCCAACAACCTCGGCGTCCTCCTGCACCAGCGCGGCTACGCCGACGAGGCCGCAGGCTGGTGGCGCACCGCCGCCGTCGCCGGTTCGGCCGCCGCCGCCCACGCCCTGGGCCGCCACCACCGCGAGCGGGGCGACGAGCCGGCCGCCGAGTACTGGCTGCGGCAGTCCGCCGAGTCGGGCCACGCCCTTGGCGCGTACGCCCTGGCCGACCTGCTGGAGCACCGCAGCGACGTCGGCGCCGAGCGGTGGTTTCGCGCCGCCGCCGAGCACGGGCACCGGGAGGCCGCCTACCGGCTCGCGCAGATCCTGCACAAGCGCGAGCGCGACCAGCACCACCCGGACGGCCGGGGCAGCACCGCACGGGCCGACGGCGAGCAGAGCGAGGCCGAGCGCTGGTACCGGCAGGCGGCGGCACGCGGGCACCGGCGCGCCGCGCTGCACCTCGGCACGCTCCTGGAGGAGCGCGGCGAGGCCAAGGAGGCCGGCCGCTGGTACCTGATGTCGGCCGAGGACGGCGAGTCGCGCGCCGCCTGCGCCCTGGCCTTCCTGCTGCGCGACGCAGGCGACCTGGACAGCGCCGCCGTGTGGTGGCACCGGGCCGCCCAGGACGGCGACGGCAACGCCGCCAACGCGCTGGGCGCCCTGCACGCCGACCGGGGCGAGCCGCAGACCGCCGAGCGGTGGTACCGCGCGGCGCTGGACGCGGGCGACATCAACGGCGCGTACAACCTCGGCCTGCTGTGCGCCGCCCAGGGGCGTACCGCGCAGGCCGAGCAGTGGTACCGACGCGCCGCCTACGCCGGGCACCGCGAGGCCGCCAACGCGCTGGCCGTACTGCTGCTCCAGCGCTCGGACGCGGCGGGGGCCGAGCCGTGGTTCTCCAAGGCCGCCGAGGCGGGCAGCGTGGACGCCGCCTTCAACCTCGGCATCCTGCACGCGGGCCGGGGCGCGGAGCGCGCGGCGCACGAGTGGTACGTACGGGCGGCGGCCGGCGGGCACACCGAGGCCGCTCTCCAGGTCGCCATCGCGCTGCTGCGCGAGGGCGACGAGGAGGCGGCCGAAAAGCATCTGCGCTGCGCGGCCGAGGGCGGCAGCGCCGAAGCCGCCTTCCGGCTCGGCGCGCTCATGGACCGGCCGGCCGCCGCCGACCCGAGCGCGGGCCTGGGCGGCGCGGTGGAGGCCGAGCCACGGCAGGTGGAGTGCGAGGAGTGGTACGAGCGGGCGGCCCGGCAGGGGCACCGGCGCGCGCAGGTGCGCGTCGGCATGCTCGCCTCCGCCCGGGGCGATGTGGTGAAGGCGGCGCACTGGTACCGCACGGCGGCCAAGGCGGGCAGTCGCAACGGGGCCTTCAACCTGGGCCTGCTGCTCGCCCGCGAGGGCAGCGAGCCGGAGGCGGCCCTGTGGTGGACCCGGGCCGCCAACGCCGGGCACGGCCGGGCCGCGCTGCGGCTGGCCCTGCTCGCGGCCCGGCGCGGGGCGCTCAGCGAGGGCCAGCGCTGGTGTGCCCGCGCCGTCGAGCTCGGCCCGGCCCAGGTCGCCGAGCGCGCGGCCCGGCTCGCGGACGCGCTCCAGCAGGAGCAGACGGCGTAGGGACGCCGGTCCCGCGCCGCGCGGGGCGGAGTGTGGCCTGGGGCGGTCCGGAGCAGCGGGGGCGGTCGTGGTGGTCGGGCGCTGTGGCGTTCGCCTGGCGTCGTGCTCGGGGGCTGGCCGGAGCGTTGGTCGCGGGGCCGACGGCGGTGGGGCCGGGAGGGCGGGCGAGTGGCCCGGCGGCGCCAGGGTCGGGATTTGCCCTGGTCGTCGGGGTGGGGTTACAGTAAGTACACACCGACGCGGGGTGGAGCAGCTCGGTAGCTCGCTGGGCTCATAACCCAGAGGTCGCAGGTTCAAATCCTGTCCCCGCTACTCATCACCGAAGGCCCGAATCCTCATCCAGGATTCGGGCCTTCGGCATGTGCTGGGACGGTCCGCGCGGCGGTGTGGGTGGTGTGTGAGCTGGGAGCGCGAGGACGGGGTGCGCGGCGTCGGTGAGGTGCCCGCCCCGTACGGGCGCCCGGTCGCACCCCGTACGGGGCGGGTCAGGACCCCTCACCGCGGTCCGCCTGCCCCTGGGCGGGGAGTCCGGGCGCAAACCTCTGGGCGCCGTGTTCACATCTTCCGGTGATATGCCGCGAAGCGAATCGTTCCTGCTGAATCAGCCCCCCTGACGCTGGGCGCAGAGGCATTCGCCGCGCCTCCGGGCTGTCGCCACCGCGCTCTTACCGCGCCGACGGCGCCCGCAGGGCGGCACCCACGAAAGGTGCGCCATGCAGGATCTGGGATCAGGCCGGTCGGGCTCGCGGGACGCGCCCCGTCGGCCGTCGGCCATCACCACGGCGGCGACGTCGCCGCACGTCGCGCTCCCGCCCTACCCCGACGGCTGGTTCGCCCTGGCGACCAGTGACGAGCTGAAGCCCGGCAAGGTCATCACCCGCCGGCTGGCCGACGAGGACGTGGTCGTGTACCGCACGGCCAGCGGAGTGGTGCGTGCCGTGCGGCCCTACTGCCCGCACCTCGGGGCGCACCTGGGGCACGGTGGGACGGTGCGCGGCGAGAACCTCGTCTGCCCCTTCCACCACTTCCAGTTCGGCCCCACCGGTGAGTGCGTGCGCACCGGGTACGACACCGCCCCGCCCAAGGCCAGTCTGGGCACGCTGGAGCACCGGGAGATCGATGGTCTCGTCTTCGTCTGGCGGCACGCCCAGGGGCTGGCGCCCACCTGGGAGATAGAGGTGCCGCCCGCGGACGACTTCCCGAAGCCGCACCGGCGCATCCGCATCCTGGCGGCCCACCCGCAGGACTTCATGGAGAACGCCATCGACTTCGGGCACTTCGCCGCACTGCACCGACTCGTTGTCGACATCACGGACCCGCCGCACTTCGAGGGGCCGCGCATGGAGACGGCGTACCGACTCGGCCGGGCTTCCGGGCAGCGCAACGGCATGTACTCCTTCGGGCCCTCGGTGCGCACGGTCGTACAGGGGCTCGGCGTGCTGTACGGGGAGGCGGAGAAGTACGGGTTCCGGCTGCGGCTGTGGTTCTGCGTCACGCCCGTGGACGCCCAGCACGTGCGGATGTGCCTGACGGCCGCCGTGCGGCACACCCGCCCCAGCCGCACCGGCGCCGCCCGGCTGGTGGCCGCGCTGCTGCCCAGGGCGGTGACGTACGCCTCCGGCCTGGAGACCGACAAGGACGTCCCCATCTGGAAGCACAACACCCATCTGGCGCGGCCCCGGCTGGCCGAGGGGGACGGGCCGATCGTCAGGTTCCGGCGCTGGGCGCGGCAGTTCTACAGCGAGCCGCTGCCCTGACGGGCCGGGCCTCGCGAGGGTGGACGCGGGGCGTGCGGATCGCGTGCTGTCGCGCCGCGCGCCGCCCGTGGGTCCGACGGCCTACGGCCGTGCTGTCAGGGGCCCGTACAGGAGGGGCAGGTACCGCGGTAGGTGACCTCGACGCCCGTGACGGCGAAGCCGAAACGCTCCTCCGTGGGCAGGTCGGTGAGCGGGTTGCCCGCGGGGTGCACGTCGCGGATGGTGCCGCAGCGGCTGCACACCAGGTGGTGGTGGTCGTGGTGGGCGTTGGGGTCGTACCGCTTGGCGCGCCCGTCCGTGCTCACCTCAAGGATCTCGCCGAGTGACACCAGCTCGCCGAGGGTGTTGTAGACGGTCGCCCGGGAGATCTCGGGCAGCCGCTCGGTCGCTCGCGCGTGCACCTCGTCGGCGGTGTAGTGCACATGGTCCCCGTCGAGCACCTCGGCCACGACGCGTCGCTGGGCGGTGAGTCGCCAGCCGCGCCCCCGGAGTCGTTCTAGCAGGTCACTCATGCCATTCACCTATCAGTCAGATAGGACCAGAGTAGCAGCGTAGGTCCATGAACAGACTTTGTACGTCTCTCCATCGCTTCTTGACTTAGACATTGTCCAATGTAGGATCGGTTACGGCTCAGGCCAAGGGACAGGACGAGTACGCAGGAGGCGCACGTGACGGTTCAGGGCGAGACGACGCAGTCGGCGGGGCCGCTGACCACGGAGGCCGGTGCGCCGGTCGCCGACAACCAGAACAGTGAGGCCGCTGGCGTCGGTGGCCCGGTGCTGGTGCAGGACCAGTCGCTGCTGGAGAAGCTCGCGCACTTCAACCGCGAGCGCATCCCGGAGCGCGTGGTGCACGCGCGTGGCGCGGGCGCGTACGGCACCTTCACGGTGACCGCGGACGTGACCCGGTACACCCGCGCGAAGTTCCTCTCCGAGGTGGGCAAGGAGACCGAGACCTTCCTGCGCTTCTCCACCGTGGCCGGCAACCTGGGCGCGGCCGACGCGGTCCGGGACCCGCGGGGCTTCGCGCTGAAGTTCTACACCGAGGAGGGCAACTACGACCTCGTCGGCAACAACACCCCGGTGTTCTTCATCCGGGACGCCATCAAGTTCCCCGACTTCATCCACACCCAGAAGCGCGACCCGTACACCGGCTCGCAGGAGGCGGACAACGTCTTCGACTTCTGGGGGCTGTCGCCCGAGTCCACGCACCAGGTGACGTGGCTCTTCGGTGACCGGGGCATCCCCGCCTCGTACCGCCACATGGACGGCTTCGGCTCGCACACCTACCAGTGGAACAACGCGGCGGGCGAGACCTTCTGGGTCAAGTACCACTTCAAGACCGACCAGGGCATCAAGAACCTGACGGCCGAGGACGCCGCGGTGCTCGCCGGGACGGACCCCGACAGCCACCAGCGTGACCTGCGGCAGGCCATCGAGCGGGGTGAGTTCCCGAGCTGGACCGTGTCGGTGCAGGTCATGCCGGCGGCGGAGGCGGCGAACTACCGCTTCAACCCGTTCGACCTGACCAAGGTGTGGCCGCACGCGGACTACCCGCTGATCGAGTTCGGCAAGCTGGAGCTCAACCGCAACCCGCAGAACATCTTCGCCGAGGTCGAGCAGTCGATCTTCTCGCCCGCGCACTTCGTGCCCGGCATCGGCCCCTCCCCGGACAAGATGCTCCAGGGGCGTCTGTTCGGCTACGGCGACGCGCACCGCTACCGGGTGGGCATCAACGCCGACCACCTGCCGGTCAACCGGCCGCACGCCACCGAGGCGCGTACCTACGGTCGCGACGGTTACGCGTACGACGGGCGGCACGGCGCCGCGAAGAACTACGAGCCCAACAGCTTCGGCGGCCCGGCCCAGACCAACGTCCCGCTGTGGCAGCCGATCGAGGTCGGCGGCGTCACGGGGAACGAGGCCACGCCTTCGCACGCCGAGGACAACGACTTCGTGCAGGCCGGCAACCTCTACCGGCTGCTGTCCGAGGAGGAGAAGGGCCGCCTGATCGCCAACCTGGCGGGCGCCATCGCCGGGGTATCGCGCGAGGACATCATCGAGCGCGCCATCGGAAACTTCCGCAAGGCGGACGCGGACTACGGCAAGCGGCTGGAGGCCGCGGTCCAGGCCCTCCGCGGCTGAGTCGTTCGCGTGCGGGCCTCACCGGCCCACCCCCGTGGTCGGTGGGGCCCCGCGTGAGCGGTGAGTCAGTCGCTTGCCGTATCAACCGAAGAGGCCGGACGCCGTAGGGCTCCGGCCTCTTCGCGTGCCCGGCCGGCGCCCAGGCGGCGCCGGCCGGGCCGTCGCGTGTCAGGTGGCGAGCGCGCCACTGACCTCCTCGGCGCGGGACCAGCACCGGATGATGTCGCGCACGGAGACCAGTCCGACCGGTTCCCGCTCGTCGAGCACGATCAGGTGCCGGAAGCCGCCACGGGTCATGGCCTGGGCCGCCTCCGTCAGGGTCCACTCGGGGGCGGCGTAGACGACGTCGGTCGTGGTGTGGGCCTGGGCCCGCTCGTGGTCGGGGTCCTGGCCGGCCCCCACCGAGTTGAGGACGTCGCGCTCGGTGAGGATGCCGAGCCCGCTGGTGTCGGTGTCCAGCACGACGGCGGCGCCGACCCGCCGCGCGGACATCAGTCGGGCGGCCTGGCGCAGGGTGTGGGCGGGGCCGATGGTGAGGACGACCGTGGTCATGGCGTCGCGAACGAGCGTGGGCATGGTCAGAGCCACCTCCGTGGAGCCCGCTCGGCCGACAGGGGCAGGCACATCGAGAAGGGATTCACAAGCGCACAAGCGGGCGGATTCTCATGTTCACATGGGGTCGGTGGCGCGACAAGAGGGCGGTGGGAGCGCCCGGAGCAGCCGCGCGGGCGCGCATGGCGCGCTCCCGTCAGCGCGCCACGCCACCGGTGGGGCGCCGACGTGCGGCGTCGCGGCGTCACGGACAAGGGCGCACGCCCGCGCGGCGCGTGATGCCGGACACCCCGTCGGAGCCCGGCCGACACGGGCCGGGGCGGGCGGAGCGGGCGGGCGTACGCCGGGCGCGGTGCGCGCGAGCGACGGACCTCACCCGTACGGGTCGCGAGGCCGGCCGGGTCGGGGTGCCGCGGCCGACGACGGGCGGCCGAGGCGGCGCCGAGGCCGGCGCGTGGTTACTGGAGGTGGCGCAGCAACTCGTCGTGGAGCAGGCCGTTGGAGGCGGCGGCGTCGCCACTGTGCGGGCCGGGCTCGCCGTCCAGGCCGGTGAACCGCCCGCCCGCCTCCTGCACGATGACCGCGTTGGCGGCCATGTCCCACAGCGAGAGCTCCGGCTCGGCGCACAGGTCGACCGAGCCCTCGGCCACCATCATGTACGGCCAGAAGTCGCCGTAGCCACGCGTACGCCAGCAGGCGCGGGTCAGGTCGAGGAAGCCGTTCAGCTTGCCGCGCTCCTCCCAGCCGCTGAGCGAGGCGTACCCGAACGAGGCGTCGGCGAGCGTGTCGACCTTCGACACCGAGATCCTCGTCGCCGAGGAGAGGTTGCGCCCGGTGTACGCGCCCAGCCCCTCCGCCGCCCACCAACGGCGGCCCAGCGCGGGCGCCGAGACCATGCCGACCACCGGCCGGTCACCGCCCGCGCCGCGCTCCATCAGGGCGATCAGGGTGGCCCACACCGGCACCCCGCGCACGTAGTTCTTGGTGCCGTCGATGGGGTCGATGATCCAGCGACGCGGGCCCGAGCCCTCGCTGCCGAACTCCTCGCCCAGCACCGCGTCCCGGGGCCGGGCGCGCTGCAGCGAGGAACGGATCAGCTCCTCGGCGGCCTTGTCCGCCTCGCTGACGGGCGTCATGTCGGGCTTGGTCTCGACCTTGAGGTCCAGCGCCTTGAAGCGCTCCATGGTGGCGGAGTCGGCCGCGTCCGCCAGCACCTGGGCCAGCCGCAGATCATCGTGGTAGTCGGGCATGCTCGCACACTACCTTGGCGAAGCGGGACGATTCGGCGCTCGCGGGGGCTCTTGACAGGGTCTGTCGGCGCGTCAATTCTGTGCCGCACGGCAGCCAGGTGAGCTGTCCGGGCCTGGGAGGCAATGGTGCCTACAGCGCGTGAAGCCTTACTGAACGCGGCGTTCCTCGCCGTGCACCGCCGCCCGTGGGGCGTGGTGCGGATGGTGGATGTGGCCGCCGCGGCCGGAGTGTCGCGGCAGACCCTCTACAACGAGTTCGGCAACAAGGACGGCCTGGCCAGAGCCCTCGTGCGGCGGGAGGCCGAGGCGTATCTCCAGGGTGTGGAACGGGCACTGGCGCCCGCCACCGACGCGAGCGGGCCCGCCGACCGGCTGGCCGCCGTGGCCGCCTGGACCGTACGGACGGCGCGCGGCAACGCGCTCGTCCGGGCGGCGCTGACCGGCTGTTGGAACGACCGGCTCCCGGCCCCGGCGCCCGGACCCCGCGCGTGTCCCGGTCAGCGACACCCGAACGGCGGCCCCGCACTGGTCCACGTGGGCCGCGAGCCGCTCGCGCGCCCCGGCGGCCCGGCCGGTGGCGTCGACGTCCTGCCGACCCCGGCGGACCTGGTGCGTCAGGTCACCGACCGCTCGCGCGCGGCCCTCAGCTCTCACTGGCCGACGGACGCGACGGCGGAGCTGGTCCGGGTGTGCGAGGCGGCGGCGCGACTGGCCGTGTCGTACGTCAGCGTCCCCGGCGGGCCCGACGAGGTGGCCGTTCTGGTCCGCCAGGTGCTCGGCCCGTGGCGAGTGGTGAACCAGGGGGACCAGGCGCACCAGGTGGAACGGGAGCCCCAGGGGGAGGACGCGGACCGGCCGGGTCGGACGGGCGGGGCGGACCTCCCGGGCCGCCCGGAGCGGGTCGTGCCCGGCTGGCCGTGAGACACGGCAGCCGACGCGTGGGGCCGGGCCGGTGGCGTACGCGTCGGGCGTCACGGACATCCGGGCGCGGGCGTGCGGTGTGGGGGTGTCCGGGTGCGGGCCGCCGGCGCCGGTGGGCGTCCCGCGCGGGGCGCTCTCAGTGGGCCGAGCCGGAGAGTTGGAGGCCGATGACGCCCACGACGACCAGGGAGATCGAGACGATCTTGAGGGTGGAGACCAGATCACCCAGGAAGACCATGCCGTAGATCGCCGTACCGGCCGCGCCGATGCCGGTCCACACCGCGTACGCCGGACCCACGTCCAGCTTCTTGAGCGCGAGCGTGAGCAGGCCGAAGCTGCCGAGCGCGAAGACGCAGAAGGCGATGGTCGGCCACAGCCGGGTGAAGCCGTGGGAGAGCTTGAGGCAGACGGCGAAGCCGGTCTCCAGGAGACCGGCGACCACCACCAGCAGCCATGCCATCAGTTTGCCTCCCGTGTTCGGTCCGCGTGCGATGAAGCATGTACCTCGGAGATCAACGGGCAAACGTCGTACGCGCGTTCCCCTCGCCCCGGTGGTCGCCCCCGGTGGCCGGATCAGTCACCCTCGCGGCGCTCACGGGTGGCGAGCAGCCGGCGCAGCGAGTAGAGCCGGTCCGCGTCGGCGTGCCCTTCGGCCACCCAGGCGTCCAGCGCGCAGTCCGGCTCGTCGTGGCTGCACGCGCGCGGACACTGGGCCGTGCCCGCCTCCAGGTCGGGGAAGGCGTGGATGACGCGGGCCGGGTCCACGTGGTGCAGCCCGAAGGAGCGCACGCCGGGGGTGTCGATCACCCAGCCGCTGCCGGTGGGCAGCGGCAGCGCGAGCGCCGAGGTCGTGGTGTGCCGGCCGCGTCCCGTCACCGCGTTCACCTGTCCCGTCGCCCGCTTGCGCGCCGGGACCAGCGCGTTGACCAGCGTCGTCTTGCCGACCCCGGAGTGCCCGACGAAGGCGGTGACCCGCCCGGTCAGGTGCTCCCGGACCCGGTCGGCGGCGGCGCCGTCGGCCAGCTCGTCGCGGTTGGTCACCACGTGCGGCACGTCGAGCAGTTCGTAGGTGGCCAACAGGGCCTTGGCCGGGGCCAGATCCGACTTGGTGAGGACGAGCAGCGGTTCCAGGCCCGCGTCGAAGGCGGCCACCAGGCAGCGGTCGATGAGCCGGGGGCGCGGTTCTGGGTCGGCCAGCGCGGTGACGATGGCGAGCTGGTCGGCGTTGGCGACCACCACCCGCTCGTACGGGTCGTCGTCGTCCGCCGTCCTGCGGAGCACGGAGCTGCGCGGCTCGACCCGCACGATGCGGGCCAGGGTGTCCTTGTCGCCGGACAGGTCGCCGACCACCGCGACCTGGTCGCCGACCACCACGCCCTTGCGGCCCAGTTCGCGGGCCTTCATGGCGTGGACGCTGCGACCGTCGACCAGGCAGGTGATCCGGCCCCGGTCGACGGTGAGCACGAAGCCGGGCGCGGCGTCCTCGTGCTTGGGCCGGATGCTGGAGCGGGGCCGGCTGCCCCGGCGACCGGGGCGGACGCGGACATCGTCCTCGTCGGTGTGCTTTCCGTAGCGGCGCATGTCGAACGTTCAGCCTCTCGGCATCGGGGCCGCCCCGGTTGTCTGGTCGAGCATCCCCGTCCACAGGCCGGGGAAGTCGGGGAGGGTCTTGGCGGTGGTGGCGACGTTCTCCACCTGGACACCGCTGACGGTCAGGCCCAGCACGGCCGCGGCGGTGGCCAGCCGGTGGTCCTCGTAGGTGTGGAAGACGCCGCCGTGCAGCGGGCGCGGGCGGATGCGCAGCCCGTCCTCGGTCTCGGTGACGTCGCCGCCCAGCCCGTTCAGCTCCTTGGCCAGCGCGGCCAGTCGGTCTGTCTCGTGCAGGCGCAGGTGGGCGATGCCACGCAGGACCGACTCGGAGTCGGCGAGCGCGGCGACGGCGGCGATCACCGGGCTCAGCTCGCCCACCTCGTGCAGGTCCACGTCGATGCCCCGGACACGGCCGGTGCCGGCGAAGGTCAGCGCGGTGCCGTCGGCGGTGGTGGTCAGCTCGCAGGAGCCGCCCATCGCGGTGAAGATCTCCCGCAGCGCGTCACCGGGCTGGGTGGTGTGCTCGGGCCAGTCGGGGATGGTCACCCGCCCACCGGTGACCAGGGCGGCGGCCAGGAAGGGGGCCGCGTTGGACAGGTCGGGCTCCACCACCAGGTCGCGGCCGAGCAGCGCGCTCGGCGCCACCCGCCACACGTCGGGCTCGCCGCCCGCCTCCGGGGTGTCCACGGCCGCGCCCGCGCCGCGCAGCATGTCCACGGTCATCCGGATGTGCGGCATGGAGGGCAGCGCGGAACCCACGTGCCGCACCTCGACGCCCTGGTTGAAGCGCGCGCCGGAGAGCAGCAGCGCGCTGACGAACTGCGAGGAGGAGGAGGCGTCGATACGGACCGGGCCGCCCTCGATGCTGCCGTTGCCGTGCACGGTCAGCGGGAGCGCGCCCCGGCCGTCGTCGTCGATCCGGGCGCCGAGGGCACGCAGCGCGTCGATCACGCCGTGCAGCGGTCGCTCGTGGGAACGGGCGTCGCCGTCGAAGCGGACCGGCCCGTCGGCGAGGGCGGCGACCGGCGGCAGGAAGCGCATGACCGTACCGGCGTTCCCCACGTCCACGGTGGCCGGGCCGTGCAGCCCGGCGGGGATCACACGCCACGCCTCGCCGCCGGCGGGGGAGCCGGGCTCGTCGGAGGCGGCGGAGTTGGAGGCGATGGTCTCCTCGACGCCGACGCCCATGGCACGCAGCGCCTCGGCCATCAGCAGGGTGTCGCGGGAGCGGAGCGGGCGGCGCAGCCAGCCGGGCTCGGCGGCCAGCGCGGCGAGGACCAGGCCACGGTTGGTGACGGACTTGGAACCGGGCACGGTGACGGTCGCGTCGACCGCTCCGTGCGCGAGCGGAGCGGGCCAGAGAGCGAGGGCGTCATCCGGGAATGTCTCAGTGCCGGTCATGAGCCTTACTTTAGTGGCTCCGCCGGAGGGCGATTCTCGATCAAAAGCGGTGAAACCCCTCCGTAACACGGCACTGATAGGAGGCGGTCGGGACCCAGGGCGCTCACAGGTCGAGCAGCCAGCGCCCGCCGCCGATCAGCGAGCACAGCGTGACGGTGTGGAAGAGGCCCATCCACAGCGCCGCCGGTACGTGGGTCAGCCGCGCGAGCTGGTCCGGGTCGGAGTCCCTGGCCTGCCCGTACCGGCGCTTGCGCTGGAGCTCGAACGGCGGCCTGACCCCGCCGAGCAGCAGGAACCACACCACTCCGTACGCGAACGCCGCCTGCACCTCCGGTTCGGTGAGCCAGGTGACCAGGAGGAAGATCGCGCCGGTGACCACGACCGACAGCACCCCGTAGGCATTGCGGATCATCAGCAGCATCGCGACCAGCAGCGCACTCGCCCCCCACAGCAGCGCCGTGATGTGGCCGGCGGCCAGCAGCCAGGCCCCGCCGAGGCCGAGCAGCGAGGGCGCGGTGTAGCCGGCGGCGGCGGTCAGGATCATGCCCAGACCGGTCGGCCTGCCACGCGAGACGGTCAACCCCGAGGTGTCCGAGTGCAGGCGTATGCCGTCCAGCCGGCGTCCGCTGAGGAGTGCGACGATCCCGTGCCCGCCCTCGTGGGCGATGGTGATGGCGTTGCGGGCCACGCGCCAGGACAGCCGTGAGGTCACGGTGGCGAGCGCGACCAGGCCGGTGATCGCCACCAGCCACGAGGAGGGGTCGGGTTGGGTGCCAAGGACGCGGTCCCACAGCTCGGTTGCGCTGGTGCTGTCCATGCGGGGGCGACTCCTTGGTCCCGGTCGGTGCGGGGTGGCGCGGGCGGTGCTCGGCGGGGCGGGCCGGTGGTCGGCGGTGACGGTCGGGTGTGAGCGGTCGGCGGTGACCGGTCGGGATGGCGCGGTCAGGGTCGATCAGACGGGGTTCGTCCTCGACCGGGTGGCCGGGGCGGGGCCCGGTCGCGGTGGTGACGCAGTCTGGCACTCCGGTCGGGCGGTAGGAAAAACGCCCCCGGGCGCACTCCGGTTCCGACGGCACGGGCCGCCCGCGGGAGATGCGGCGGTTCGTCCGCAATCCGCGCGGCCCGGCCCCGGCCCCGGGCGCTCGCCCGGGCGCTCGCCGTGGGGAACGCGGGCCGGGTGCGGCAGCATGGGTGGGGCAGACGGTGCGGTCGGAGGGGTTGTAGCGAGATGTGCGGACGGTACGCGGCGAGCCGAAAGCCGGAGGACCTGGTCGACCTGTTCGACGTGGGCACGTGGGAGCCGACCGAGGCGCTGGCCCCGGACTGGAACGTGGCCCCGACCAAGAGCGTCTACGCCGTGCTGGAGCGGCCCCTCAAGCACTCCGCCGACCGCACGCCGGTCCGCCAGCTCCGCGCGCTGCGCTGGGGGCTGGTGCCCTCGTGGGCGAAGTCGCCGGAGGGCGCGGCGAAGATGATCAACGCGCGGGCGGAGACCGTGCACGAGAAGCCGTCCTACCGCCGCGCCTTCGAGGCACGCCGCTGCCTGGTGCCGGCGGACGGCTACTACGAGTGGGTGACCAGCGCCGACGAGCGGCAACTGGAGGAGCGGGGCCGCAAGAAGCGGACCCGCAAGCAGCCGTACTTCGTCACGCCGGCCGACGGCTCGGTGATGGCCCTGGCCGGGCTGTACGAGTTCTGGCGGGACCGCACGCTGCCCGACGACCACCCGCGGGCGTGGTGGGCCACCTGCACGGTGATCACGACCGAGGCGGAGACCACGCCGCTGGCGGGCCGGGCGGCGGACGCGTCCGGGCCCGCGTCGCTGGCGGAGATCCACCCCCGCATGCCGCTGATGCTCACCCCCGACCGCTGGGCCGACTGGCTCGACCCGGCCCGCGCCGACCAGGAGTCCCTGCGCGCGCTGCTCGCGCCGCCGCCGGGCGGACTGCTGCGGGCCTACCCGGTGACCACGGAGGTGAGCAACGTGCGCAACAACGGCCCGGAGCTGCTGAAGGAGCTGGCGGCGCCGGAGGAGGAGACGCTGTTCTGAGCGCCGCTCCGGCGCCCTTCCGGCGGGTGTCCGCCGACTGTCCGCCGGAGCGGGCCCGGCGTCGGGCCCGGCGCCCGGGGGCTCGCTCGTCCCCACCGGCCGCCGCCCACGCTGTCGGCGGCTGTCCCGCCGGCTGGCTGAACCGCCTGGTGGCCGGCCCGCCCGTCCCGGCCAGCGGGCGCCCGTCCGGTTCGGTCGGCCGCTGACCGCTCCCGGGGTGGTGGCCGGGTGCGAGGTGCTCGCTTGGGCCCGGGCGGATCGGGTGGCGGCCGGCGGGTGGCGTAGGGCCGGGTCGGGGCGCGCGGCAGGATGGGCGGATGCGGACGAGAGCGAACGAGGCGGGAGGCGGGGCCGACCCCGCCGCGCGGAGCGAGACCGTGGCCACCCCGGCCGGGGACGCGCGCGTCACCTGGCACCGGGCGTCACGGGCCCGCGCCGTGTTGGCCCTGGGGCACGGGGCGGGCGGTGGCATCGAGGCGCGCGACCTGGCGGCGCTGGCGGCGGCCCTGCCCCCGCGCGGTGTGAGCGTCGCGCTGGTGGAGCAGCCCTGGCGGGTGGCCGGGAAGAAGGTGGCGCCCGCGCCGAAGACGTTGGACGTCGGCTGGCGGGCGGTGTGGCCGGCGCTGGCCGCGCCGGGGCTGCCGGTGATCGCCGGCGGGCGTAGCGCGGGCGCCCGGGTGGCCTGTCGCACCGGGCGGGAGCTGGGAGCCGAGGCCGTGCTCGCCCTCTCCTTTCCGCTCCACCCGCCCGGCAAGCCGGCCTCCTCGCGGGCCGGCGAACTGCTGGACGCCGGGCTGCCGACCCTGGTGGTGCAGGGGGGACGTGACCCGTTCGGACGACCGGAGGAGTTCCCCACGGACACGGAGATCGTGACCGTTCCGGAGGCCGACCACGGCTTCGCGGTGCCCAAGCGGGCGGCTCGTACCCAGGAGGAGACGCTGACGGTGATCACCGAAGCCGTCGCGGAATGGCTCGATCGAATCGGTGGCTGAGCCGGGAATGCGGACCCGGGTGCGGGCGTTGTGCGGGGCGTAGGGATCGATACGTAGCGGCATCAGCACGAGGAATGGGAGTTCCCCGCATGGGTTCGCTTGCTTGCCCGTCCCGTCCGCAGACCGCCGACCTGGCGTGGTCACAGCTTCGGGTCGACCAGTCGACGCTGGCTGGAGCGGCGGGCGGACCGGATCGTCGTCTATTCTCCGATTCAAGCGGGTCCACACCGGGCTTCGCCACGGTGTTGGAGGAGGTGGGTTCGGTCACTGGGACGGACGCGGGGACCGACGGCACGACGAACGGCTCGACCGACGCGGCGCAGTACGGGGCCGCGGCCCAGGTCAGCCACGCCGAGGACGAGACCGCCCAGGCCGACGCGGCAGCGGGCGCGAACGAGACCGTGGCCGAGCGGAACGCCCGTTTCGAGCGGGATGCCCTCACCTTCCTGGACCAGATGTATTCGGCCGCGCTGCGCATGACGCGTAACCCGGCGGACGCCGAGGACCTCGTGCAGGAGACCTACGCGAAGGCGTACGCGTCCTTCCACCAGTTCCGCGAGGGCACCAACCTCAAGGCGTGGCTGTACCGCATCCTGACCAACACCTTCATCAACTCCTATCGCAAAAAGCAGCGCGAACCACAGCGCAGCGCCGCCGAGGAGATCGAGGACTGGCAGCTCGCGCGCGCCGAGTCGCACATGTCCACCGGACTGCGCTCCGCCGAGTCCCAGGCGCTCGACCACCTGCCGGACTCCGACGTGAAGGCCGCCCTGCAGGCGATCCCCGAGGAATTCCGCATCGCGGTGTATCTCGCCGACGTTGAGGGCTTTGCCTACAAGGAGATCGCGGACATCATGGGGACACCCATCGGTACGGTGATGTCCCGACTGCACCGTGGGCGCCGCCAACTGCGCGGTCTGCTGGAGGACTACGCCCGGGGTCGCGGGCTGGTGCCGGCGGGCGCGGGGGCTGTGTCGAGTGGGGTCTCCCCGGCACCGTCAGGGGAAGAGTCGCACGATCGGAAAGGCTCGGGCTCATGAGCTGCGGAGACCCGCACGAGACGGACTGCTCTGAGGTCCTCGACCACCTGTACGAGTTCCTCGACCACGAGATGCCCGACGGTGACTGCGCCAAGTTCGAGGTGCACATCGACGCGTGCTCGCCGTGCCTGGAGAAGTACGGCCTGGAGCAGGCGGTGAAGAAGCTCGTCAAGCGCTGCTGCGGCCACGACGACGTGCCCGCCGACCTGCGCTCGAAGGTCATGGGCCGGATCGAGCTGATAAGGGCCGGCGAGGTCGTGCCCGACCGGGCCGTGTTGGAGACGGGCCCCGGCCGTCCCATGCACCGCATCCCCGGAGCCTCCGAGCGGGGCGCGGTCGACCCGGCCTCGGCCGCCGGTTCCGCTTCGGCTGCCGGCACGGCTTCGGCGTCCGGTGCCGCGTCCGCCGCCGCGTCGACCCAGGCCGCCTCGGCCCAGCCGCTGCGCGCGGCGCCCGCCACCGGGACGGTCGACAGCGGTCCGGAGTCCGCCGCCCGCGACTGAACCACCCGAGTTCGTACTCATCGCCGGCGCCCATCGCCCCGGCCCTCACTCTCGCCTCACACGCCTCCCGTGTGCTGTCGGTGTCTCCGCGTCCGCGGTGCGCCGCGGTCACGGGAGTCGCGTCGTCGCTCACCCTCCTCACTCCTGCCCAGCCCGTCGGCCGTTGCAACTCCTCATAGTTGTCAGGTAGTTGCCGCCCGCATATGAGGGACGGCCGGCGCGGGGGCCGGTTCGAGGTGGCGTCCTCGGCGTCGGGGCGTGAGGGCGGCCGGGTGTGTGCCGGCGCACGGTCGCCCGGCGCGGGCCGCGTCGGCGGCGCGACGTGGTGTGCGCGGCCGTCTCCGGAGCCGGGTGGCGCGACGGGTGGCCGGGCTGCCCGGTGGACGGCCGTCGGGTGGGTGCCTGACGGCCCCGTCCCGCTCGCCGGCGGCGTACGGCCTGCCCGTGAGCACTCGCGGCCCCGCGTAGGTCGGTCGCGGTACGCCGTCGGGCTCGTCTCGAATACACGGCCGGGTGGCGTCCAGTGCGCCACCCCTGCGCCACCTGTCTTTCACTCGAAGGGGTGTATCTGTTCCCGCCGGGCGACTGATTCCACCCGAGTGGGCGTTTTTGTCGCGGAGCCGTCCTATCCTCCCCAACCTGACGTCGAGCCGTTACGAACGGGGGAGGTGGGGACCGTGCGGGCGCTTCCGCAAGCCGCGCGCCTCTATATCGTCGGCGCGGTCTGCGTGGCGGCCTTGTGCGCCGCTCCTGCCCTGGCCAGCGACCCGGCCGCCACCCTTGGCCTCGATCCCGCCGAGCCTCCAGCGCGCCCCGGCGCGCCCGGCTGGCTGTCGGTGGCGCTGCTCGCGCTCGGATACGCGGGCTGTCAGGCCGCGATCCGTCGCGCCCCGCGCGAGACCCCCGCCGCCCCGACCAGCGGCCCGCCCTTCGACTGGGGTGGCCCCGCGCTCCTGGCCGGGGCCTTCCTGTTGCCACCCGCCACCGCGGCGCTGGCCACCCTCCCCGGCGCCCTCGTGGTCCGGGCCGGCCCGACGGCTTCCGGCGGGGGGTCGACGCCGACCGCTCGTGGCTGGCACCTCGCACGGCTCGCGCTCGCCGCGTACGCCAGCGCCACGGCCTTCGCCGCGACCGGCGGACCGACCGCCCTCGTGACCGCCGACCTGCCCCGCGCGCTGGCGCCCGCCGCCGGCGCGGTGCTCGCCTGCTGGTTGTCGCTGACCGGGCTGGAGCACGGGGCGCGGCGCGCGGCCGGCCGACGCGGTCGGCGGTGGGACCGGGAGAAACGTCGGGACCTGGGCTGTTCCGGGGCCGCGTATGTCGTGCACGGGCTGGTGGGGCTGGTGATGGCGGTGTTGTGGCACAGCCCGTACGGGCCGCCGGCCGCGCTGCTGGTGCTGGTGCCGATCGCCCTCGCCGGCCGGGCCCTGGGCGCCTGGCCCCGGGAGCGGGTCGCGCGGCAGCGGGCCGTGCACGCGCTCACGCAGGCCGTCGACCTCAAGGACCGTTACACGCGCGGGCACGGCGAACGCGTGGGAGAGGCGGCGGTGTTGATCGCCCGCGAGCTGGGCATGGGGGCGGAGCGGCTGGAGGTGCTGCGGGTGGCCGGGGTGCTGCACGACGTGGGCAAGCTCGGCGTACCGACCCGCGTGCTGTGCAAGAACGGCCCGCTGACCCCGGGGGAGCGGCGCGTGATCGAGCTGCACCCGGAGCACGGGGACGCGATGGTGCGGGGCATCGCGTGCCTGGACGAGGCCAGGACGGCGGTCCTGCACCACCACGAACGGCTGGACGGCAGCGGATATCCGCACGGCCTGGCCGGGCGGGACATTCCCGAGGTGGCGCGGGTGGTGGCGGTCGCGGACGCCTTCGACGCGATGACCTCGACGCGCAGCTACCGCCGCGCGCGCCCGGTGCCCGCCGCCGTCGAGGAGCTCCGGCGCTGCGCGGGCTCGCAGTTCGACCCCCGCATGGTGCGTGCCCTCGCTCGCGCGCTGGACCGACACGGCTGGGAGACCGAAGCCGCCGCGACGGCGGAGGTGGCCGAGGGCGCCGGCGCGACCTGCGCGAGGGTGGCGGCCGTCCAGGGCGCCGGACGCGCGGACGCGTGGGCCGCGACCGACCGGACGCGCGAGCGCGGCAGCCTGACCGGCGCCGCCGGTACCGGCACTGTCGCCGGCGTGGGTGCCGGCGGGGCCGAGTCGGGTGGGGGCCGTGGCCCCGGTGGCCCGCCCGCCGGCGGGCACTCGCGCGATCGCCAGGGCCGTGGCCGTTCTTACGAACACGGCGATCCGCGCGACCCCCGCGGCCCGTGCGAACCCCTGGACGGGTGCGTCGCCGTGGGAGCGGCCTATCCGGGCGCCGCGTACGGCCCCGCGTGCGAGGCGGCGTACGACAGGCCGTGCGGTACGGCGTGCCGGGACCGCGACGATGCGGCCCGCGCCGTCGACCCGCACGAGGAGAGCACTCAACTTGGCGAAGGCGTAAGGGAGTTGTGGGGTTCTGCCGTCGGGCTCGACGTCTGTGCGGGGTCGGCTCGCGGGCGGGTCGAGGGGTGGTCGGGCGAGGTGGGAAGCGAGGCGGCGGGTGAGTCGGATGCCTCCGGGCGGCCCGGCGCGAGGGCGTTGCCGTACGGCGGCGCCGCGCGGCCGGTGACCGCCGCGGCGCACGCGGCGCGTCGTGCCCGGCGGAGTGATGGGCGAGGTTGAGAGGCCCGCGCCGGGATCGGCGCGCGGGCCCGCGGCGTACGGGGCGGATGCGGCGGGGCGACCCGGGCGAGTGGTGCGCGGGGCTGTGCGTCGGGGGTGGTGGGGAGTTGGGCGTTACCCCGGTGGTGGCGTCGCGGTCGCCTACGGCGCCGCCGCCGCGCTCTCCGTCGCCGCGCTCGGCTGGACGGCCTGGTGTGGGGTGCACGGGCCGGGCGTGGCGCTCGGGTTCGGCCTGCTGGTCGCCGCCGGGGAGGCGGCCCGCCATTCCGTGGCGCCGCCGGCGCGCGGTCGGGAGGTGGCCCCGCTGGCCACGGCGGCGGCCCTCGGCTACGTGCTGCTCGGCCTGGTGGCGGGCGACGAAGGGGCCGTTGGGGGCGGGGCGTTCGAGCCCGGGGCGTTCGGTGGGGCGCAGGCCGTCGCGGTGGTCGTCGCCGGCAGCCTGCTCGGCCTCGTCCCGCCCCTCGCGCTCGGCCGTTCGGCCGACCCCGACCGCGTCGTGCGCCGCGTGTTGGCGACCGGTGTCGCCGCGTTCGGTGGCCAACTCCTGGACCGGGTCATCCCGTTGGGTTCGCGTACCGCGCACGAGCCCTTCGCCGTACCCTCCTTGCTCGTCCTCCTGGCGCTTGCCGTGCTCGCCGACGCGGGGCTGGCGGTCCTCCTCGCGCGGGCGCGCGCGGGCGGAGCGTACGCGCTGTCGGGGAGTGGGCACGCGCGGGTGCGGGTTGCGGTGTGTGTCACGGCGGTGGTGCTGGCGCTGGCCGTGGACGTGGCCGGCGCGTGGGCGGTGCCGGTCTGCGGGGTGCCGCCGCTGCTGGCGCAGTTGGCGGTGCGCCGGCGCGCGGCCGTGCGGGCCACCGGCCGGCAGACAGTCGCCGCGCTGGCCCGCGCCCCGGAGATCGCCGGCTACACCCCGGCCGGCCATGCGCGTCGGGTCGCCGCGCTCGGGCGTTCGGTGGGCCGGGAGTTGGGCCTGGTCGAGCCCGCCCTGGCCGTCATCGAGGATGCGGCCCTCCTGCACGACGTGGGTCAACTCTCGCTGATGGAGCCGTATCCGGGCGGTGCGACGGAGTCGCTGCCGGCCCCGGAGGCCCGGCGCCTCGCCCTGCTCGCGGGGGCCGTCGTGCGCCGCGTCGGCCTGCCCGTCGAGGTGGTGGACGCGGTGGAGCGACAGGCCGCCCCGTACCGCGAGCAGCCGCTGTCGGCGCGGGTGATCCGGGTGGTCAACGCGTACGCGGATCTCACGGGTGATCTTGGCGCGCCCCCGGCCGCACAGCCGGGTCGGGCGGGTGGTGGCCCATCGCGCGGGGCCCCGGGGCGCGTGAGCGCGTACGCCATGGCGGGGTCCGACGGGGGTGACGAGGTTCCCCGCGGGTCGCGGCGGGCGATGGAACGGCTGTGGCTGGGCACGGAGCGGGAGTACGACCCGACCGTGGTGGCGGCGCTGGCCCGGGTCCTACGGCACCCCCCGCACGCCTGATACCGCACAGCGAAATTCACCTTTCGTACCCCGGATGTCTCGCGGTAGTCGGGCCGCCGTACGGTCTCCGGGGACTCCGTGTGACAGGCCCTTGTCACAACCGGTGGGTAATGAGCGGGGCCCCGATTGGGCATGGTTGGATGCGGAGAAGGGGGTGTCGCGGCGCTGGCCAGCGGCAAGGAGAGAAGTAGCGCATGCTCCGCTCCGAGGCAATCGCAGGGGCCGGGCTGAGATGTCCGTGAAGATGTGGCAGGTTGTCGTCAGGGAGGGCGACGCCACCCGCAAGGGCACCGGCGCGAATGACGCAGCAATCGGCAGGCGGGAATCGTGAGGATCTTCGGCAAGGTGCGGCGCCGGCCATCCGCCTCCTGGCGGCAGGCCACCGACCGCGCGTTCACGCTCATCGGCGACGGCCGGTACGAGGACGCGGGCGCGCTGCTGACGCGCGCCGTCGATCTGGAGCCGTGGCTCTCCGAGTCCTGGTTCAACCTGGCCCTGCTGCACAAGTTCCGTCACGACTGGGAGCAGGCGCGCGCCGCCGGACTGCGTGCGGTCGCCCTCCTGGACCGCGACTCCGGGGCCCCCGACTGGTGGAACGTGGGCATCGCGGCCACCGCCCTCCAGGACTGGCCGCTGGCCCGTCGGGCCTGGCAGGCGTACGGGCTCAAGACGCGCGGTGACCAGGCGGTCACCTCCGGTCCGGCCAGCGCCCCGGTCGACATGGACCTGGGCAGCGCGGCGGTGCGGCTCTCGCCCGAGGGGGAGGCCGAGGTCGTCTGGGGCCGTCGGCTGGACCCGGCCCGGATCGAGGTGCTGAGCATCCCGCTGCCGTCCTCGGGCCGGCGCTGGGGCGAGGTCGTCCTGCACGACGGCGTCCCGCACGGGGAGCGCACCACCGCCGCCGGGCCCTCCTACCCGGTCTTCGACGAGATCGAGCTGTGGGCACCCTCGCCCGTGCCGACCTGGGTCGTGCTGATCGAGGCCGCCCGGGAGACCGACCGGGACGCGCTGGAGCGGCTGGCCGCCGACGCCGGGTTCGCGGCCGAGGACTGGTCCTCCTCGGTGCGGCTGCTGTGTCGCTCCTGTTCCGAGAGCCGCATGCCGAGCGACGAGGGCGACGGCGAGCACCTGGACCCGCACGACCACAGCGAACCGGGCCACCCCGGCCCGCTCGGCCACCGCACGGCGGGCTCCGGTTCGCTGTGGGTCCCCGAGCGCGAGTGCGGCATCGCGGCCCCGGCCGGGCTGGTGCGCGGGCTGCTGGACGGCTGGGTCGCGGACAGCCCGGACACCCGCGAGTGGCGGGACCTGGAAGAGGTCTGCTGACCCGGGCGTACGCCGGGCCGTCGGGCCCGCCCCGCCCTCCGCCTCGCCACCCCTCCCGTTCCCGACGCCGTGGCCCCGGCCGCGCACCCCCGCTCCCACCCGTCACACCACCCACCCGTCGCGCTTCGCCGCCCACCCCCGCACGGCCCCGGCCGAGGGGCGAGGCAGGTGATCACGGGCCGGGCGCTCGGCGATGCCCGTACCCTGTAGGGCGACGAAGCAGGGATTCCAGGAAGGCTTACGGCGGACCATGGCGCAGCAAGAGACCGACCAGCAGGTGAACGAGGGGTCCTCAGTGCCGGAGGTGGAGGACGGGTTCGTCGTCGACACCCAGGACTGTGCGGAGCGGGAGCAGGCGTACCGCGAGCGCGGCACGGCCCGGCCGATCACCGTCGTGGGCAACCCGGTGCTGCACCGGGAGTGCCAGGACGTCACCGCCTTCGACGACGAGCTGGCCGCGCTGGTGGACGACATGTTCGCCAGCCAGCGGGCGGCCGAGGGCGTGGGTCTGGCCGCGAACCAGATCGGCGTGGACCGCAAGGTCTTCGTCTACGACTGCATGGACGACGAGGGCGTGCGGCATGTCGGTGTCGTCTGCAACCCGGTCCTGGTCGAGCTGCCCGCCGAGCGTCGCAACCTGGACGACTCGAACGAGGGCTGCCTCTCGGTGCCCACCGCGTACGCGTCGCTGGCCCGCCCGGACTACGCCGAGGTGCGCGGCCAGGACGCCCAGGGCAACCCGATCAAGGTGCGGGGCACCGGCTACTTCGCGCGCTGCCTCCAGCACGAGACGGACCACCTCTACGGCTACCTCTACATCGACCGGCTCTCCAAGCGGGACCGCAAGGACGCCCTGCGACAGATGGAGGAGAACACGCCGCGCTACGAGACGGTGCCCAACGACTGAGCCCCTCGCGCGCCACAGCGGGCCGCCGCCCACCGGTACGCGACCGGTGGGCGGC